>NZ_JAUBUY010000004.1:0-164550 GCF_036705565.1 Microcoleus sp. AT8-B5
TGGTGGCTGCGGGCTTTTTCATTCGTTTATTTTACCAGCTTTTGACACTGAAGTTTTTTTGACCTGAATCCTTACCTTCTACCTTCTTCCATCGGACTGACATCCGTTGCATCCGTTGCATCCGTTACATCCGTTACATCCGTTACATCCGTTACATAATCCGTTGCCGAACTTCCTTCTTAATTACAATTCTCGCAACAGTTTTTGGCGTTTTTCCTCATATTCTTCGGCGGTAATTGCGCCCATATCGTAAAGTTTTTTCAATTCGCCGATCGCCCCGGTTACATCTTTTGCCGCTCTGAGGACATAGCCCGACGGCAACGTGCCGCCATTGTACTGAACCTGAAAAGCTTGTTCCGACATCAGCAGCAGTCCCAGAAAATCGAAAAATGCGATCACGAACGGAATTAATGTCCCAGAAAATAGCAAGTATAATACCCCTGCTAAGTTATTGCCCAAATAAAATTTGTGAATTCCGAAACCTCCTACAAAGAAAGCTAACAGAACTGCTACGGTTTTATCTTTTACCATTTTTACTTTCCCCAGTTTTTTATTTTAACTTCCGCCATCGACTTTGAATGCACGACCTTGAACGATCGAGCTAAGTAATGTTACTAATTTTTACTCATTTATTTGGGTTTTTGCGAAACTTAGACATCGCAAAATACAGCAGAACAATACCGGCTTGAGCTTGTATAATGACCAAGTAGCCTCTCAAGAAATAATTGAGTTCGCTGCCTGAATTGAAAGAAAATATTAACAGACCCAAGGCTGCGTAGGGTGCGAAACGCATCCAACTCGGCGTTCCCTCTAAGTTGCGGCTGTTCAAATTGCTCATGGGTTTAAGCCTCATCCTAAATTAAAATTTAGCTATAAATTAGCCGGATTGTCAACTTCCGCTGGGTGCGATCGCCCGCGTGAGTCTCTCAATCAACAGCCGACAAGATATTACTTCCATCTTAAACCCTGTTTTTCCGCTAAAGTAAGGAACCGGGGCGGGTCTATCTGGATCTGTGGCTAATATTACAGATTAATGTGAACCCGCCCCTATGGGAGTTCCGGTTATTGTACCGGCCTAGATATCAGGGGCGCAGCGAACAGCCTACTGCTGTTTTTGGCAAGAGTCGATCGCCCGCACGAAAACTGTCAAAAAAACTCGGTTAATTCACAATTATTAACAACCGCCCCAATTAACTCGCGCCGCCGCCCAAAAGAAACAGACTCAAGAGAGTACCGCTATTCCAAAGACTGTGGAGAAGCATAGGAGCAAGGAGATTTCGCGATCGCGTGTACACAAACCCCAAAACCGCACCCAAAGTCGCCAAAGGCAGAATCTCAGACACACTCAAGTGAGCCACAGCAAACAAGAAAGCAGAAGCTGCGATCGCCCCCCAAACAGGCAAATAGCGAGTCAGAGAAGGTAGTAGAAAGCCCCGAAACACAATTTCCTCAAAAACCGGAGCCGCGATCGCAGCAGTGCCGAAAAACACCGCCAAAGCCACGTTATCCCTACCTTCGAGAACGATCGGCAAAATCGGATTACTGCCACCTTGTCCCTGCCATAACTGCTGATTGATCAGCGACACCAAAACCACCAAAGGCAAAGCCGCAAAATAGCCGCCAAAACCCCACAAAAACCAATTTCCCCGCAAATTAATCCGAAACCAACCATCAGGCAAAGGCAAAAAAGACTTCACCGAAAAATACAGTACCGAAAGCCCCCCCGCCGACAGCAACAAATAAGTAGCAAAGATATAAAAAGCCTTCTCGCGCGGGTCAAAAGTAGCAGGATTCAGTTTTAAAACAGCCAGAGAAACAGGCAGCAGCAAATAGGGAATCAAGATTTGCCCGACAAAGAAAAAGCCGACCACCAGCACCTGCCAAACAATCTCGCCATCCCAAGGCACATCCCAAGTCAAGCTTGCATTTCGCGCCAACACCGGGCCGGAACCTGCTGTATCTAACTGCTGCCGCTGCAACAGCCACTGCAGGCTCAAACCAACCAGCAAAACCGTACCAATACAAAGCGAAATAGCCGGAACGCCGACAATAATTGCCAACTTTTCTACAGCTTGCTGGGCTGTTACTTGCTCTGCTGCTTGCAGCGCCACCAGCTCTTTAGAACGTTCTTGCAGCTTGTAAAGTTGAGCGAGAGCGCGATAGCGAAACCAGCCATCCAAAGACTTTTGAATGTTCTGCTCGGCATCCGGCAGAAGTTGAGCCGGATTGCTCCAAATTCCAGTTAAAACTTTAGCAGTTACCGCCGCAGGATCGTAATCAATTTGAGTGTTGTACCGCTCAACTAAATTTTTCCAAGTTTGGATCGCCGCCTCAGTTTTACCACTGCTTGCCTGCAAAATTCCCAATCGCAAGTCAAGTTCGTTTAGCAGCACTGACTGTTGCTTGATCGACTCGGACGCCGCCTTATTTTGAGCCAAATTCAGAGTATTATCCTCAGACTTAGAGGCAATTGCCGACTGAATTTCTTTAACTTGTGCTTGAGATGTTTCGAGAGTTTTGCGAGTCGAGTCTCGCGCTTCTTGATATTGCGTCAAAGCCGTATTTAAAGGATCTGCACCGACAATATTGTTGCGCGCCGAACTTAAATTAGCACTCTGATTATTTTCTCCTTGCCACTCCGAGGCGTGCAGCAGCAAATTTGTCTGGTAGAGTTCCAGCCGGCTTTGAATTTGCGGCTGATTCCAACTAGCAAGTAAAGATAAACCGACCAGGGCGATCGCGATCGCCGTTAAAATACCTAAAATAACCCGCTTCAGTGTCATTCCTGCTTTTCCGTCCCGCGCGAATCCGTGGCTAAATCTTTTCCGTCTTTAATCATAGGTCGTTGCAGACGAGAGTATCCCGACAACTGGTAAAATTTCACTGGCTCATCTTTTTGACTCGCCTCGCACCCGAATACTGGGTAAGGCGTGCACCCCGCACCCGAAGCGCAGTAACAGGCTAAATCTAAAATCTAAAATCTAAAATCTAAAATCGAATGACTCGCATTATCTTAGTCCGTCACGGCAAAAGCACATACAATCAAGAACGCCGCATCCAAGGCCGCCTCGATAAATCAATTTTGACAGAAGCAGGCCGCAGCGCCGCCCTGCAAGTAGGCGACACACTCAGCAGTATCGCCTTTGATGCCGCCTATACCAGTCCCCTGCAACGAGCCAAAGAAACAGCGGAAATCATCCTGTCGCGCTTGACAAATCCGCCACAACTCCAGCCAACTGATAATTTGATGGAAATCGATTTGCCTCTGTGGGAAGGAATGCTGCGGCAAGATGCTATAGACAAATTCCCCGAAGCATATCAGCAGTGGCAAAGACAGCCCGACAAATTTTCCATGAAACTGCCATCTGCTGACGGAGAAATCGAACACTTTCCCGTATTAGCCGTTTTTGCTAACGCCCGTCATTTTTGGCAAGAACTTTTATCGCGTCACCAAGACGGCACAATTCTAGTAGTAGGTCACAACGGAATCAACCGCGCTCTCATCGCCACAGCCTCAGAAATTACCCCAGATTACTATCAATCAATCCAACAGTCAAATTGCGGAATTAGCGTAATTAATTTTGGAACTTCCCCTGTTACCAACGACGAGCCAGGAGAGCCAAAAAAGAAAGTTCCAGTTCAATTAGAGTCAGTGAATTTAACTTCCCATACCGGGGAAAATTTTCCCAAACCGAGGGACGGACACCAAGGCCCCCGCTTGTTGCTGGTGCGTCACGGCGAAACCGACTGGAATAAAGCAGGTAAATTTCAGGGGCAAATAGACGTACCTCTCAACGATAACGGCCGCGAACAATCCCGGCGGGCAGCAGAATTTCTCAAGAATGTAAAATTAGATTTTGCGATTAGCAGTTCGATGCTGCGCCCGAAAGAAACAGCGGAAATTATTCTCCAACATCACGGCGGTTTGCAACTAGAACTCCGCGACGACTTGAGAGAAATTAGCCACGGACTTTGGGAAGGAAAGTTTGAATCAGAAATCGAACAATCCTATCCGGGTTTGCTACAGGAATGGAAAACATCTCCTGAAAAAGTCCAAATGCCCGAAGGAGAGAATTTGCAGCAAGTTTGGGATCGGGCGATCGCAGCTTGGCGAGAAATCGTACAATCTGTTTCAGGTACTGGCATTGTCGTTGCTCACGACGCCATTAACAAAGCAATTCTCTGCCACCTATTCGGTTTAGAACCCGAACATTTCTGGAAATTCAAACAAGGAAACGGAGCCGTTAGCGTGATTGATTATCCCCACGGCCCCGATGGTTTGCCAGTATTACAAGCGATGAATGTCACAACTCATTTGAGCGGCGGCGTTTTTGACAAAACAGCAGCCGGAGCACTCTAATTAGTAAAGTGCCGATCGCGAACCCGTAGCGGAAGGAACGCCCACCGCTACGCTTCGCCCGCCTGAAAAATGTTTGAATTTTGATAACAACCGCGCCCGACGCTTAGGAAGTTCTTAATTCCTGAAACTAATGCGCTGGATTGCTTCTTCCTTCTTCCTTCTTCTTTCTATCCTTTACATCCGTTACATCCGTTACATCCGTTACATAATCCGTTGCCGAACTTCCTTCTGTTATATGAGCCGCCAACTGCTACAAAATGTACGAGTGCTAGATCCAGTTTCAGGGAGCGATCGCATCGCTGATACTCTGATTGCTGAAGGTAATATCAAAGCAGTTGAGGAAAAAATTGCTGAGTTTCCCGCTGACACAGAAGTGCGGGATTGCCAGGGACTGATTTTGGGGCCGGGGCTAACTGATATCTACAGCCACAGCGGAGAACCGGGTTTCGAGGATCGGGAAACGCTGGAATCTTTGATGCAGGCTGCGGCGGCTGGGGGTTTTACGCGAGTGGCGATTTTGCCGGATACTTCGCCACCTGTTGACAATTTGGCCGGTTTAGCTTTGTTGCAGCAACATATCCGCAATTTGCGGCCGGGGCTGCCCCGCTTGTATTTTTGGGGCGCGCTGACAGCGGGCGTTAAAGGGCAGCAGATGGCCGAGTTGGGCGAGCTGGCCTCCTGTGCAGTGGTGGGTTTTGCGGACGGTTCGCCGCTGTCTAATCCGGCTCTGGTGAGGCGTTTGCTGGAGTATATCAAGCCTTTGGGCAAGTCGGTGGCTTTGTGGCCGTGCGATCGAACTTTGGCAGGAAACGGGGCGGCGCGGGAGGGTGCGGTGTCGGTGCGCTTGGGTTTGCCTGGAATTCCGGCGAGTGCAGAAACTTCGGCTTTGGCGGCAATCCTGGAGTTGGTGGCATCTGCGGGAACTCCGGTTCACATTATGCGCGTTTCTACGGCGCGCAGCGTGGAATTGATTCGAGATGCGAAGGCGCGGGGTTTGCCGGTGACTGCGAGTGTGACTTGGATGCACTTGCTGTTGAATGTCGGGGCAATTTCAGGAAACTCTCAAGATTCCGGCGGGAAAAATGCTCTGACTGCTTCGTTGCCCTACGATCCGAATTTACGCCTAGAACCGCCGTTGGGCAATCTCAGCGATCAATTAGCGTTGATTCAAGCTGTGAAAGATGGCGTAATTGATGCGATCGCGATCGACCACAACCCGCATACTTATGAGGAGAAAACTGTGGCTTTTGCTGATAGTCCGCCCGGGGCGATCGGCTTGGAATTAGCTTTGCCTTTGCTGTGGCACGGACTGGTAGAAACGGGCGAATTTTCAGCTTTGGAACTGTGGCGAGTGTTGAGCGCAGGCCCTGCCGTTTGTCTCGGACAAACCCCCCTCACGGTTGCACCGGGAGTCTCTGCTGAGTTGATTTTGTTCGACCCGGAAATGAGTTGGACTGTTGACGGGCAAAGTCTGAAGTCGCGATCGGCAAATACGCCTTGGTTGGGACAGCAATTAGCAGGAAAAGTTGTACAAACCTGGATTAATTGATTCTTGGGATTGAAATTTATCTATTGTAGAACAGGCATCTTGCCTGTTTCTCAAAGTAGAACAGGCATCTTGCCTGTTTCTCAAAGTAGAACAGGCATCTTGCCTGTTTCTCAAAGTAGAACAAAAGTAGAACAGGCATCTTGCCTGTTTCTGGGAATGCTGAATGAGGTGACTCAGAAAAAAAGATAAATACATGATTGCTGCTTTTGATTCGTGGAAGTCCCCACCGCAAAACCTGATATTGGATCTGGGCGAAATTCATGTTTGGCGCGTGTCTCTGACTCAAACAGAATCTTGCTTGCAGAGTTTACAACAGACTCTCTCTACCGACGAGCGGACAAAAGCCGAGGGTTTTCACTTTCCCAAAGGTCGATCGCAATTTATTGTGAGTCGTGGCGCACTCAGAGCGATTCTGAGTCGCTATCTTAACATAAATCCTCACATTTTGCGCTTTGACTACAATCCCTACGGCAAACCCTCTCTCATCGCCGCCCAAGGTGGAAATACGCTGCGTTTCAATTTGTCTCACTCAGGGAACATGGCTCTAATTGCGATTACCAAAAATCGAGATATTGGTGTCGATATTGAAAGCATAAATCCCAACTTTCCTTGTCAGGAGATTGCTGAAAAGTTTTTTTCACCATTAGAAAAATCTGTATTGCTTTCGCTCCCAGAACATCTCCAACCCAGAGCTTTTTTCACCTGCTGGACTCGCAAAGAAGCCTATATCAAAGCAGTTGGTAAAGGACTTTCTATTCCCCTGAATCAGTTTGATGTCAGCCTCGCACCAGGAGAACCTGCAGCGCTGTTAAATGTTGAAGACAACCCCGAAGAAGCATCGAGATGGTCTTTAATTGAATTAATTCCCAGTTCAGATATGGTGGCGGCTGTTGCGGTTCCAGGAGATTGCTCTAAACTTGATTGTTGGGAGTGGACAGGGGAGTTTTGATTTATGCTGAGATGTTGCAGCATTCTCAATAAGCTTTTTATGAACAGGCAAGATGCCTGTTCCACAAGAAAGAAAATTCACTATTTGTGGAACAGGCATTTTGCATCAGCAACAGGCAAGATGCCTGTTCCACAAGAAAGAAAATTCACTATTTGTGGAACAGGCCGGAAAGCCTGTTCTTGAAAATGCTGCAATATGTGAGTTTATACCGATCGCGAGCGAGTAAAAGAAAACGGCAACAGTCGCTACAATAGCTCTACTGGTTGCACCTCCAAGCTATTGTATAGCCCACCCTCCATAGACAAAGAAGGACACAACATTTTTGTGTCCTTATTTGTCTATTCGACTGCAATTTACCACCCTACAACTGATTTAATAATTTAACCAAATCGATAGCCAAACCCGCGTACTGTAATGATATATTCCGGTTGGCCCGGATCTATTTCCAACTTTTCGCGCAGCCAGCGGATGTGAACGTCAACTGTTTTGCTGTCTCCGATAAAATCTTGACCCCAAATTTTTTCCAGCAACTGATCGCGAGACCAAACTCGCCGGGGATAACTCATAAATAGTTCTAGTAAGCGAAACTGTTTAGGAGAAAATTTCACTTCCAGACCACGAACCAACACGCGGCACTCTTCAGGATACAGAGTTATGCTCTTATATTGCAGCATCATCGGTTGTCGCAACTGACCGAGGCGCTGGCGTCGCATCAGCGCCCGACAGCGAGCGATAAACTCCCGCATTCCAAAAGGCTTAGTCAGATAATCATCCGATCCGGCTTCTAGGTAAAAAGCGCAATTGTTGGCACTTCCTCTAGCACCGATAATCAAAATAGGGACGGGATTTCCTTGATGCCGTAACATTCGACACAGATCCAAACCGTTAATTGAATCCATAATTAACAGGTTGAAGGCAAATTCACCGTGGTATGACGAAGCAGCCTGTACAGAAGGCAGCGCGTTGCGCCCGTCGCTAGTAACCACCACCTCATAGCCCTGTTCTTTAAGGGCTAAAGCTAGCATTTCCCGCAACAGATCTTCACCTTCCAATAACAAGATACGGCCGGCTTGTCCAACAGCCAACCTTGAAGGACTTTCGCTTAATTCAGCAGAAGACATAAATATAAGTGGGAGTGATGTTTGTATGTGGCTAGCGCGAGGTACCTTCTTCAGTAGCTGAGGCACTCTCGCGCTGCGATCGCTTGTACGATCGCCAAAAAGTTCGATCGCTTAGAATCCTTCGCCAGTCCATCCCACAGACACGCGCTCGACCTTTGCTACTTGCTCGTGTAAGGAATACAGCCGTAGAGCAGTTGCCGGAACCGCGCTGTCTGCCTGCGTCCAGGCCACAGAAGTCTGGTCATTTTTCGGGGTCGGTGTTAATTTCATAAAACATTGCCCGCTGTTAATTGACCACGTAACACCCAATCTAGAGGGATATGCTTGTTATACTACTGTTAAAAGGTTATTAAAAGGTAAAATTTTGGTAATCAATTGGTTAAATTATTAACGTTAAGTAATATAACAGTAAAGTAGCGATCGCACTTTAAGAGCTTTTTTTAAGAATACAATAATAAGTTGCTCCAAATTCCTTATTCTTCCCGTGCCGGCTACGATCGACGATAGCAAGTAAAAATTCTGTAGACTGCCTATCATGTTGCTGCATTTGAGTACCTGGCCCGAAGTAGAAGCTTATCTCGAAAGCTCGCGAGGCATAATTATCCCGATCGGCTCCACCGAACAGCACGGGCCCACCGGCTTGATCGGCACTGACGCCATTGCTGCCAAGGCGATCGCCCACGGTGTCGGCGAAGCTGCCAATGCCTTAATCGGCCCGACAATTAATGTCGGGATGGCCTTGCACCACACCAGCTTTCCCGGCACAATCAGTTTCCGACCGCAGACGCTGATACTGGTAATCCGGGATTACATCACATCTTTGGCAAAAGCGGGATTTGAGAAATATTTCTTCATCAACGGTCACGGCGGCAACATTGCCACGATGAAAGCAGCATTTTCCGAGACTTACGCGCATTTGTCTGACTTAAATTTACCGAATGCCGATCGAATCCAGTGTCAAATCGGCAACTGGTTTATGTGCGGATCAGTCTACAAACTAGCAAAAGAATTGTACGGAAACCAAGAAGGCTCCCACGCCACCCCCAGCGAAATCGCCTTAACCCAGTACCTTTATCCAGAAGCAATCAAGCAAGCTCCGCTTTCGGAAGAAGTCGCTTCCGGGCACAAAATTTACGGTGCCGCTGACTTCCGTCGCCGATTTCCCGACGGGAGAATGGGTTCAAATCCGGGCTTAGCAACCGCCGAACACGGTCAACAGTTTTACGAATTAGCAGTCAAAGAATTGACTAATAATTATTTGGAGTTTTTAAGTTCCGATTAACGTTTTTTATTCTCGTTACTAGAAATAGCTTGGTAACGAGTAAAACTGTCAAACTCTTCTATATTTTACAGTTATGAGTGAGTCCGCAACAGGATATTTCATCTGTCTGAGAAAGGTTATATCTCCCGATTAACCATCGGGAGAATATCAAAACTATTCCACAATCCAAGGAGTTAAACAAGGTGTCCAAGCACTCAATTCTTCTTCCTTGAACCAAAGGCTAATTTCCGAGCGGGCAGTCTCGACAGCATCAGAACCGTGAATGAGATTACGGCCGACATTCACGGCAAAATCTCCCCGAATTGTCGCAGGTTCTGCATTCAGAGGATTTGTAGCACCAATGATTTTTCTCGCCGATGCCACAACGCCGTCGCCTTCCCACACCATCGCCACAACAGGGCCTGAAGTGATAAAGTTTACCAATCCAGCAAAGAAGGGTTTTTCTTTGTGAACATCATAATGTTGTTCCGCTAGTTCGCGACTCGCCGTCATTAGCTTCATACCAACTAGCTTAAAGCCCTTGGCTTCAAAACGACCGATAATTTCGCCGACGAGTCCGCGTTGTACGCCGTCGGGCTTAATCGCTAAAAAAGTCCGTTCCAAGATTAACTCCTATAATTGTGTTAACTGATCCAAAAGATAGAGTAACTCACAACGCACCTAAAGGCAATTCTGAGAATTGGAAATTGTCATTTGGAGGCTTATTGCCGCAGGAAGAAGGAAGAAGGAATAAGAAGAGGGAAGAGAAAAGAGGGAAGAAGCAATAGACTTTTTGCAAAAGTCCTTTTAAGCAAATTTTCGGACGGGATCTCCGGCCCAGCTATTTTTGCAAGAGGTCTAATAAAAGCAAGGGTTAAAGAAACCGGGTTTCTACGATAAATTTTTGTTGAGCAGGGATGAATCTGCAAAGAAACCTGGTTTCGAGACTCCTATGCGTCTAGGACTGATTTGCAGGGAGCATCCCGATTTTGTAAACAGCATTTTTTAGGACTTTGAGCAGAATGCTCATTTGCCTATATTAAGTTAATCAGTCTTTAAATTATCGGTCAATAAATAATCAAACTCTTGTGGGGTGGCTTTGAGCAACGCCAGAAATACCCAATTTAAATCTAGAACATTTTATGTCTAGGGAACAATATGCTCGAACTTCTGGCACAACATGATACAAGTCAATCGATTGCGCGATTTTAGATTTTAGATTTTAGATTTTAGAATTGAAGCCATCGACCCCACGGATAAATTCGGGGCTCCTTTATCGGATACAGGTTTTTTATTTTTCCACGGATGAATCCGGGGGCTTGTATCATGTATGCTTTCGGTCACAATTTGCTGTGACTGCAAACACTCTTACCTACGATCTTAAATACAAATATGTATGATAAGAAACACAATTATTTATGCTCAAAAATATAGATAATTAACAGAGGTATGAAAATTATCTTGACAGCAACTATTCAGGCGAAAAAAGTATGAAAGCCATTGTAGCATTCATTGAACCAAAAAAGCAAGAGTTTGCCAAATTGCCCTTGTTTGACTTTCTAGCCAATAAACACATTCACGCGAATCAACGACTAATTTTTGCACCTGTACTCGCTCCTTTGGCTGTAGGATTGAGCGATTTAAATAAATATGTATTGCGAGAATCTTCTAGTAATAGCCAAGTTCAGGAACTAATTAATAAATATACGTATAAAAAAAACTATTACTGGCACGACTATCTAGAATACTTAGATGAGCTGGGCTTAAACCAATTAATGAGTTGCGGCGATTTCAGAATGCTTTGGGGTGAAGAAACTAAAAAAACTCGATCGCTATGTTCAGTGCTCGAACGCTACGCTTGGAAAGCTTCTCCCATTGAGAAACTGGTGTTAGTGGAAGTCCTCGAAGGAACGGCCCAAGTTTTTTTTGAAGCGGCGCTAGCAGTGGTAATGGAATTACAGCAAATTAACAAAAAAGAATCTGTTGATTTTGGAGGATCTTATGGGGGTTTAGAAAATTATCACCTTTTAAACACGCCAGAGATGTTGGAAGTTTTAGCAGAGATTAAACTTACTAATGCGGAATGCCAAGCAGCTTTAGAATTAGCACAAAATGTATTTGAACTGTTTACAGAAGCGATGAACGAGCTGTTCAGACACAGCCAAACAAATTCTTGCAAGACTGTGCTGCAAATATCCTCAATTTCTGCCTTTGCTCATTGCCCGATCGACTTTCTCGATATTTGTTAGTTTAAACAATCACTAAATTATCTCGGTGTACCGCCGTTTCGACGCCTGCATAGCCTAAAATCTCAGCAATTTTCTCTGACTTGCAGCCTTGGATTTGTCTCAGTTCTAAACTGCTATAATTCACAAGTCCTCTAGCAATTTGCTTGCCGGCTGCATCGCACAACTGCACGGAATCATCAGCTTGAAATTCTCCTTCTACTTGAGCAATACCCGCAGCTAAAAGCGATTTTCCGCCGTGGGAAATTGCTTTGACAGCACCCGCATCTAAATATAGTTTTCCGGCCGGAATTAGCACGTTAGCTATCCAGTGTTTGCGAGCGTTTACAGGGCGCGGTTGAGGCTCGAATTGAGTACCGATCGACTCTCCGTTAAGTATTTTCTCGATATTACCAGGAAAGCAGCCGTCAGTGATGACAGTCCGTACTCCCGATGCAGTTGCTATTCTGGCTGCTTCAATTTTTGTCACCATACCGCCGGTTCCCCAACCGCTGCGGGAATCTCCTGTTTGCACCTGAAATTCTGTGAGCTGTGCCATACTTTGGACTAGGGCGATCGGCTGCGCGTCGGGATTGCTGCGCGGATCGGCGGAATACAGCCGATCGACATCTGTGAGTACAAACAACCAATCTGCTTCTACCAAACTCGCTACTAGCGCCGAAAGCGTGTCGTTATCGCCAAATTTAAGCTCGTCTACCGCTACTGTATCGTTTTCATTGACGATCGGAATCACGCCCAATCTGAGCAGTTGTTGAAAAGTATTGCAAGCGTTAACATAACCATTACGCTGCACTAAATCACCCCTGGTGAGCAATACTTGAGCGATCGGCTGTTGTAGAGTAGTAAACAAGTCATCGTACACCCGCATCAGCCGCCCTTGGCCCACAGCCGCCACAGCCTGTTTCATAGCAATATTTCGCGGGCGTTCCGTCAAACCCAAGCGGGCGCAGCCAACCCCAACCGCACCCGAAGAAACCAAAACTACTCGATGGCCTTGCTGCCGCAAATCAGCTAAAATTTCGACCAATGCAGCAATAGTTGAAAGAGCTAAGTTTCCTGTAGTCGATCGAGTCAGAGTCGAAGTTCCAATTTTAACAACAATAGTTTTAGTCATTAGTCAGTAGTCAATAGTCAGTAGTCAGCAGTCAGTAGTTATTAGTTATTAGTGATAATATCATTTCCAGTAGACATCTCCAATAATTATTATTGTGGAACAGGCATCCTGCCTGTTCAAAGCTGGCTTTTCGGGAAATGTCTAGTTGATTATAACAAATACTGTAGGGGCGGGTTCACCAACTTCTATGATTCACGTCCTGGATATTTATAAACCCCCCCTCCGCATTAATGACTAATGACTAATCTTTAATTTTCAGAGAAGCCCCCAAAGCTTGAGAAACCCAAACTTCAAAAGAGCGCACCGGATACTTGCGAAGCGCATACCCAGCATCAACCATTGGTTCCACTAAAATAGTGAACATACCCAAACGATTGCCTGCTAAAACATCAGTAAAAAGTCGATCGCCCACCATCGCCACCTGTTCCACCGGCAAATTCATCGCCGTCACTGCTGTTCGCAACTTGCGGCGGGACGGTTTAGCCGCACCAGTGATGTATGGTAAATTCAAAGACTCAGCAATTCGACCGATCCGATTTTGACTTAAATTATTGCTCGCCAACCATAGGGATACCACCGGTTTAATTTCTTGTACCCACAAGCTGAGTTCAGGAGAAGCATTCATTGCCGTAATGGGAACCAGAGTTTCGTCCACATCCAATACTAATCCTTTTATCTGATATTTCTGCAGAATATCAGCCGTTAACTTCATGACTGAATCGCCTAGAACTAAGTCAGGCTGTAGTAATTTACCCCAAGTCATAATGATTTTAGATTTTAGATTTTAGATTTTAGATTGAGAAATAAGAAATTGGGAGTTAAAGATTGAAAAAGTAAAAAATCAAAAGTGAATAATTATTGCTTTTCCTGGGTTACTTTTGACTTTTTACTTTTTTATTAGTCATTGCCCATCTATTGACCCGATCGCACTTTTTGGTCAACTTGAGCCACAGCAGCATTGTGTTCGGCCAGAGTGCGACTGAAAATGTGAGTGCCGTCATACCGCGCCATAAAATACAGGTATTCTGTATTTTCTGGAGTCAGAGTCGCCTCCAAACTTGCTATTCCCGGAGATGCGATCGGAGTTGGGGGTAGTCCTGGATTTATATAAGTATTGTAAGGAGAAGGCGTTTCTACTTGCTTAAAAGTCAGAGGCTTTTCCTTAGTTTGCCTGATACCGAGAGCGTATTCAACTGTCGGGTCAGATCCCAACGCCATACCCTTTTTCAGACGGTTGTTGAACACTCCAGAAATGCGGTTCCGCTCGGAAGCAACCACAGCTTCTTTTTCTACAATACTGGCCAAAGTCACCCATTCTTTGAGAGATAGCGTTGTATTATTCTGATTTTTTTGATATACCGGCAAAGCTGTCTGCTCGAAACGGGTGAGCATTTGTGCGATCGCAGCTTGAGGAGTAATTCTATCGCCGTCTAGCTGATAAGTATCCGGGTACAAAAAACCTTCCAAATGAGGCAATCCGCTCGGCAGCCAAGGGTATTGAGCGTAAGGAATTTGACTCGCGACCGCCATAAACTCTTTAGCCGGAAAAAAGCCTTGCGCTTCAAAATAAGTGCTCATTTGTTGCAGCGACCACCCTTCGGGAATCGTGAAACTCTGCTGTGCGACTTCGCCCTTCCAAATTTTGTCAGCAACTGCACTCAGAGGCTGAGTCGGCGACAGTTGGTAAGTTCCTGCTTGAAAACCTCCCTCGCGGTTTTGCAGAGTCATCCAGCGGGCCCACATATTCCATGCCGAGCTCGATCGAATCAACCCCGCAGCCTCTAAATCCCGGCCGATTTTTTGACTGGGAGTACCCTCCGGGATTTGGATAGAAACAGCATCCTCCTCTGCCGTGGAAGTTGACGTTTCAGCTATTTTAGGAGGCGCCGAAGCCCAGCTCCACCAAGCCCAGCCTTGCCAAGCGCAAACTCCCCAGATTACCGGCAGCAAAGCCAGATAAAACAACCATTTAGAGACTTGCGGAGTACCTTTTCGGCTCTCGCGCGCGCTGCCTTTTGTCATTTGTTCTTTATTCATAGTCCGTTGTCCTGGATAAGCGGCGGTTAACTAGCGACTAATGACTGATGACCTGCGATTGATGACCGAAAAGTTACGAATACAAGCCCTTTAAAAGACCCAATCCACGCGGCCCAATTCAAAAGCCCGATCGCGAAGGCAGAAGCTGCCACCTCGAAAAAGTTCGATCGGGCGAGCAGTTTACTGTTTTATAAAATAGTAAAAAATTCTGCTTTTTGCCATCAGGTTTTTTGCCTGCAATTCATATCTAATCAAGCTCGTCAAAAAACTGGTCTTCCAGCATAGGTAACATCGGTTCCAGCCTTTGGAACTCCTCTTCCGAGAGCAATTCTGGCTTGCCGTCATCATCCATTCTAGCCAAGATAAAGAACGGGTCTAGAGGCGTATAAATCGCATATTCCTGTTCTTCGTGGTAGAAACTGGTCAGCCACATCAGCTCCTCGAACTCCGACTCCTCATCAGGATCGACATCGGATGCCATATCCTCTTCGGGAAATTCCGGCAATTCGCCAACTACAGTCAGCGTCACCGCTGTGCGTCGGAGCGTCAAGTTCTGCTCTTGCAGGACAACTTTAGCAGTCTCAAAAATTTTGTCAATTTCGGTCTCGTCTTCTACAGGAATTGCTGCTTCGTCCGTCTCGTCTCCCTGCCAGGTAAAAATTTCTACGGGTGAGTCAATTGGAAGCAGCAAAGCGTATTCTTGACCTTCTAGGTTCATAGAATATTCTATGTTGCAAGTTAGCGATCGCCCAACTTCATCCGTCAAGGTGACGGACTCTTCGTTGGAATTGCCATTCTCTTTTTTGCGGTATGGGGATGAGGACATCGCGTGTATCTTAGTTTTCCGTCAATAATTCAGTAACGTTGGCTTGACAATTGGGAATTTTCGTGGCGATATTCTGGCTAAATGGGCGATCGCCAGTCCACCAGCTTAAACCGCGAGACTCGCTGCCTTTTCGACAGGCTCCGAGTGCAGCGTTTAAATCTCAGTCGAGTCAGCAAGCGACACTGAGGACAAATCACGATTTTGTGCTTCTTCAGTACCGAGGGTACAGCAGAATTTTCTCCAGTTTGTCAAGGGTTACAGGTGTGCGTAGCAAACTTGCACAACCAGGATATCACGCCTTTGTTACCAGCTATCAAGGATTGGGAAGGGCGGAGATATTTTGCCTCCGTTCGTCTAGCCACTGCTGCAAAATCAGGGCTGCTGCTTTGCGATCGATCGCACCCTTATTTTGCGACACCGAAATCCCTTGTGTTTTCATCAATTCCTCTGCCTCAACCGAAGTCAGGCGCTCGTCCACGTACTCTAGGGGGAGCTCTAAGGCTGTGGCGATGCGATTGGCATATTTCTGCACCTGTCGGGCTTGAGCACCCAATTCTCCGCTCAGGGAGTAGGGCAAGCCTGCCACTAAAATTTGCACTCTCCGCTCTCGCACGAGTTCTCGGAGATAAGCTACGTCTCGATCGAAGGACGATCGTACCAGTGTTGTAATTCCCGTAGCTATTAAACCGGTGCCGTCACATCCGGCGATGCCGACTCGTTTGAGGCCGATATCTAATCCCAGTGCTGAAATCCATAATTTATCGTTGGACATTCAATTTTAGATTTTAGATTTTAGATTTTAGATTTTAGATTTACTATTTTTTTGCGGAAATAATCTTATTTAACGAACCGCGAAGACGCGAAGGACGCGAAGGAAGAAGTGAAGAAAGTAAGAATAAGATAGGTAATCTTAGGTTGATATTAATAATTAAAAGATTAAAAGCAGAAGGGAGGTTTTGGAATTATGACAGAAAAAAGGAATTTCTTTGATGATTAATTCTCTTTTTTTCTGCCTTCTACCTTTTACCTTCTGCTTTTAACTATTAAGTATTAACTTTTGTCTTGGGAGCCTTCGTCTAGAGGCAATTCGGGCAATTTTAGAGGCAAAATGCTGCTGCTATCTGTTGCCGAGGATTCGGAATTTTGGAAGTTCAAGGGGTTAACTTGATTCGTTTGGCTGTTTCCTGAGTCAGTCAAGAGGGGTTTTATCTCGGAGGATGCGGGCCCTGCTGCTGCTTCCCCAGCCATCGGGCCGAGCCAGGACATCCGGCCCGGTACGGGTTTGCGAGTTGGCTGGAAGCTTTGCAGCATTTCTGATAGCTGGAGTCCTTCGAGAGAGACCAACTTGGACTCGCGCAATTTGTGCCACACCGATCGAGACATCAGCAAACTGTGTTCCACGCGCACAGCTCCAAATTGCTCTAAATAAGCTTCCCGTTCCGGCTGATAGTCAGCGGAAGCCAGTTGCAGGCTTTGAATCGGGAAATCTTGAACAAGGCGCGCCATCTGAGACAGCAGTTCCGGGTAAAGCCAAGTGTAGGCCGGGTGTACAGTCAACTGGGCGACGTGCGGTTGCTGGCCGTTGCGGGATAGCTGCACCTGAAAATAGCCGATCGCGGCTTTGCGCTGCGGTTCAAACACGTAACCGCTGACTACCTCGGTTTTGGCCAGCCACTGTCTGACACCTTCGACTAAAGCGCCGAAAAAACTGGTTTTGAAATCTTGAATGTGCCGATCGAATACTTGGCGCACCAGGGGCGGCATAGACGCGGTATCCAGTTGGTATAGCAACTGAGCGTCGGCGTTGCTCACCGGCAGCAGGTTGGGCAAATCTGGCGTCGAGGAAGCCATTTCTTGCAGGCGTTCTGGGGCGATCGTCCAGTAAGTCATCTGGGCCAAAGGCTGAAACCCGTTTTGCCGATACAAAGCCAAGGAAGTTTTGTCGCCGACATTCACTTCCAACAGCCACGTCCGCGCCTCCCAGACTGCCTCAAAGCAGTACCGCAGCAGCATGGAACCAATTCCTTTGCTGCGGGCTTCCGGGTCTACTCCTATGCGATCGATCCGCCAAGTGCTGCGGGTGCGGTTGAAAGGAGAAATCTGAATTATGCCCTTAACTTTCCCCTCTTCTTCGGCAACGTGGGCCCGGAACAGGGACTGACAGGGGTTGGGAAACAAGCTAAAAATCTTTAGTAGTCCGTACCAGCGACGTATCTGCTGCAACTTTCTACCTAGTACCACGTCGCAGCTTGCGCCCTTGCGGTTTTCTGGCTCTTCGGCTGTTTCCGCGCACAGTTGTTCCATCACCTCGATGTCGCGATACTGAAACGGGCGAATCACAACCTGGTTTTGGTTTTGGGAGGGAAATGAAGTCATAGCATAAAAGTGGAGAATGGAAATTTAAAAATAAAAATTCAGAAAGGGGAAGAGTTAGAGAAGTTTTGAGTTTTGAATGGGTAAATTTTGAGTTCAAAACTTATAACTTTTGATTCTTCTCCCTTTCTTGCTCGATCGAAAATTAAAAATTGCAAATCATCTTTTTGAATTTTTAATTTTCTGTTTTCAACTCAAGATTTTTGTGGCAGAGGTCGAATTACAACGACTGGTGTGCGCTCGTCAGCATTCCCGGCGGGGTTGCTTCGCAAGGCTTGCTCTAAGAATGTTACCGATAAATCGGAGGTCGCTGCTAATATCTTAACTGCTTTCAAGTCATTAGCGTCTACGATCGCCGCCGCAAGTCCGGTTTCTCGTTGAATTTCTTCTACAACTTGCTGGGGATTGTCCGGGCCTAGGACAATAAATTGGTCGAAGGGAGGCAAAGTCCCGGTAACGTCGTCAATCAGTCTGGCTTGTTCCCCTGCAAGTTGGTAAAAGACTCCCGGTTTACCGAATATTTTAGCCACAGCGCCGATCGCAAATGCTGCGACTACGCGCCAAGGGCCTACTACATCAACCAACGTCTGCATCCCGCAAGCCGTGGCCAAACTCGACATCGGCAAGAAAAACAAGCACACTCGCTTTGCCGCCCATCCGGGTTTGACTTCGCTGGGATGGCGATAGCGTCCCTGCATCAAAGCCAAGGGAGTCTCTGCGAGGGCGACAATATCGCCTTTCTGGGCGCGTGGCAGCACGTACCGCTTGACAATTTCGACGGGATTGTCCAATTCCGTCAGGATGTGGGTGCGAATCGGCAAAACTTCGGCAACTCCTACATTTCGGGCATTAGGTACTGTCTCCGAGTTGGGAAATTGCAGGGGAACTACTACGTTACGGACTTTGGGGATGCGGCCGCCCGGGCCGTAGGTGACGTAATGTACTTGCACCCAAGCTGACTGCAATTTGGTTAAATCTTGCCCTTGAATGTCTACAGAAACTTTAATTTTCGTGTTTTTTTGGGCTTTAACAATATAGCCGAACCAGTAATCGTCTGCTCTGGCTGCTGCGTCTTTGTGGCAAGGAATCACCTTTGTCTCGGAGGTAACGCCATCCAAACTTCCGTCTGACAGCAGTTTCACTTGTGCCCGCACTTCCGGCAACATAATCTCAAACCGCTGTGTCAGGTTGCGGAACTCCATTTCCCCGACTAAAAGATAGCGGTTGGGTTCGGAGATGGCTAAGTGCCATTCTCCGGCTGTTAGTTCTAGTTTATTTGCACTCCCAGTCCGGCGATAGTTCAACTCTAGGCCCAATCCGCCCAATGCTAGCAGCGAACCGGCTGCTGCGATTCCTGTTGCTAAAGTCTCAATCACTCAAATCACCGCCAATAATATTTTGTGTTTACTGTAGTCGATATCGGGTACTTTGAGCGCTGATCCGGTAGTAATTGGATTGTGTTGAGTTTGTTGGGGGCGATCGAGCTTAGCCCAATTACAGGTAAGTGCGATCGCGCGTCTGCGGTGGCGGGGTTGGAGAGTGGGATTGGCGATCGGTTTTTAACAAAATCAACTAAATGTTAGAAGTTTGACAAAGTTCTTCAACCGATTTCATTGGTAGATAAAGCTTCATCGGGTTTTGTTTAAACTTTTGAAAACCATATTTTTGATAGAAATTGGCTGCTGGCTCATCCAGAGCTTCTGCAATGACAGCGAGAGATGCAACTTGTGCAGTTGCCAAGAGTGCTTTTCTCAAAGCATCTATCAGAATCAACTCGCCGAGATGTTGACCTTGATAAGTACGATCGACTGCCAAACGACCTAGCAATGTAGCAGGTAGAAGGGGATAGCGGGGCAGCTTTTTTGCAAAAGATTCATTCAAATCTGCGAGTTCAATGGTGTATGCAGAAAGCGTATAATAGGCAATCACATCAGTGTTTGGAGACTCCACTAAAACGAATACGATTGCGACTTTCTTTTTGAGATCCTGAGAAGCTTGTTTACGGATGTAGTTGTCCAAACTATCTTGTCCACAACAAAAAAGCTCTCTGTGATGTCTGCTGCTATCTAAGAGTTCAATTGTGAGTACCATCGCCCATCACTTGTTTGTAGCGCAAGGCTGCTGCTTTGAGAGCTTGATTCGGCTGGGTTGGATTCAGGAGGGCATTTACGAAAGCCTCGCTGTCGTCAAGGTCAAGTTTCAGTCTTTGGTGCTGTTCAATAACTTTGGAAGCGACTGCTTGAACGCTGGCGATGACGAAATCTGTTAATGTACGTCCTTCTAAGTCAGCGGCTTTTTGCCAAAGGGCTTTAATCTCTGGACTGATACGAGCCTCCAATCGGGCTGACGGTTCCGATTTAGTAGTTTTAGTCATACAAAATACGGTTTATCTCATTTATCCATTATATACGGCAAAGTGCCGTATGTCACGCTAAAAGTTAGGGGGCGATCGAGCTTAGCCCAATTACAGGTAAGTGCGATCGCCTCTGGCGGCTAAAGCGGTCAAGTTGCTGTTCAAAGAGCTCTCCTCGTGAGTTAGATCGCTCCAAAATCTGGCCTTGCTTAATCAGGGGATCAAAAAAATCAGTTGAAAATCCCGAATCTTTGTGGATACTGGTTTCTCTGACTTGCATATTTAACCTTTCCTAGCGTAAATCAGCAACGTCCACAAAACAAATCACTTAATTCAATAATTTAATAGTTTATTTGGTTTTACAACTCTATACAATATCGCTTTTAAGCGTTAAATTGTAAACTGAAAATTCACATTATTTTAGAATATTTATTAATTTCGATCGGTTAAGAAGTCGGGATAAAGCAGTTATTTTAAGATTGCTAAGCTAAGACTGTTCCCGATGTGCGATCGCGCGCCTTCACCTTATTCAAGATCGAATGAACAGCGAGCCGCTAGCCCCGTAGTGGTAAGTATTTTTAAGAATCTACTTCTTAAGTAACAGTCAAAATCTAGTTCTTAGGCAGTAGATTTTCTGAGAAGTATATAGTTAGCCTAGTAAATGTAACAGTAATACCCAAGGATATCTATGACTGATAATAAGCAGCCTTTTAACCAACCTGAAGCCAATCCTGACTTCCAGGAAAAGAATGTTGACAATAGCGAAAACGCGCAGCTTCAGGCTCAGACTAACGAAAATTCAGAATCAAAGGAAGATCAATCATCAGGCTCAGGCATTGGTGCTAGGATAGCTGGAGCAGCAGTCGGTGGTATACTCGGTGCTCGCTCTGGAGGCATTATTGGTGCTGTAGCAGGCTCAGTTGCTGGCGCTATGATTGGTAAAGGTACTGCTGATACTGTTAACCGTGCTGTAGATAATTTAGGGGATGCAGCACACGCTGTAGCAGACGGTATTACACACACTGTAGAAGACCTAGGGACAGTCGTAAAGGAAACGGCTGAGGAAGTTAAACCATCTATCAAAGCTACAGCAGAAGCAGTCAAGGAGACTGTTGAGGAAACCAAGCCTTCGATTAAAAGTATAGCCGAATCTGTCGATCGGACAGTTAAGGAAGCCAAGCCTTCTGTAGTAGATGCAGTCAAGAGCGCATCCGAGGAAGTCAAACCTACGATTAGAGAAGTAAAAGATTCAGTCAAGCAGACAGTCGAAGGTATCAAGCCTTCTATACAAAGTGCAGCGGATTCTATTAAGAGTACTGCTGATGAAGTTAAGCCTTCTGCCAAAGCTGTAGCTCAGGAAATTGAGGGGGCAACTAAGGATCTGAGATCGACTGTAAAAGATACAGCGAAGGCAGTGGAGCCATCTATAAAAAGTGCAGCCGAATCGCTTCAGTCATCTGGTAAGAGTGCAGCGGAATCAATGAAGTCATCTGCTCAAAGCGCCGCTGAATCTGCCAAAGTTGCAGCGCAGGATGTTAAGTCATCTGCCCAAAATGCAGCCGAATCTGCTAAACGTGCAGCGCAGGATGTTAAGCAGGATGTTAAGTCATCTGCCCAAAATGCAACCGAATCTGCTAAAGATGCAGCGCATGATTTTAAATCATCTGCCCAAAATGCAGCCGAATCTGCTAAACCTCCAGTGCCTGATTTTAGGTCCTCTGCCCAAAATGCAACCCCATCTCCTCAAGGTGCAGGGCATGGTTTTAACTCATCGGCCCAAAATGCAGCCGAATCTGCTAAACGTGCAGCGCACGATTTTAAGTCATCTGCCCAATATCTAGCCGAATCCACCGAGGAAAATATGGATACGGATATTCACATCTCCGGCACTCCTAAACTCAAGGATCAAGTGGTCATTCATGACAAGAGAATCATTAAGGACTAGGTAAAGTAAGGACTTAACTCTAGCTTGTTAAAGCTAGGGCTAAGAGAGTTTAACAAAGAGTGGATCTGAGAAAAGAGTCCACTCTTTTCTGTGTATGAGGAATGCGATCGCCTACGGTTTAACAGAGAGTCTATTTATTGAGGAACTCTCCCCCTGAAGAAGGAGAGATTTCGTTTCTAGACTACTGGCAGAAGTGGTTAAAACGGCTAAAGTTTTTTGTAGAAAAAGCTGCTTGATAAATCGAGAAATAGTTAGGGTCAAGCTGAGGTGGCCAGTTCAACCCCTAACTATATTATTAATATCCAAATTGCAAAGTCACAGAAGCTTCTACCTGCTGTTCCCCCCCCACCACAGGCGTTGTAGCGTCAGCAGCAGCCATGCGAGCACCAGCCAATTGCCGATACATAGGAGGCGGCGCGATCGCACCGTTGACTTGAATGCCCAGAATCTCTCCCCGCTTCAGGTTGAGGGCGCTAAAGACTGCATCCGCTTGCGCTTGAGCATCTTGAGTGGCTTTTTTGAGTGCTTGTTTTCGAGCAGATTCGATCGCACTTTCGGTGGCGGCAAAACTCACGCCGTCGATGCGTGTGGCTCCGGCATTCACCGCATCGTCGAGCAAAGTGCCGGCAGATGCAGTATTAATCCGAAAACTGACGGTATTCGTCGCCGTATAACCTGTCAAGCGCTGTTGGTTGTTGTCGTAGTTATAAATGGGATTGAGGGTGATGCCGGCAGTTTCGAGTTTTTCGACTTGGCGCGATCGCAGCAACTCTACCACAGCGGACGATCGCCTCGCCGCTTCCTGCTGCACCTCGGCAGCCGTTTTCCCCTGCACCTCAACCCCCAGCCGCACTTGCGTTTGAGTTGTAGGAATCGCTTCCACACCCCGCCCAGTAACACTCAGCGTTCTGATCCGCTGTTCTTGAGCCACCGCCGGATCTAATCTCACAAAACTAACGAGAGTTAAGGTTAAACACAACGCTGTTACCAGACTGCGGAAATTAATGCGATCGCCACGTTGCAAATTTGAATTCATAAACTTGATTCTCCTCACATACAACAGATGCTATACTTTACCTTCCCACTGAAAGTGCTAAATATCCGGGTTGTTACATTTTTAGTAACTAAAAAAAGTATTAGTGATTAGTCATTATATGCAATGCTTAAAACAAGTTGCCCCCCGACTAAAAAAAGAGACTTACGCGGTTTATTTAACCAGTACAGACCAGAGAGTACCTTGGTACGCCATAATTTTAGCAGGGCTTACGGTGGCCTATGCTTTTAGCCCGATCGACTTAATTCCCGATTTCATACCAATTCTCGGCTACTTGGACGATTTGATAATTGTACCCTTGGGAATTTGGCTGGTACTGAAGATGATTCCGCCACAGGTTTTAGCAGAGTGTCGGGAAAAAGCAGCCGCAGAAATAGATCGAGGGAAACCGATAAATAGGGCTGCCGCTGTTGTTATTATTGCCATTTGGATTGGCTTGGGAATATTAGCAGCAATTTGGCTGACACGGATATTTAAACGTTAAAAACAATTACCTATCTAGTTATTGTGTAGCGTGCGCGCCCAGCACCTTACCTGAAACAACTCGCTGGCTCCAAAAATATTTAAAGTTTTAAAAATTACCATTCTAGTTATAATATAGGGTGCGCTAGGTACACATTAGGTTAAAAGAACTCGCGGTATCGCATACCAAGTATTATTTACCCCTTAAAAAATTAAACTAACTTTCTAGCTATGACTCAAACCACTGATTTCCTCAGCCACCTCAACCCATCTCAGCGCCAAGCAGTCGCCCATTATAACGGGCCGCTGTTAGTAGTAGCGGGCGCTGGTTCCGGCAAAACCAGAGCTCTAACTTACCGAGTTGCTAACTTAGTTCGCACCCATCGAGTCGATCCCGAAAATATTCTGGCGGTGACATTTACAAATAAAGCCGCCAGGGAGATGAAAGAAAGAATTGAGAAATTGCTGGCAACTCAGCAAGCTGAAGCGGAATATGGCAAACCTTTGGTAGACTTAGCACCGGATGTGCAAACGAAATTGCGATCGCAAATTTACCAAAGAATTACCAAACACATTTGGATGGGGACTTTTCACTCTTTGTGCGGCCGCATTCTCCGCTACGATATTGAAAAATACCAAGACGAAAAAGGCCGGCAGTGGAAGAAAAACTTTTCGATTTTTGACGAGTCAGATGCTCAAAGTCTCGTTAAACAAATCGTCACCAAAATCCTGAACCTTGACGACAAGAAATTTGACCCTCGAAAAGTCCGCTATATCATCAGCAACGCTAAAAATAAAGGTTTTTCGCCTCAAGAGTACCAAGCAGCAGAACCGGATTATCGAGGTCGGGTGATTGCGGATGTTTACAGTCGCTATCAAGACGCTTTAGCAGCCAACAATGCCCTTGATTTTGACGACTTAATCCTCGTTCCCGTTAAACTTTTGAGCCAAAACGAGCAAGTATTAAGTTACTGGCATAAAAAGTTTTGCCATATTTTAGTTGACGAATACCAAGATACCAACCGCACTCAATACGATTTGATTCGGATGTTGGTGACAAATAACGCCGACCCGAAAAACTTCGATAAATGGCAAAACCGCTCGATTTTTGTCGTGGGCGATGTCGATCAATCAATTTACAGCTTTCGGATGGCAGATTATACCATATTGCTGGAATTTCAAGAGGATTTTGGAGATGGTTTGTCTGACGAGAAAACTCAGACGATGGTAAAATTAGAGGAAAATTATCGATCGCGCGAAAACATCCTGCAAGTCGCGAACCACTTGATAGAACACAATACCGAACGGATCGAAAAAATTCTGCGCCCGACTCGCGAACCGGGAGCTCCGATTGTTGTCTGGCGCGCCGACAACGAATTAGATGAAGCGGAATTTGTAGCAGGTCAAATTCATTCCTTAAAGCGCCAAAACTCCGAATACGAAAACGGCAGTAACTTTGCGATTCTCTACCGCACAAATGCTCAATCTCGCTCCTTTGAAGAAGCGTTAATGCGTTTAGACATTCCTTACAATATTGTCGGTGGGCTGAAGTTTTACGATCGCAAAGAAATCAAAGATATCCTAGCATACCTGCGGGCGCTTGCCAATCCCGACGATAGCGTCAGCCTCAAACGCATCATCAATACTCCCCGTCGCGGCATTGGTGATACCACATTTTCCAAAATCGAAGACGCTGCAACTCAATTGGGCATTCCGTTGTGGGAAATCCTCAGCGATGAATCTTCTGTCAATACTCTCGCAGGGCGATCGGCAAAAGCTATTATTAAGTTTGCCGAAATGATTGGTCGTTGGCAATCGCAAGTTGAAACCCTGCCCGCTTCGCAAATTGTCCAAGGAATTATCGAAGATTCAGGCTACATTCAAGATTTGAAAAATCAAGGAACGGAGGAAGCAGAAAACCGCATAGAAAACGTCAGAGAATTGTACAATGCAGTGCTACAATTTGAAGAACAAAACGAAGAACCAACGCTAACATCATTTTTAGCAAAAGCATCTTTAGCATCCGATTTAGATGACTTGCAGGAAGAAGATTCCCGCGTATCGCTAATGACGCTGCACTCCGCAAAAGGGTTAGAATTTCCCGTAGTATTTCTAGTCGGAATGGAACAGGGCTTATTCCCGAATTTCCGCAGTTTGGACGACCCGAAAGCGATCGAAGAAGAACGCCGTTTGTGCTACGTGGGCATCACTCGCGCCCAGGAATTGCTATTTCTCACCCACACTCGCGAACGCCGCCTCTGGGGAGGCTACCGGGAACACTGCACCCCTTCGCTATTCTTAGGGGAATTGCCGACACATTTGCTGGCGGGAAGTGCGAAGAAAACTAAAGCGGGGAAAACGGCTGTTTCCAAGGGAAAAACTAATAATTCAGCAGCTAATTCTGGGAATTCTCAATCGGCAGAGTGGAAAACGGGCGATCGGGTTTTTCATCATGCTTTTGGAGTTGGAGAAATTACCCATGTTTTGGGGGAAGGCGAGAGAACTAATCTGGCAATTAAGTTTTCGGGTTTGGGTCGAAAAATCATCGATCCGAGAACAGCTAAGTTGCAGCGAGTGTAATAAAAAAGTGTTGAAAACTCCCGATAGGAGTCGGCGGTTAAAACCGTTACTACACAACCTTGCGTCCGAACAGAGGGGACTCAAAAGAAATGATTCAAGGCTATCCCGCAGGGAATCGCCCCTCGATCGATCTTATCTCACATCTTGCACCATTCTCAAGAACAGGCAAGATGCCTGTTCCACAAGAAAATTCACTCTTTGTGGAACAGGCCGAAAAGCCTGTTCATAAAAGACTTATTAACAATAATGCAACATCGCAAGATGCCTGTTCCACAAGAAAATTCACTCTTTGTGGAACAGGCCGAAAAGCCTGTTCATAAAAGACTTATTAACAATGATGCAACATCTCATATCTTATTCGACTACCTGAGATTCCACACGCCTGTATTTACCCGCCAAACGTTCTCGACGCTGGCGGCGGTTATCAGCTTCAAATATGGCAATCGCTTCATCTAACTTCAAATTGAAAGCGTCCAACTGTCGGCAGACTTCACGCATCTTTTCAACGTGTCGCTTTCTGGTTTCAGCGTCGGGGATTCTAGGTTGTTGATTCATCGTAAGTTCCAATCCATTTTGATTTCTTGAATGCTTGCTGCTGAGGCATCGACAATTGCCTCTCCGTCTTCTATCGTTCCATACAGAAAGTTTAACGTATCCGCAGTCGCAGCGGGTTGAGATTCTGCCACCTGCTGCAAAAGCCTGTACAAACGATTGTAAGGGTTTCTCAACCTTTCCTTAACATTATCCAGGGATTCTAGTTCGGGGAGTGTCGCTTCTGTCTCGCCAAACTGCTGCATTAAAATGTATTCTGTGGCGGTTGTTTCGTTGAGGATTTCCACTAGCCGCCGCTGCAATGTGAAAATTGTGTTCAGGATGTCATCAGGTAGCTTTGCTATTGTCCTTAATTATTAGGGATAACAAGTTAACACAATATATCAGAATGTTTGCTTCCTCTCATTTTAGTTTTAATCGACTGCGATATCAGTCCAAATTTACCACCTTTAAATTTGCATTCCATGCTTCGCCAATAACGCACTTCCATAAGCAGCGGCAGTATGAACCGGCGTTTCAACAGGCACTTTTAAATAACGCTTTCTAATCGCACTCCAAACCGCATTTTTTGCCCCGCCGCCAGCAGTATAAACCTTTGTCAAAGGAGTGGCACCTAATTCTTGCAATAATTGATATCCCCGCGCTTCAATCCGCGCTATGCTTTCTAGCAAACCGTGCAGAAATTCCACTGAATCAGTTGGGCGCGGTTCGAGTCGTGGCGGCAAATTCGGGTCATTAATCGGAAAGCGATCGCCCTTTTTCAACAATGGGTAATAATCCAGCAAACTCTCTTGTTCTGGATCAATTTGTGTGCTATAATTATCCAACTCAACATCAGTAAAAAAGTGT
The DNA here is from genome assembly GCF_036705565.1 of Microcoleus sp. AT8-B5. NCBI lineage: Bacteria > Bacillati > Cyanobacteriota > Cyanophyceae > Oscillatoriales > Microcoleaceae > Microcoleus > Microcoleus sp. AT8-B5. The sequence continues at coordinate 27,632 of NZ_JAUBUY010000004.1, forward strand.
CGCAGCACCGCACCTCCGGTATTAGAAGCACCTCCAACTAACCACAAATCGCCTAATTTATGGCTGTAAATCCCGTATCTAGAATCATCTACGCGGGTATGACTTAACAGTTTGACTGCTAGTGTAGAACCGAGAGAAGTTACTGCTTCCCCTGGTAAATTGACACCGCTTGCTAAAAATGCGGCAATGCTATCGGTTGTACCAGCACAAACCATACAATCGCGGGAAAAACCGAAGCGATCGCCCACTTGAGTTCTCACTTCCCCCACAGGCGTTCCCGGTGCGATAACTTGCGGCAATTCAGGCGTTGCAGCGCCCGCAATTCCCTGTGTCAGCCAATTCGGATAGCACAAAGTATCAACATCGAAACCGAGTTTCAAAGCATTGTGATAGTCGCTAATTCCCAATTTTCCGTGCAGCAGAAATGCCAGCCAGTCAGCTTGATGCAGGAAAACTGTAGGGGCGGTGCCCCCGTGCCCGCCCTCCTGCCACCACAGGAGTTTGGCCAGACTGGATGTAGCGCTCAATACTGTGTGGTTATCCGGCGCGATCGCCCGCAACCTCTCTGTCACCGCTGCACCGCGCGCATCATTGTATAAAATGGGTTCGCATACTGGTATACCGTCGGTATTGCACAGCATGACAGTGGAAGATGTGCCGTCAATGGCGATCGCCCTTACCTGATTGCGGATTGTTGGGGGAATTTGCTCGATCGTATCCCACAGCGCATTTTGCCACACTGAGGGCAATTCCGGCTGTTGCGCGCGGGCAAAAGTATGTTCTGTCTCGCAATGGATTGTACCCTGGGAGTCGATGATTGTCGATCGGGCGCCCGTGGTGCCGAAATCTATTCCCAAATAAAGATTCATTGATTACTCCCGCGAATTTTCCTATATCTCAGAAACCGGGTTTTTTTACGAAAATCTTTCGTTGTCACCCACAGATTAGGTAAAAAACCCGGTTTCTTTGGCATTAGTGCGTAAGTTCATCGCTTAAGCATGGGGGCTAGAAACCCGGTTTCTACGAGTTTTGCGTTGAGTGACGAGAAATCTAGAAAGAAACCGGGTTTCTGAGATTATCGTGCTTCGACATATTCACATAGCCTAGTTGGTTCGGGAATCGGTAAACCTTCTTCTCGCAATCCTTCTAAGTGAAATTCTATTGCTTCTTTAATTTGCTGCTGTACTTCCGCAAGGGTAGCGCCTGTGGCTGCACATCCGGGTAAATTGGGCGCGTAAGCTGAATAGTTATTCGGTGTTTTTTCAATGACAATCGCATAACGCATTAGTTGATACCCACGGGTGGTCAGAAACCGGGTTTTTTTACGAAAATCGTTCGTTGTCACCCACAGATTAGGCCAAAAACCCGGTTTCTTTGGCCTTAGTGGGTAAGTCGTGTCTTTGTGAAACCCATCCAATTAGCACGTAATGAAATGACTAAAATCGATAATTTCGTAAAAAAAGATTCGATAAAAAAGACTTGAAAAAAGGCTGAAATTCCTATAAATTACAGCTTACAGCTCTTGATGCGAGAGAAGAACCATAACGCCACTTCACACCCAAACCCCGGAACCCACCCCACCATCCGCACAGTTGCCTAGGGAGGTGGCCCACAGGTGCTTGTTTATTATAAGTTAGGTTTTTTGTGTCCAACCAACTGCCTCCTTTTCGCCAACCGACACGATCGCCTAGCTTGCATTCAGTGTCATAATCAACTTTACCGCCTACTTCCAACCAGATTTTTTTCTGGACGCTAAAGCCGAAACGACCCTGACTGTATTTTACCCACAATTGGTCGATCGTCCGCAAATCATCGCAAGGAAAATTCTTGATCGATTCCGTTGTGAAATAACGTTCCTTCTCCCGTCTAGCAGCTTTCAGCATCACCTTGAATGTTTCCTCATCCGCCTCTTTCCATTTCCCCGCCGCCAATAAATCCCGCAGATGAGTATAGTCAACACCCCGCGCTGATTTAAGCGAGTCTGGTGGCGTTGCTGGTGAAGGTGTTTGAGGTGATAATTGAGGCGATCGAGTACCAATATCCTGCAAAACTTCAGTAGCAGATTGATAACGTTTTTTAATAGCAGGTTGTATCATTTTATCTAAAATCTGACCCAGTTCCGAACTGACAGATGTTTTTAAGTGTTCTCGCCACACCCACTCAAACTCGCTATCATCGAATAAATCAATCGGCTCAACCTGAGTTAACAGACACAGACAAGTCACACCCAGACTATAAATATCACTCGCATGAATAGCTTTGCCGTTGGCTTGTTCTGGTGCCGTATATCCAGCCGTCCCGATCCTCGTTCCCGTTACCGCTAGAGCCGTTTGTGTCGCATATTTCGCGGCTCCAAAGTCAACTAAAACCAGTTGCCCATCTTGTTTGAGAATAATATTTTCTGGCTTGATATCCCGGTGAATTACTTGGCGGGAATGAATGAACTCGAATACTGGCAATAAATTATTAAGCAAGTCGCGAATCTGCGTTTCGCTAAAATATCCCTTAGATTCTAGTGTTTGGGCTAAATTTTCACCGTCGATGAATTCTTGGACTAAATACTGCCGTCCATCTTGACTAAAATATGCTAATAATTCGGGAATTTGAGAATGTTTACCCAACTGTTCTAGGCGGACTGCTTCAAGCTCAAATAACTCAGCCGCTTTCTGGATACTAGAAGTGCCTTGAAATTGGGGGTAAAATTGTTTAATAACGCAGGAAGGTTTTGATGGTTTATACTCGTCAATAGCTAGAAAAGTGCGCCCAAATCCCCCTTGTCCAATAATTTTTTGGGCTCCGTAGCGATCGCCCAATAGCAGTTTATTGCCGCATTTTTGACAGAATTTTGTATAGCCAGACGGGTTTTGGAATAGGCAATCAGGGTTTAGACACTGGCTCATAAAATATGCTTAGAGATTTACAGATTAAAGCTCTCGATGCGATGCCAGCGGATATGGTTTTAAATGTGAAACAGCAGAGCCGGGTAAAGAGATGGGATTGCCTTTCATCGTGTCAACTTAAGTCTGAAACCTTTGTATCTCTCGCTTTTATCCGAGGCCAGATCCCCCTAAATCCCCCTTAAGAAGGGGGACTTTGAGATCGCTCCGGTTCCCCCCTTTTTAAGGGGGGCTAGGGGGGATCTGGCCTCGGCGATAAACAGCAGTCTATGACCACGTTTGACCTTAAGTTGAGATCGCTCCGGTTCCCCCCTTCTTAAGGGGGGCTAGGGGGGATCTGGCCTCGACGATAAACAGCAGTCTCTGAGTAAGTTTGACCTTAAATTGAGACTAACAGGCAATGCCTAAACACCACTCAAAACTCGTTAAACTTTTGTCCCGCACTCAGGACAAAACTTATTCGTCGAAACATTCTTCGCGCCGCAACTCGGACAATAAATCAACTCCGCAGATTGCAACTTGCTACGATCGGGCAAACCAACCATTTGAGCGTTGCTCTTACCTGGAACTACCATCGGATAGCAGTTTTCGTCCCTCGTCACCTTCACGTTCATCAGCACCGGGCCCTCGTGAGCGAGCATTTGGGCGATCGCATCTTTGAGTTCCTCCGGCTGCGAAACCAGCATCCCCTTCACGCCATAAGCTTCAGCCAGCATCACAAAATCCGGCATCCCCACGGTCATATTCGACGAGGAATAACGCTCGCCGTAGAACGCCTGCTGCCACTGCCGTACCATACCTTGCCAGCCGTTATTTACAATCACAATCTTGACATTAATGCCGTATTGTGTTAGTGTTCCCAGCTCTTGAATATTCATTTGCACGCTAGCATCGCCAGCAATACAAATCACTTGCTCATTGGGTAGCGCCATTTTCGCGCCCATCGCAGCCGGCACCCCGAAACCCATCGTGCCCAAACCAGCGCTCGAAATCCAGCGGCGCGGCCCGTTGTTCAAGAATTGAGCCGACCACATTTGATGTTGACCGACATCTGTTGTGTAGTAAGCATCCGGCGCTTGAGTAGCCAACTCGGAAATCACCTCTTGCGGAGACAAAATGTCTGGGTAATGAGGCACAACTAACGGATAGTCCTGTTTCCAGTGATCGATCCTGTGCAGCCATTCCGCAGTCTGTCCGGTTTTCCCTGAAACTCCAGTTTCCCGACAGCGGCGCAGCAAATCGAGCAAAACTTGGCGGACATCTCCGACAATCGGCACGTCAGGGCCGCGATTTTTGCCGACTTCCGCCGGGTCGATATCGATGTGAATCACCTTAGCGCGCGCGGCAAACTCGTCTAATTTGCCCGTCACGCGATCGTCAAACCTCGCCCCGACAGCAATTAGCAAATCGCACTCGGTAACGGCAAAATTAGCGTAAGCAGTGCCGTGCATCCCCAGCATTTTCACCGACAAAGGATGGTTTTCGTCAAAGGCACCTTTGCCCATCAGTGTTGTCGTGACCGGCAATTGGAAAAGTTCGGCGAGTTCCTTAATTTCCTCGTGGGCCCCCGCTGCGATCGCCCCGCCGCCCACATACAGCAAAGGACGCTTTGCTTCCTGCAGCAAATAGATTGCTTGATTAATCTGCCGAGGATTTCCCTTCACCGTCGGGCGGTAGCCCGGAATTCTCACCGATCCGGGTTCCACGGGCAGATAGTCAAATTCTTCTAAACCCACATCCTTGGGTACATCAACCAAGACTGGCCCCGGCCGCCCTGTACTGGCGATGTGGAAAGCTTCTGCCACAATTCGCGCCATATCTCTGGGGTCGCGTACTACATAGGAATGCTTGACAATTGGCAGGGTAATCCCGTAAATATCTGTTTCCTGAAACGCATCAGTGCCGATCGCCGCACGGGGCACCTGACCGGTAATAATTACCATCGGGATCGAATCCATGTGGGCCGTCGCAATCCCCGTCACTAAATTAGTTGCGCCGGGGCCCGAAGTAGCAAAACAAACTCCAACTTTGCCCGTAGCGCGGGCGTATCCGTCAGCCGCGTGAGCCGCGCCTTGTTCGTGGCGCACCAGAATATGTTTGATAGCGCCAGTTTCTTCGGCGCGGTAGAGTTCGTCGTAAAGTGGCAGAATTGCGCCGCCGGGATAACCAAAAATATGCTTGACACCGTGGCGGATCAAGCTGTCAATCAGAGCAAATCCACCAGTTGCACGCCTGATTGTCACTTTAGTTTTTAGTTGCACAGTATTTCCTTCCTTAAACTAATTATGTTTTTTAATGAAAGCTTTTATAGCTTGTAAAACTATAGTCATCTATAGCAATCCTAAATGATTTGTGTAATTCTTGTAGGGGATCTCCCCACGCCCGGTTGCACCGATGCAGGCTGGGGTAGGCACGGGGAGTAGGGGTAGCACTACCCCTACATATTTTTACAACTGATGCGAGGATTGCTATATTACATGACGTGGGAGGCATGAAGTCCCTCCCCTTTCGCTTTTACTTTAAGCGGATTAACCCGCCTCGGCTGAACTACGCAGCTCCCTATCCCATCGCTAAACGCATTTGGGATTGCTTTTCTCAAAATATTATAAGACCCGTTAGCATCGGCATTAATCATCTGACTATATGATACTACCATTGTCTATTGATGTTTACAATCTTAATGATGTTTTATAATACTACTTTAATCTCAATAGTCAAATTCTGAAAATTTGACTGCTGATATTTTACAAAAAGTTTGGCGAGCGGGCGGTGTCCGAGCGATAAATTGTGGAACAGCAGAGGAAGAAAGACACAGAGGAAATCGCTGCCTCTATGTCGGTTTACCGTGATATGACGCTTCTATAGCATTCTTGATTCGGCATTCGACAAGAAAAACTAATCGTTTGAGCAATTAAGAACGTCCTAATCATCAGGGCGGTTGCTATGTTATGGATCGATCGCGAAAACCAAGCCCTCTTGCTTCTTCCTTCTTGGCAAAGTTCAGAGAACATCCTGCAAGACTTTGCGAGTATGTTTCCAAGCTGCCATGCCCATCACCGAGACCAAAAAGCCCAAACCCAGCAACACGATCCGCAAGCCCAAGTCATCGTCGCCGACGGCATTACTGACAGCATCCGTTAGCGGGCCAGTCAGTGCTAAAGGCAGGCTCAGAGCAATATTAATCGCATTGTTTTCAAATCCAAAGACTTTACCCCGCATAGATTCGGGAGTTTTTTCTTGAATCAGAGCCTGCATCGGGCCGTTAATTAAGGAAGCACCAAAACCGAACAGAGCGCTCAATCCGAATCCCACCCAAAGGTGTCTGGCAAAGGCAAACATTGCTAATACAAAACCCATCATCAAGAAACCGATTAAAGGCAGAGGTTTGTGGTGCATTCGATGACCCCAATGTCCCAAAAAGGCTGCGCCGAAGACCATTCCAATTCCCGCTGCAGCGAGTAAAAAGCCAAATTGAGTTTCTTTGAGACCTATTTTGCCTGAAAGCGCGATCGCCAGCACCTGAAGCGCCGCAAACACGGAATACAAAATGGTCAACTGCACCATCGCGTTGCTGACAAGGTGATTGTGTTTCACATACCGCAAACCTTCCTTGAGGTCTTGCCAAGGATGGACGTTTTTGCCACTGCTGCCGACATGACCTTCTTTGATCTGCATGGCATAGATCAAACCTGCTGATATCAGGTACAACCCGCCCAGCAAAAACTCTTGAGAAGCTGATCCGAAGCTGTGTTTGACCCAACTAAACAGCGGTTCGCCGATCGTCATCCCAATAATGATCCCGCCCATTGTGGACGAGGCGAACAGAGCATTTGCCGACATCAGTCCCTCTCGCCCCACAGCCAGGGGGACGGCGGCCGCTTCTGCAGGAGCAAAAAATTGCGTTACGGTAGAGATTAAAAACGTCATTGTCAACAAAACCACAAAAGCTTTGGGCAAAAACGGCAAAGCTACAATCAACCCGGCTCGAATCACGTTGCAGGCGACCAGCATTTGCTTTTTGGAAAAGCGGTCTACCACGATACCGGCTACGGAACCAAAGACGATCGCTGGCACGGTGTAGGCGATCATCACCGCTGACAGCATAGAATTTTCCGAATGTTGCCAAGAAACCGGCCAGGGTCGGTAGTCGCCGGTTTTCAGCAGAATAATCAGCAATACGTAAAAGATTTTATCCGCCACTTGGGCCAATAACTGGCCCGTCCACAAGGCGAGGAAGGGGCGATTTCTCAGTAGGGCATCAAGCCCGCTGCGGTCAGGGGGAGGGCTGGCTGGGTGCATAAGAATAGTTTAACTGACCGCCTCTGGCAATTATAGTTTTCAGCAATATGTGCAAATCTGACATAGCAAAGCGGAAACTCGGAAAACTCCTGTCTCCTGGGTTCTTTTTCTGTTTTAGCAGATCCGTGGCGGAGGGCTTGGGTCTTTTTCACTCTACCGCGATCTATCGGAGCGGAGAGCCCGCGCCTCGGGCCAATGGGAGAATATTGTTAAAGATTGGCGTGCCTCTCATCGCGAGTACAAAATAAGGTAGTATATTTTACAAAATACTTAATACTAGCAGTGATATTAAAAGATGTCACGCGATTTAAGTAATATAACGAAGGTACTAACTGTTAGGAGTGAAAAACTTGAAAAAGGTTGAAGCTATTATTCGCCCCTTTAAACTAGACGAAGTGAAAATCGCACTCGTCAATGCTGGTATTGTGGGGATGACTGTTTCTGAAGTTAGAGGTTTTGGCCGTCAGAAGGGCATGACAGAACGCTATCGCGGTTCTGAGTACACCGTTGAGTTCTTGCAAAAGCTCAAGGTCGAGATTGTTGTGGAAAACGATCAGGTTGACATGGTGGTTGATAAAATTATCGCGGCTTCCCGCACGGGCGAGATTGGCGACGGCAAGATTTTCATCTCTCCTGTAGAACAAATTATTCGGATTCGGACTGGAGAAAAGAACTTGGAGGCTATCTAAGATACTGGGGCATTGAGCATTGGGCATTGGTCTTTGGTAACTGGTCTTTGCCCAGGAAAAACCTATTTCCTGTTTAGTTCTGATACCTAAGTGTCAATATCCAATGCCACAGTTCCCCCCGGTTTTGGCTTTTTTACTCGTTAGGGGTTGACAAGGTTCGCCATTTGTGGTATGAGAGCGTGGAAGGCTCGGCCGCGGTGAGAGTGCGATCGCTTGATATCCGGTGTCATTTCGGCAAAAGTCTGTTGCTGTGCGGGTACGTAGAAAATGGGGTCATATCCGAAACCTCCCGTACCGCGAGGAGTGTGCAGGATTTCGCCTCGGCAAATTCCTTCTACTTGCAGGGCAATTGTACCGTCGGGACGGGCGATCGCGATCGCGCAAACAAATTGTGCTTCCCGGTTTTGTTCGCTTCCCAATTCTTTGAGAAGTCGAGATATCCTGTCAGCATCGGTTTTCCCGTAGCGCGCGGAGTAAATCCCAGGTTGGCCGTTGAGTGCATCTACCATTAAACCAGAATCATCGGCGATCGACCATTTGCCCGTTGCTTTTGCGACTTCAGACGCCTTCAAGCAAGCATTAGCAATAAAAGTTTCGCCTGTTTCCTCGATGTCCAACTCTTCCGGTTTGAGATCCAATTTCCATCCCAAATCCTGAAGATAAACTTGCATTTCCTTGAGTTTACCCGGATTGCCCGTAGCGACAACTAGCAATTTGCGATCGGTCATTATTTCTATTAAAACTTACGGCTCTATATTAACAAAAGATTGGAAAAATGGTTGCAACAAAATTCCCAAAATCTTATCAACATCTTGAATATAGTATTCAATCGGATCGATATAAACAGTAGTTTCCTCCAAAATCAAGAATTTCCAGTTAGTTCCCGTCGTCACCGCGCCGTAAATGCGATCGACCTCAGTGTCTTGGTTTTGATTGAAACATTGGGCCGCTACCATTGCCGCTACGCATTGACCCAAACCCCCAATGATATCTTCCTTTTTTGCCTCAAAAATTGTTATAACCGGAGCACTGATGAACAATTGTTCTGAAGAACCGCTAATAATATAATCGCAAAATCCTTGCAAACCTCTTTCTGGATCGACAGTAAAATCCTTACCGGAAAAAAGAGAAACTCGTTTGTTTAACAATCGCCGGACTTCTGCTAATATCGGCGCAATCAAAAATTCTGAACGAGCTTTTTATGTGGAAATAAAAGTTGCTAGCGGTACATAATCAATCAGGATTGTTGTTAAAATTTCTGATGGTGAAACTGGTTTTGTGTCGGCAAATAAATTGCGAGTTTCATCTAAGGTTAATCCAAAATCTTTTTTGACTCTCGCAAGGCTGAAATCGCTGTATGCCATTTGCTTGTATCCTAAAAATAACCTGATATAGCCGCCATACTATTTGATTTCTGAACAAGATTTTTTTACCGCAGAGGGCGCAGAGGACGCAGAGAAAGAGAGATTTGAGATCGAGTCATCTGCGTTCATCTGCGTTGATCTGCGGTGGAAAAGTCCGATTAATTATGCGCCCAATTTTTCGCCCAGTTTAAGTTTTTCATGACTTCTTTCAATGTCGCTGCTTCTGAATACAGCCGCAACACTGGTTCGGTTCCGCTAAACCGAATTAACAGCCAACTTCCGTCTGCTAAACGAAATTTATATCCGTCCACTTTGTTGCAATCTACAACTGCTTTGCCGGCGATTTCTGTTAAGGGTTGATTTTGCAGCAGGGACAGCAAACGCGACCTTTCTTCCATGTTTGCTAGGTGCAAGTCTATTCTGTCATACGCTGAAGTAAAGCTTGTTTCTTGTTGCAGTCGGCTGTAAATTTCGCTTAAGTCTTCGCCGGATTTGACAACTGCTTCTAATAAGTACAGCGCTGACAGCAAAGCATCTCGTTCGGGTATGTGTGTACCGTAGCCAATTCCTCCCGATTCTTCGCCGCCGACTAAGACTTGGGTGGTCAACATTCGATCGGCTATATACTTGTAACCGATCGGCGTTTCAAATAATGGCAAGTCGTACAGCTTGGCAATTTTAGGAATTATGTCTGAACCGCTGACTGTTTTGATGACTTCCCCGGTCAAGCCGCGCCGTGAAGCTAAATGTTCGATTAAGATGGGAACTAGGATTTGTGAACTGAGGAAGTTGCCGCTAGAGTCAACGGCTGCAATTCGATCGCTATCTCCGTCAAATACAAATCCAATGGACAAACCAGAACTTTTTCGCTGGTGAGTACGCATCACCCGAAATAACTGCGACAGGTAGCGCGGCAAAGGTTCCGGTGCACCGCCACCAAACAGCGGATCTCGATCGCTGTTGACTTCATGTACTGTTTCTTCTAAAATTTGAGCTAGTCCTCCTGCTGCGGCCCCGTGCATTACATCTACAAATACTGTAATTTTGCCGCTGGCGATCGCTTCTTTAATCGCCTCAATATCTACCATTTCCCGCAAGGTTTTGCAGTAAGCTGGCCAAGGATTGAAATTATCCAATTTGCCGGGAGTTGCTGAAATTGCCGCCGGATTTTCGAGTTTTGCTTCTATCTGTTGAGTAACTTCGGGCGAAACTGAACCGCCAAATCCGCCCTTGACTTTTAACCCTAAATATGCACCGGGATTGTGGCTGGCTGTCAGGACGATCGCACCCAAAGCATTTAATTGTTTGGCAGCTAAACTGAAAGCTGGAGTGGGGGCGTAGGATTCGCTCAGCAGCACGTCAAATCCTGCGTTTTGGACGGCAACAGCCGCTGTGAAGGCAAATTCTTCAGCCAGAAATCGGCGGTCGTAACCGACAATTACGGTACCGCTGCTGCCATCGCTGCTGCCGGTTTGTGCGAGAACTTGTGCCGCTAAGGGAGCGACTAACGCTACGCGATCGAATGTAAAATCGTCAGCAATGATGCCGCGCCAGCCATCTGTACCGAATTTGATAGGAGGATTCATTTAGTCACAAGTCATGAGTCACCCGTCTATTTTATGGGTTTATCAGTCGATCGTCATCCGATTTTAGATTTTAGATCGGTCCTGGACGCACTCCGACAAAGAAACCGGGTTTTTTACCGAATTTACGGTGCGTAACGAAATATATCGTAAAAAAAACCCGGTTTCTGGACCTCATGCTTGATTACAGCCACCAAGAAAAAAGTGAATGACTAATGACTAATGACTAATGACTAATAACTAATGACTAAAAGAATGCCGGTTGGTGGCGGATCAAATTCAGGAATTCTTCGCGAGTTTTCTGTTCCTCTTGAAACACGCCCAACATGGCACTCGTAACCGTCCAAGCACCAGGTTTTTGCACACCCCGCATCGTCATGCACATATGGCTGGCTTCCATTACTACAGCTACTCCCTGCGGTTCCAATATTGTCTGAACTGCTTCAGCAATCTGGCGTGTCAAACGTTCTTGCACCTGCAATCGGCGGCTGTACATTTCAGCAATTCGGGCTAATTTACTCAATCCCACTACTTTTTGGTTGGGAATGTAAGCGACATGAACTCTACCCATAAACGGCAGCATATGGTGTTCGCACATACTGAATACGCTGATGTCTCGTACCAGTACCATTTCGTTGTGGCCTTCGTCAAAGATAGCGCCGTTGAGGAGTTCTTCTAGGGATTGACTGTAACCGCTGGTGAGAAACCGCATTGCTTCTGCTACCCGTTTTGGGGTTTTGAGCAATCCTTCCCGTTCAGGATCTTCTCCTACTCCCAGCAGCATTGTGCGAACAGCCTCCATCATTTCTTCCATGCCTACTTCTGATGGTTTGGGCACGCTGGATTCTTGACCGTGGGAGGAATTGCGATCGGGTCGAGTTGGGATGCGCGGGGTGTTGTTGTCTGCGGTTTGTAACAGTTTCATGCTGTCAGTCGAGAGAGAGTTCGACCCATTGGAATCGGCGGAAGATGCAATTGTCATAACAAGTTGGTGTGAGGGTGAATCGATTTTCGATTTTCGATTTTAGATTTTCGATTGGGGGATATATAGCCTTTCTCAAAAATGTGAGGTACGAATTTTGACCTGGAAAGCTTGACATTACAGGGTTTCTGTATACCTCATTTATCTGAGAACCGCTATAGCTAGAGATTCAAAGATTGTTGAATTCGAGAAAAATCCAGCAGTCTAAAATCTCAAGTTCACAAAACTCCTGCGTTGGACATGAGCGTGATTTCTTCAATTACTGCACTCGCTGGTAACTGAACTGCGTGCAGAATTGATTGGGCGACGATTTCTGGGGTTAACATGGCGCTGCGATCGAAGTCGGCGTCCACGGTGTCTGTGTCCCACATAGGAGTGTTGACAGAACCCGGACAGATTGCTGTTACGCGAATTCCGTGAGCCCGTTCTTCGGCGGCTAAGGTTTTAGACAAAGCCATGAGACCAAATTTGCTAACGCAGTAGGCTCCCCAGTTGGGGAAGGTTTGGGTGCCGGCGATCGAGGAAACGTTGATGATGATTCCCGATCGGCGATCGCGCATTGAGGGCAAAACTCCTAAAATGCACTGCCAAACGCTAGTCAGATTGAGGTCTAGAACGCTTTGCCAGTCGGTTAGGGAAGTTTCCGTCAAGGAGCCGGTGTAGCCCATGCCAGCGCTGTTTACCAGGATATCTACGGCACCCAATTGAGCTGCGATCGCGCTGATGCTGCTTTGCACTTGCTCAATTTTTGCCAAGTCTAAGGGATAAGCTTCTGCTTTCACTCCGACTGCTCGGGCCGCTGCGGCAACGGCTTCTAAGTTTTCCGACTCTCGGCTAACTAAGGCCAGATTTATGCCTTCGGCGGCGAACGCTAGAGCCGTCGCTTTGCCAATACCGCTGCTGGCTCCGGTAATCAGAGCCTGCTTTGTTGTTGGATGGTTCATTCAATGTCCTAATACTTTCCCTCGGCAACTCCCTACAGCGTTGCAGCCTTCATCGGCAAATTAGACAACTGTCTGCTGCGGGTGATAACAGTTAATTATGAGATAAACATTAAGAACTGTTAAGCCGTGTCACCTGAGAAATTATAACACTGCTGACAGATCCGCAGAATAATGAGCTGTGAGTTATGAGTTTAAAGTTAAGAATTTTTAACTCATAACTGATAACTCTGAATCGATCGGCTCAAGCCGCAATTTCAGTGAATACACCGATGTGGCGAAATTTTTGATACCGGAGTTCGCGTCGCTGCTGACCCGTAAGCTGGGTTAGTTCTGCTAAGTTTTCTAACAAAGCTTGTTTGAGTATGGAGGCAGCTTTGAGGGGATTCGAGTGAGCGCCGCCGATCGGCTCTGGTACTATTTGATCGAGAATGCCGAGGTTTTTCAAATCCCAGGAAGTGATTTTGAGAGCTTCTGCGGCCAAGTTAGCTTTACCGGAGTCTTTCCAGAGAATCGCCGCGCAAGCTTCGGGGGTGGCGACGGTGTAGACGGAATGTTCTAACATTAACAGCCGCTCGCCGACGCCGATACCCAATGCGCCGCCGGATCCGCCTTCGCCGATGACGGTGCAAATAATGGGAACGTCGAGGCGAAACATCTCGCGGAGGTTACAGGCGATCGCCTCTCCCTGTCCGAGCTGTTCTGCTTCTAAGCCCGCCCAAGCCCCCGGAGTGTCGATAAAGGTGAAAATTGGCATGGAGAAGCGATCGGCGTGTTCCATCAAGCGCAGGGCTTTGCGGTAGCCGCCGGGAGCAGCCATGCCGAAGTTGCGGGCGATATTGTCTTTTGTGTCGCGCCCTTTTTGATGGCCGATGATGACTGTGGGACGCCCGTCTATGCGGGCAATTCCGCCGACGAGGGCCGGGTCGTCTCCGCCGCGCCGATCGCCGTGAAGCTCGAGCCACTCGTCGCTAATTGCCTGAATGTAATCGAGGGTGCTGGGGCGGCGCGGGTGACGGGCCAGTTGCAGCCGCTGCATGGGGGACAAGCTGCTGAAAATTTCTTGTCGCAGTTGGGCGGAACGCGCTTCGAGTTTGCGAATTTCGTCGGTGACATCGACGCTGTTTTCGGCGGCGAGTTCGCGAATCTGGTGAATTCGGGTTTCGAGTTCGGCCAGGGGCTTTTCAAAATCTAAGAGTAAGGGTTTACGGTCTGGGTTTGGCACGCTGATAATTTCTATAAGGTTTTAAGGTGAAAGTCGATCGACTATTTCCCGATCCTACCCTGTCAGGGGATGCTGAAAAAGAGAGGAAATTTGGAAGTTTTGAATTTTAAATTTTGTATGAGATCAAATTTGGTCACATCATCATTATCATATAGCGCGAGCCGGAAGCTAGCGCTGCACTCCGAAAAATATTATTCTGATGCCAAATAAAAAGTCAACTATTAAATTTTCAAATTTAACAGTTGACTTTTAACATCAAACTGACATTAATAAAGGTCTGAAACCGTGCTTGACAGAAATATGACCGATTTGCTCCATCTTTTCCACAGTAATTTGATTCCGTCCCCAAGAAAAATTGGTATACATTTTTTCAAATTCCAGCAGCATTGATTCAGCAAAACAGGCAAACAACTGTCGGCCCGGCACATCCATATTGACAATCTTCATGATTTTCCACTCAATATCGAGGGAATGCTCCACAATGCCGCCATTGAGTACGTAAATTCCGGGATGCTGAACCTGAGTTGCCAAATTTTTCGGATAGCCACCGTCAATCAATAAACATGGTTGCTTCAATGTCTTAGGGTCAATTTCTACTCCCTTGGGCATACTGGCTACCCAGACTACAATATCCGCTTGGGGCAGGGCTTCTTCCAAGTCCATAATTTTCCCTCGACCCAATTCTGATTGCAAATCTTGCAATCGTTCTTTGTCGCGGGCGATGAGCAACAATTCTGCTACATTTGTTTTAACATTGAGCCAGCGACACACAGCACTGCCAATATCGCCAGTAGCACCACAAACCGCTACCGTGGCTTTTGAAAGTTCAATCCCCAATTTAGGGGCTGCTTCTTCTACTTGGCGGCAGAGGATGTAAGCTGTGTGAGTGTTACCAGTGGTGAAGCGTTCAAACTCCAACTTGAGATTGCGAATTTGCTTAATTTGCTGCAAGTTGAAAGTCTCAAAAATGATCGAAGAAAAGCCGCCCAAAGCAGTGATGTTAATCCCGTTTTTTTGAGCGTGTGCCATCGCATTAAGGATTTTGCGAGTAGCTGCTTTAATCCGGCGAGTTGCTAGCATTTCTGGCAAAAAACAGGACTCGACATAGCGACCTTCTATTTTTTGTCCAGTGATGCTTGTTACCGTGATCTGATCAACTATTTGGGGCGGTGCGCTGCACCAAAAATCGAGACCTTGATCGGCATATTCTGGATAGCCCAGCTCGTTAGCTACTGATTGGGCGTGTTCTAAGCTGGTTAAGTGACCGATTAGACCAAACATTAAGTTGTCAAATGAAGGAAGATGGAAGGTGGAAGATGGAAGATGGAAGATGGAAGATGGGAAGATTAAAAATTTATATTTTAAAATGAGTTATCCCATTTTTAATTTTTAATTTTTAATTTTTTTCCCATTCCTTATTTCCAAGTTAACTAGGCTGCGAGGCCTTGTGCTGACATCCGCATGATATCGCGGTTGTTAAAGCCTATGTTGCCTAGGGCTTCGCCGTAGGCAATCATAAAGTCTTCGATTAAAGCGTCTTTTTCCATTCCCAAGACGCGGGCATCGTCTGCGACAGAGTTTAGCAGTCTCCAGATGATGGGCAGGTTTTGGCGGTTGGCAGCTTCGAGTTCGGCTTTGGATTCCTCAAAGTGAGCCTGCAGCCAGACTTCCCCAAAGTTGAGGTGGCTGTATTCTTCTTTGACGACGCCTTCGGTGATTTTGCGAGCAAAGTCATCGGCGACGGGGATGTAGATGTTGTAAGCTGCGATCGCAAAACACTCGATAATTAGCGATTGAATCAACAAGCAAGTTACAATCTGACCTTCGGCCGCTGCCGTTTGGAAGTTTCTGTGCAATTCCGAAAAGAACTGCTTGGCAAATGCCATGTCGGGCGTGACTTTAAGATTCCTGCCACAAGCTTGGAAGCCTTTCATGTGGCGGTTCTCCATCTTGGACAAGCCAACTAACTCTGCTTTTTTGTCCGCCAACAGTTCGGCCAGTGTCAGGTAATTATCGTGAGCTTCTTGTTCGCCTTCAATCACAATGGCGTTGATGCGGCTGTAAGCATCTTTGTAAGTTTCGGTTTGAAAGTCAATTGTTGGGCTGGCCTCAAGCTGGGGCATAGATATGTAGTCTCCTTATATAAGCTTGCGGGATGTTGGGAAACCCCTTTAAAATGGGGGGTCAGTGACAGTACACTTTACCTATTTTGAACGCACCCCATCTAAATCACAGATTATAGCTGAGGATGCTTTCGACAAAGAACTTTTCTTTGACGTTCCGGGAAAAACTGGCGTCAAGCGTGCGTGTTTGCCGGACTTTTGCCGTCGAACACTCCAGAAAGACTATCGCTAGAATGCTATCTATTTACTAATTACTTGAATTAGTCGTTAGTCGATCTTTTGCCCGGAAATAGATGATAGAAATACGGTCTATGTCTCCACCTTTCAGGGTTTTACAGTACCAACTCTATCTATAACATTATATCCTAATCACAACTTCCTCCCTAGGTACTCCTTCTTTCCTTCTACGACTATTATGTTGTTGTATGGGAATCGGGGATGCGATCGGGTTGGAGAACGTCACAGGCTTATTATTTTAGGTTAATTCACAAATTTATGGGTAAATCCTTTGACAGGTCTCATGCGCTGGAACTGCTGAGTTTTATTTTGTTGCTGGCGGGTGCTGCGCTGGTGCTGCTGCCACTGGCTGCTGTATTTTGGGTTTCATTATCACCATCTGGTGTCGGTGTCAAGGCTGCAGGCCTGACTTTTGCAAACTATCAGGAGGCTTGGCGACGGGGCAATTTTTTGTTGGCATTCCTTAATTCTACTCTAGTGGCGATCGCAGTGACGGGTTTTCAGGTTGTAACTTCTGCTTTGGCCGGTTACGCCTTGGCCAGGCTGAAGTTTCGCGGGCGACAGGCGATTGTGTTGGGGGTTTTGGCGACGCTGGTAATTCCGTTTCAGCTTTTGGTGATTCCGATTTTCTTGGTTTTGAAGTGGGGCCATCTGCTGAATACTTACGGGGCGCTGATTTTGCCGACGGCGGCTAACGGTTTTGGGATTTTTCTGCTGCGCCAGTATTTTATGACAATTCCCGCGGAGTTAGAGGAGGCGGCAATGCTGGATGGGGCTAACCGCTGGCAGGTTTTGTGGCAGGTGATGTTACCTTTAGCCCGCCCTGCTTTGGTGACGCTGTTTTTGTTTACGTTTATCGGGGAGTGGAACGATTTGTTTAAGCCGCTGGTGTTTACGACGCGGCCCCAGTTGCGGACTGTGCAGTTGGTTCTGGCCGAATTTCAGGAACAGTTTACTAGCAGTTGGCAGTTGTTGATGGCGGCGGTGGTAATTGGAACAGTGCCGGTGGTGTTGCTGTTTTTGGCCGGTCAGCGACAGTTTATTCGAGGGATTGCGGCAACGGGGATTAAGAATTGAGTTGGAAATGCTTGGCAATTAAGTTTGTAGTCAGAGGTTGAACCATTCTCAAGAACAGGCAAGATGCTTGTTCCACCAATACTAAATGTTCTTGTGGAACAGGCCGGAAAGCCTGTTGCTGACATTGGTTCCAGAGGTGAGTTTGTAGTGAAGGAGGCGATTGAAATCGCTACTATACAAACGAAGTCCACTTTAAGCGGACTAACAGATAAAGGGCAGATCAAAGCTGTATTATGTGAATCTATGCAAAAGCTCGGTTTGTTCTTATTTGTCCTATCTTTTCTGCCCTGGCTGGCAGTCTTATTTGTTGTGCCCTTCCTGGGGCTGGACATTACCCAAAAAACTACTTTATCTTTCGTTCTGGCTGTTGGGGCGGAAGTTTGTTTTTGGATTAGCGTAGTGCTGTTGGGGAAAGAAGTAGTTACCAAATATCGGCGTTATTTGCATCCCCGATATCTTTGGAAAAAATCAAAAATTTTAACCGCAGATGAACAGGAATCGACGCAGATAATGAGCCGTGATGTTGGCTTTTATCTGCGGTCAAAGTTGAGCTATTCGCTGAAAATTTGCAAGCGAATAGAGCGTTCTCCGTCTCCGAAATCCACTTCAATCTTTTCTCCCGAAAGACTGTCCAAGCATCCCAAAAGCAACCGCAAATTGGGTGTGCTTGCTCCTGTATCCACGTACAATCTATCTGCCAAACTGCCTAAGCGTTTCCAAATGGTGTAGAGTTTGACTACTGCTTGTTCTAGCTGTGCGGCTTGTTTTACAACGTCGGCGGTGGTTCCCAAACAGCCTACTCGCAAAGATTCTTCTAAGGCCATTTCCATATCTAAGTGAGACTGATTGAGAGCTTGCACTTGGGCGGCGGCGTCGAGATATTTTGATAAGTTCTTGGCGTCGGATGTTAGCTGTTTAACAGTATCTACGTCGGGATTTTCTGCTACTTCTTTTTGAATTTCGCTTTGGTGAGATGGAGAGAGTTTCTCCATTTCTTTCACTAAAGGAGCGAGGTAGCGGGAAGGTAGAGAACCTGTAGATGCTTTTTCTTTGACTTCTTCTGGCAATAAATCTGAGTTCATTGCCATCCATTCGTCGGAGAGTTGTTTGACTTCGCGGCGGGTGATGCGATCGCCATTTGCTGCGGCATCTGTTACCATTTGCTGGACTTCGGGAGATGCTTTGGCTGTTTCTACAAAGGCTCTTTTGCTGAAGTTTCTAATGGAATCTGGGTCTAAATCTCCTTGCTGAATCAGAGTGTCGGCACTATTAGCTAATTCTATCAAAGAATAGGCTTGACTTTTGCCAATTTCTCTTTCTTTGAGCCAGTTCAAAAACCCTGTACCGCGTCCTTCGCCGCCTTTTTTTTCTCTGTCTCGGACTGTTCGGAGAATGCGTCCCCGCCAGATGTCGGTTTGCAAGTCGAAGCGATCGCACACTTTCCAGGCATTGTCAACCTGATTGTCAAAATCAAAGTCTGGTATTTGTTCGTCTTCGGGGTCTGGCAATTGGAAATTGATATCGGTAAAGCCGTTGAGGGCTTCTGCAAGTTCTGCGGGATTTAGGGGGACTTCAGCCATTAGAAAAAATTTGTGTAGTGCAACAGCCGGTTTAATTGATAACTAGCACGGGTTGACAGTTGAGACGCTATATGTAGCGGTAAGGTAGGCAAGATTTACCTACTAATAGAGCTTTTGTGCAAGTCATATCATTATTGCACGATGGGGGGCGATCGCTACCTGTACAAAAAATCTTCTCCGAGAGTTACCGCACAGCGTCGCAACAATCAAAAAGCCCGTGGCACAGATAGTCGGATATTTTGCAACAATAACCACTAACCGGATAGTTAAAGGAACTAATTACCCACTACAGCGGCGATACTTTATCGCGTTCAACCTCCTCGCCTGGAGTCGTTTTGCCGTTCAAAGTTGTACCATCACCGGGTAGATTTGTTAATCGATCGCGCTTCCGAAAGCGATCGCGAGTCGAGACAATGACCACATACAGCACCGGCACCATAAACAAACTCAAGAAAGTAGAAACAACCATCCCCCCCGCGATCGCATTCCCTAGCGATCTACGACTTGCAGCCCCCGCACCTTCCGGGTTAATTAGGGGAGCAATCCCCAAAATAAATGATAGAGAAGTCATCAAAATCGGTCGTAAACGCTCTTGAGAAGCCTCAACTGCTGCCTTAGTAATTGAATATCCCTGCTCCCGCAACTGGTTAGCAAACTCCACAATTAAAATCGCATTTTTACTTGCCAATCCAATCAACATCACCAAACCAATCTGGCAATAAACATCATTCGCCAACCCCCGCAACGACTGAGCTAAAAGTGCACCTAAAATCGCCAGAGGAACCGATAGCAAAATAATGAAAGGATCGACATAATTTTCGTACTGAGCCGCCAAAACCAAGAACACAAAAATCAGCCCCAAACCAAAAATAATTGGTGCTTGACCCCCCGACTCAATTTCTTCTAAAGAACTCCCCGACCATTCATATCCAAAACCCGACGGCAAAACTTCAGCCGACACCTTTTCCATCAATTTTATCGCCTGTCCAGAACTCGAGCCCGGAGCCGGGGAGCCACTAATTTCAATTGACCTATATAAATTGTAGTGGTTAACAGTTTGCGCTCCCACCACCGGAGTTATTTTCACCAAATTGCTCAAAGAAATCATTTCATTTTTTCCAGAGCGGACATACAATTTCCCAATATCTTCAGGGTTATCACGAAACTGTTTATCCGCCTGAACATACACCCGATAATTGCGCTGCTGCAGATTAAAATCATTCACATACTGAGAACCAAGAGCCGTTTGTAACGTACTGAAAACATCATTAATCGGAATATCTAGAGCCTTAGCTCGATTGCGGTCAACTTCCACAAGTAACTGAGGCGTATTCGCAGCAAACGTACTAAATACCGCCTGCAATCCGGGCGTCTGATTCGCCTGCTTTAAAATCCCGCCCATCGCCTGAACTAGAGAATCTAAACCGCTGTTCCCTTTGCGGTCTTGCAATTGAAATTGGAAGCCGCCAAATTGACCTAAACCTTGAATAGCCGGCGGATTCACCGGGAAAATTCTCGCTTCTGGAATCGCGAAAAACTTACCCTGCAATTTACCAATAATCGCTTGTACGGTTTGAGCTTCACCTTTCCTTTCTTTCCAGGGTTTAAGGGTAGTAAATATAATCCCCTGGTTGGAACTATTACCACTAAAACCAAAGCCACCTACCGAAAAAGTACCCACCACTTCAGGAACATTGAGGATTTCTTGTTCAACTCCATCCATCACCTGCTGGGTGTATTGCAGCGAAACGCCTTGAGGCCCTTGAATAATTGTCAGAAAATAGCCCTGGTCTTCCTCTGGGATAAATGCTGTTGGTACTGCTAAATAAAGCCAAGCGGTGAATCCCAGAGAAGCAATAAACAACAGGGTAACAAGGGTTTTAAATCGTGTTAAGAATATTAAGGACTCTCTATATTTCTTTTGCATCCAATCAAGAAAAATATTAATCCGGTTAAAAACCCAACCCAACGGGCCGCCAAACTTCTTACCTGGGCGCAGTAATATAGCGGCAAGTGAGGGAGTAAGAGTAACCGCCATAAAGGTAGAAAGCAGCACTGAAAAAGCAATTGTCAGGGCAAATTGTTTATAGAGTGCTCCCGTTGTCCCAGGGAAAAATGCCACGGGTACGAACACGGCCATCAATACTAAGGAAGTGGCAATTACAGCACTAAAAAGTTCCCGCATTGACTCGGAAGCTGCTTGGCGGGCATTCATACCTTGGCGGACTAGACGGTCAATATTTTCGACTACGATGATAGCGTCATCAACCACTAAACCTGTTGCTAAGGTAAGACCAAATAGAGACAAACTGTTAATCGTAAATCCGAATGCTTTGATAAAAGCAAATGTCCCAATCAAGGAAATGGGTATTGTGAGGGTGGGAATAATCGTAGTGCGCCAATCTTGCAGGAAAACAAAAATAACTATCACCACTAGCAAGACTGCTTCAAACAGAGTTTTGACTACTTCTGCCATTGACTCTTGGACAAATTGAGTCGTATCTAGTGCGGTTCTATGTATCACCCCCGGAGGGAAGTTTTTCGCTAATTTCTCCATTTCTGCTTTGACGGCTTGGGCAACATTTAGAGCATTACTTCCGGGTAATTGGTAAATCCCTAAACCCACCGCGTCATTCCCTCGAAATCGCAGAAAAGAGTTATAATTTTCTGCTCCTAATTCTGCTCTACCGACATCTTTTAACTTAACTAAAGTTCCATTTGCTTCGCTTTTAATAACTAGGTCTTCAAATTCTGTGGGGCTTTTGAGACGACTTTCTGCACTCAAATCAATCTGATACATTTGCCCTTCTGGGGCGGGTTCTTGACCAATTCTTCCTACTCCAACTTGCAAGTTTTGTTCGTTAATTGCTCTTGTTACATCTTGCATTGTTAGATTACGAGCCGCTAATTTATTGGGATCGATCCACAGGCGCATAGCATAGCGTCTTTCCCCAAAAATTCGCACGTCGCCCACGCCTTTTACTCTCTTTAAAGTGTCTGCTAAATAGAGGTCGGCGTAGTTGCTTAAAAATATGGTATCGTATTCTTTATTTTCGGTAAATAATCCTATAGCCAGCAGTAGGCTGTTAGATTGTTTTGTAACTGTAACTCCTGTGCGTTGTACGGCATCGGGGAGTTGTGGCTGAGCGACTGCAACTCGATTCTGCACATCGACGGCGGCGATATCTTTGTCGCGGGAAGTATCAAAGGTGGCTGTAATGGTGCTAGTTCCACTGTTAGTGCTACTGGAAGTTAGATATTTCAGTCCTTCAATGCCGTTGATTTGCCTTTCTAGGATGTTTGTTACCGCATTTTCGACAACTTCAGCATTGGCACCGCTATAGTTGGCTGTGACGTTGATTTGGGTGGGGCTGATGTCGGGGAAGCGTTCGATCGGCAATGTGGGAATGCTGATTGCGCCTACCAAAACAATAATTAAGGCGCAGACGCTAGCAAAGACTGGTCGTTTAATAAAGAAATCTGCAAACATTATTTGGGTAATGGGTAGTTGTTAGTTGATAATTGCTAATTCCTAATTGCACTTGCGTCAAAAATTAAAATAGCCCCCTTTTTTAGAGCGGAGCAATCAAGTAGTTTCACGTAAGGTACGTAGTTGCCCTTTAGCGCTCTTAATTTACCTATTAAGAGCGCTAAAGCGCAACAACCTACCTTATTTTTGGCTTGCTAATGGTAATTTTTCCCCTGCTCCTTTCCCTTCCTCTTGAGCCATAATGGGAGCGCCGTCTGTCAGGTTAAGAATGCCTGCGGTAACAATTTTTTCGCCGGCTTTCAAACCTTCGATAACTTGATAATTATTCCCCTGAATGGCTCCCAATTTCACGGGCTTTTGCCGCGCTACTAAAGGTGGCATTCCAGGTTTTGGCTGTTCCGGCTGTTGAGCTGTGAAGACAAAAGTTTCCCCCCCTAAACGAGTAACTGCTGTTACTGGAACTAAAATTCCGGGGTTCTGTTTCCAGATGACTTTAGCTTTTACAAACTGGAGATTAAGTAGTTCGCCGGTGGGGTTGGGAAAGGTGGCTTTAGCTAAAATTGTTTGGGAATTGGCGCTGACGTTGGGGGAGATAAAACTGATTTGACCGATCGCGATCGCCTTACCTTGAGCATCGAGCATTTGTACTGGCAACCCTAAGCGTAATTGAGGCATCCGTTCCAAAGGAATTGATAACCGCAAGTCTAGCAATTGGTTCTCTGTCAGGGTGGCGATAGCGTTGCCTTTTTGCAAGTAATCACCTACTTTCACTGGTATGTCGCCGATGACTCCTGCGAAGGGGGCGATGACCGCAGTTTCTTGTAGTTGTACTTCAAAGCCGCGCACTTGAGCCGCGGCCTGGGCAACTTGCGCTTCAGCTTGATCGAGCTGTTCTTGGCGGGTGCCGTTGGCTAACTGGGCTAATCTACTCTTGGCTTGTGCGACTTCTGCTTCGGATGCAGCTATTTCCTCTGGGCGCGAACCGTTTTGCAATTGTCGCAAAGCTTGCCGCTGCTGTTGCAAGGCTGCTGTGCGACGCTCGATCTCGGCTTGTCTGTTCTTTTGTCGCTGCTCAAACCGCCTTTGAGCTTCTCGGAGATTGGCTTTGGCGCTGCCTTCTTTTTGGGTGTATTGCTCAAGGGTGTTCGCGGATTCTGCACCTTCTTTTGCCAAGGCCTCATATCTGGCAAGTTGCTGGCTGGCTAACTTTGCTTCGGCTGTGCTTGCTTCTATTTGCGCTCTTGCTTGGGCGATTTCTTCTAAGAGGCTACCTGTTTGGGCGTCGGCGAGGTCGGCTTCAGCTTGGCTAACGCGGGCTTGGGCTTGACCAATTTCTTCTGGCCGAGAGCCCGATCGCAGTTGGGCGAGGTTGGCTTGGGCTTGGGCGACTTGGGCTTGAGCTTGGGCGATTTCTTCGGGCCTGGCTCCTGCTTGCAATTCGGCTAAGTGGGATTGAGCGCGGATCAGGTTGGCTTGGGATTGCCTCAAGTCCGCTTGGGCGCTGTCGCTTTTCATGCGGGCGATGGCTTGCCCTTGATTTATGAAGTCGCCGGCTTTGACAAAAATCTCCGTGACTAGCCCTTCTGCTTCGGGTTTGATTTGTACCGAACGCTTGGCTTCTAAGCTGCTAACAAATTCGGAAGCATCTTCGACTGAGCTGGTTTGTACGGCTGCGATCTTGACTGGTATGCCTGGGGGTTGGGCGGCGGCTGCCTGTTGCGGTGCGCGAGTCTGGCCTGATTGCCACGAGTACCAGCCGAAACCTGCTGCGCCTGTGGCGATCGCGAGCGCGGCAATTAGGGGCCAGCGCGATCGTGGTTTAGCAACAGGTTCCGGGCGATCGACAACGGCGGGAAAATCCTCTGGTAGATCGCTGTCTGCATCGGTTGGGTGCAGTTCGGGTGTGGCAGGTTTTTGCTCTTGGGTTTCAACGACGGATTCTGGGGATTTAGAATAACTCATGGGCAGCACCACTTAGATTTTTTTTAACTTCTGACTGAGACTTGGGCGAAATCTTTGATTCTCCGGCGTTCCCCTCCAACAAGGGGGAATAATGACAAGGGATTTTAAACAGGATGGAATCGGGAAAGTCTCTTTTTAATGGGGTTGGGGTATGTGCAGGGCTTTAGTCTCATCACAGTTAGCCAAGCCTGGGGGTGATTATTTTTAGGAAAGCTTCTTGTTATTTCTCAAAAGTTACGATGGCAGGAATGATTGCACATCCTTCTTACGAGTCACCTGAGTGGGTGAGTTGGAAGGATTTTCCCTTGGATTCAGCGGATTCAGCGGAGGTTGGGGAGTCACGCACTCGGGCGATCGCGCTTTTTTCCTTGGCTAGTTGCTCGGTTAACCACTCAATCTCTGAGGCCAGCACTGACTTGCAGCGATCGCGAGAAGCGAATTGATAGTCATCGGTTAGTGGATATTCGCTCTTGAGGCTTTCGATGTAGTCTTGTCGGGTGTAACAGGCTCGCAAGCGGTGTTCCAACAATTTCAGCCGTTCTGCGGGTTCTAAGTCGCCAAAAAAGAAAAACTTGATTTGGAACCGGGAACCACTGTTAACCCAGCTTTCTTGAGGGTGTTCGAGCATTTTTTGCCGCCACAGTTCGCGCCCTTTGGGGGTAATTCCGTAGATTTTGCGCGGACAGCCCGCATCTCCGGCTTCTTCGGCTATTACCGAAATCTCCCCTCGCTCTTCCAAGCGTTTCAGCAGCGGGTAAATCGCTCCATAGTTGACGCTGATGCAACTGCTCATAAACAGCTCCAGTTTTTGCTTTAGCCGATAGCCGTGCAGGGGTTGCAACTGTAGCAGCCCAAGGGCTGATAATTCAAGCATTTATATCAATTTGATATTATAGTCTGGATTATATCACTATATCGGACTCAAGGGCGATCGGGTCAATCGATTTTAGATTTTAGATTTTAGATTTTAGATTTTAGAGGCGACCCGACGGATAAATGCGGGGGACGCAAGGATTTTCGATTTTGGATTGATTTGCGCGAGATACATCACGTGGCGGGTACCACCTTTGAAATTCCTGGTCAATTCCTAGTTTCAAAGAAAATTGATTATTAAATATGTATTTAATAAATTTTGTCAATCCCCTTAAGATATATTTTTTAATATCCAGAGTGAATTCTCTTGTGGAACAGGCATCTTGCCTGTTGTTGAGAATGCTGCAATATCTCAGATTTCTGCCACATATCTCTTCTTGGTAAGAGGATCAGAACTTTTATTAGTAGGGGTTGGTTGAATTTTTAAACCCAGACACACTTTAGTATTTATTTATTGAACATTGATTGCAGTCACTGTTTTTTTGTAGCTAATACTCCTCTTATTATTAAGTATTGCTGCGAAAAAACAGTTTGTTTTTTTTCCAATCGCCCTGTTTGTAATCTACGGATATGTGAAATATTTGCTCTTTAGTAAGGCATCAAAAAAAGCAACGCACCCTATGGATAATTAAAGCCAGATGTTGTGTTTCGGTTCGCAATCATCCTCAAAAAGGAGTTTCAAGGAGAAGCTTCCCGATTATATGCTATCACTATGAATGACATAAAGAGAGGAATTTATCTGGAGCGTTAAACCCAATTTAACGCCCTGTAATTAATTGAAATAGCAACCCAAAAAGCATCACACTCAAGAAAATAACACCTCCGACAATTAAAATTAAACCCAATAACAGCGCCGCCACAAATAGCCAATCGGCTTTTTTGCCTTGTTCAGGGGAACCTAAATGAGCATCCAGCAATTCTATATTTTTGACATTAGCTTTCCAAGCAACATCTAACAAATCTCCGGCTACCGGTACAGTACCAGCAACTGTATCAAATACGATATTAGCTGCCATTTTTACTAAAGTCTCTTGAGGCACTCCCATTTGAGCGGATTTGAAGACAACATAGCCTGCAAAAATTGAACTGATTAAATCGCCGCCGCCCGGTATAAGTCCCAGTATCGGATCGAGTCCGATGCGGTATTTTGTGCCGGGAATCGGAATTGCATTGTCTAGTAAATGGCTGATGCGGCGGAGTCGGCGCAAGGATGCAACATGAGATTGGCTGGGAGTATTTGGGGAGGAATTTTGTATAGGAGAACGTGACATTTAATTGCTCTCGATTGCGATATTACTGCTATAGCAATCCTAAATAAGTTGTAAAAATATGTAGGGGTAGTGCTAAGAGTGCCTAGCCCAGCTAAGGCGGGGCAACCACGGGGGGTTTGCCCCTACAAGAATTACACAAATCATTTAGGATTGCTATAGTTTATGATATTTGTTGAAGCATATTCTAGTTTTGTCTCTATGCCTCAAGCAAGATTTTTAGTAATTTTAGTCGATCGACTTTGGTTTGTTTTTGCATGAACAGAAACCCGGTTTCTGTTCAAAACCGGGTTTCTTGCTTCTAGCTGGGGGCTTTTAATTTAGCCTGTTATTTGTTGCCTTCTGTGAAGTCGGCGTCAATCACGTCGTCGCCGCCGCCAGTGGGGCCGCCGTCTCCATAGCCGCCAGGGCCGCCAGGGCCATCAGTTGGGCCGCCTGCTTGCTGGTACAGGTTGCTGCTGACAGCGTAGAATGCTTGCTGCAACTCTGTTGTCAGTGTCTTGATGCGATCGTCATCTTCACTCTCGATCGCGGATCGCAAGTCTTTAAGCAACCCTTCAATCTTAGTTTTGTCATCAGCGGGAACTTTATCGCCCAATTCTGCCAACTGCTTCTCGATTTGATAGGCTTGAGAATCAGCTTGGTTTTTGCGATCGATCCTTTCGCGACGCTCTTTGTCAGCAGAAGCATTCGATTCGGCTTCCTTCACCATGCGCTCGACTTCATTGCTGGGCAAAGTAGAAGCACCAGTAATGCTAATCGATTGCTCCTTACCAGTACCTTTATCCTTAGCAGCTACATTCAAAATACCGTTAGCATCGATATCGAAAGTAACTTCAATTTGAGGTACGCCACGGGGGGCTGGTGGAACTCCATCTAAGCGGAAGGTTCCCAAATCCTTGTTATCATTCGCCATTTCCCGTTCGCCTTGCAAAACGTGAATTTCCACGTTTGTTTGGCCATCTACAGCAGTCGAGAAAGTTTCCGACTTCTTGGTAGGAATAGTGGTGTTGCGGGGAATGATTTTGGTCATCACGCCACCCAAGGTTTCGACGCCTAGAGACAGCGGAGTAACGTCGAGCAACAAGATGTCTTTGACTTCGCCGGAGAGTACGCCGGCTTGAATTGCTGCACCGACTGCGACCACTTCGTCCGGGTTTACGGTTTGGTTGGGGTCTTTGCCAAGGAGTTTTTTGACCAGTTCTTGCACCGCAGGAATGCGCGTAGAACCACCAACTAAGACGACTTCATTAATTGCAGATTTGTCTAATTTGGCGTCGCGGATCGCATTTTCTACGGGGATGCGGGAGCGATCGATCAAATCGGAACAGAGTTCTTCAAACTTGCCCCGCGTCAAAGTCGTGTCCAAGTGTTTTGGCCCGTCTTGAGTCGCGGTAATAAACGGCAGGTTGATTTCTGCTTGGGTAACGCTCGAAAGCTCAATCTTGGCTTTTTCGGCTGCTTCCGTCAGGCGTTGCAGGGCTTGTTTGTCTTTGCGGAGGTCAATTCCTTCGGCTCTTTGGAATTCATTAGCGATGAAATCAACAATTTTTTTGTCGAAGTCGTCACCGCCGAGGTGAGTGTCTCCAGAAGTTGCTAGCACTTCAAATACGCCGTCGCCTACTTCGAGAATAGATACGTCGAAAGTACCGCCACCTAAGTCAAATACGAGGATGGTTTCGTTGCTCTTTTTATCTAACCCGTAAGCTAAAGCTGCTGCTGTAGGTTCGTTAATAATCCGCAGCACTTCTATACCGGCAATTTTTCCTGCGTCTTTCGTAGCTTGGCGCTGGGAGTCGTTGAAGTAAGCGGGAACAGTAATTACCGCTTGGGTAACAGTTTCGCCGAGGTATTTGCTGGCGTCTTCTACGAGTTTCCGAAGAACTTGTGCAGAAATTTCTTCTGGGGCAAATTGCTTGCCGCGGGCGGGACAGTCTAGTTTGAGGCTGTTGCCGACTTTGAGAACTTTGTAGGAAACTTCAGTGGTTTCGTGGGTTACTTCATCAACCCTACGCCCGATAAACCGTTTTACTGAGTAAAAGGTGTTTTCGGCGTTCATCACGGCTTGACGCTTGGCGATTTGTCCGACAAGTTGATCCCCATTTTTAGCATATGCTACTACAGAAGGTGTGGTGCGACCCCCCTCGGCGTTGGCTATGACGGTGGGTTTGCCGCCTTCCATAACTGCGACGCAGGAGTTTGTCGTACCTAAGTCAATTCCAACTACTTTTCCCATAGGGGTGTTCCGGCTCCAATCTCTACAAAATTTTGGTGTTTTATCTGTGCGATAGTCTGGTTATTCAGGACTGCCATTTTACCTCGCGGTTTACGGGTAGTGAGTCCTGCTTTAATACAGTCTTCGATAGGGTGCTTATCTCTATACTGCGGGCGGTAGACCTTGCGATGAAGGGGTATTTACCGAACCTGTTGGGGGACGGTTGCATCCGTGAGGCTTGCACCGCTACAGTTGTTGACTGCTTTTCTTTACTCTTCCTAATGTACGGTGTGCGATCGATTCGGGTATTGTGGCAAACCGTATACGTTGTGTTGTATTTGCCGTCTTTGTTGTATAAATTTTGTTTGGTTGGTAGGGGCGATCGGTCGATCGGCTTCAAAATAAAAGTAAAATTTATCAGTTAGAGTCATGAGTTAGAGACCTACCCATTTGCTGCTTGTTTAATTGTACTCATCAGAATAAACAGTGAAAAAGGACTATCTTGGTACTCCAAGAAACCGCACCTTTTGTAAAATTCTTTAGCTTGTTCGTCAATAGCATCTACCCTGACAGCATAAATTCCCATATTTTGGGATAAATTCAGTGCATTCTCGAAGGCATGGCGCAGTAACCGCTTCCCCAAGCCTCTACCTTGCATTGATCGATCGACTGCAAGTTTCCCAACTAGCATAGCAGGAGGGGGATAGTTGGGGAGATTTTCTCGCAAGTTAGGTGGTAGCTGGGTACGATCGAGTAAATTAGCGCTGCCAGCATAATAGCCTGCTATTGTGTAGTTATCTTCACCTGCTAAAGCTACAAAAGTTCTAGCAGTACCGAGGCGATCGTTCTGCTTTGCATATCGTTTGAGATAAGCATCTAATTCTGTATTTCCCGAATTAAATGGGTCTTTTCTAAGACTGCTCGTGCTTCGGTTTATATCTTCTAGACGGCTAATAGTCCAATTCACTCGCTTTACTGTTTTGTTTAATAATCTGCAAATAATGCGAGCAATCCTTCAGACGGTGCTGGCGGGTTTTCCATGACTGAAAGTAAAAAGGCTCGATCGCGATCGGACAGTGCTGGAGGTGTATTATTGTAAGCTGCTGGGCCGTTGATAGTAGCATCTGCTTCGGCAATGAATTCGTCTAGGACAAATAGGTAAGCCCACCAAGAGAGTCTGGTTTCGGTACTGGTTTCGGTTTTGACGAGCGATCGCATTTTGCTATTCCTCCCGCTACTAAGATTGCTTTCCTGCTACTATTTTAACTCAAGAAGCCCAGCACATGGTATGGTGCGTCAGAGCCAAAAAACATTGTGAACTCCCAATAATCAATTCCTGACGCACCCTACAACTTTAGTTTCTATTTTTTACCGATCAGCAGAGCTGCCGGAAAGTAACTCAGAGCGTCACCAATTGCCAAAGTACCGTTACTTTCTACCGCCTGATTTGTAATTGCATCTTTCCAAACCGACGGCATTTCCTCGGATAATTTCAAATTAGTATCTTTCCAGACTTGTTTGCCGATCGGCATTTCTTCCGGTTTGACAATTCCCGTCAAAAACCGGGGAGCAATGACAATAACGGTAGTCTCTCCAAAGCTTCTGGCAAAGGCAACAACATTATCTTTAAACGTGCCAACTGCTTCCATGGGCAGATAATCGCCTGATTGAAAAACTTGCAAGTATTTTTTTCTCGCTTCTAGGGCTCTTGCCGTCAAAAACAACTTAATTCTCGCGTCTTCTCGCGTCGCAATCAAATCTTCAATTAGTTGCAAAATATCCGTCTGAGCTTGCTCTTTAATTTCCCGCAAAACCTCGATTCTGCGCTCAAAATCTACGGGACGGCGGTTATCGGGATCGACGTGGCTTAAATCCCAGAATTCCGTCCCTTGATAAATGTCGGGAACGCCCGGAGCCGTGATTTTCAGCAGCGTTTGAGATAAAGAATTGAAAATTCCGTAATTAGCTACTTTTTTCCAGAAAGGTGTAAATTTGTTGAGAAACTGATTTTGTTCCGAAGTTTCGAGAACGCTATCGACAAAGGTCATAAAACCAGCTTCGTAGTCGTTATCCGGTCTCAGCCAAGCCGTATAAACTTTGGCTTCGCGGACAGCTTTAATCACATAATCTTTCAGGCGATCGACATAATCAGTGTTTTCAATTCCCTCAAAGGGAAAACTGCCGAGCAGAGTTTGGTACAGGAAGTATTCGTCATTAGTATCTGGAACCATTCGATTCACAAAGTTGACTTTCTTAGAAGAGTTTACCTCTCTCCAAGACCTGACTTGCTGTTCCCATTCATCGGGAATTTCTGACAAAACGTTAAGTCTGGCTCGCACATCTTCGCCACGTTTGGTATCGTGGGTAGCTGTCGCATTCATTTTGTGTGGCCAAGCTGCTTGCTGCTGTTGGTTGAACTCGTGAAAATCTCCCAGCGACACGCCGAACTGACTGGGATTTCCTCCCACTTCGTTGAGGGATAAAAGCCGATAGTAGACGTATAAAAGCGTGTCTTCCACGCCTTTTGCCATTAATGGACCTGTCAACTGCTGGAGTTTCATTACAAAGTGCCGACGCTGCTCTTTTTGTTCGGGTGTTAGGGTTTCTTCTTCTTCCAGCAACAGCACCGTTTCGATAAATTTAAGTTCCTTGAGGAGTCTGGGTGCTTGTTCTTTGGCATGGGCGATCGCATATTTTACGTAAGTGCGATCGGACTCTCTCAAACCGTCTTGATTGATGTAAGTTCGGTAGACTGGAAAAATTGTCAAAACAGCCGCCAATGCTTTTTCCAAACCGGGACGAGTAAAGTCATTTCCCTGTCTCGATTGACCGGAAATATTCTTCAAAAGTTGAGCTAGATTGTCTACATCTCCCGCCAAATTTTTCTCAACAATCAGTCCTTTTTTATCTAAAAACAACTGTTCGTAGGGAACGGTCAAGCGAGTAAATCTCTGATATATTTCGGTAAATTGCTGCTCGCGATCGCACCGACAAAAAACGCCGTTTACGTAATTCAAAAAGTCGTAGCCGCTAGTTCCCTCAATCGGCCAATATGACGGCAAATCTTCTTCGTGTTCCAGAATCTTTTCAACAGTAATATAAGTGTCTCCGACTTTCTCTCGGAGGCGTTTCAAATATTCTGTGGGGTCGTACAGTCCATCGATGTGGTCGATTCTCAATCCAGTAAACTTTCCCTCATCAACCATGTCGAATATCAGAGCGTGGTTTTTATGAAAAACTTTAATCTCTTCAACTTTTACCGAAATAAGTTCGTTTACTGTAAAAAACCTTCGGTAATTAATTTCCTCTGCCCCCACTTTCCAGAAAGACAGACGGTAAAACTGCTCGGAAAGCAATTCGTCTAGCAAATTAAAGCTTTCGGAATTTCCCTTTTCTCCGTTAAAAACTTTGATATTTTCATCGATAAATTCCTGTACAAGGGGATTTTGATTGTAGAGTTCCCACAGCAGTCCTTTGACAAAAGCTATCTGATCGTATCGGGTTTTACCTTTAGTTTCTGAAGGTGTATTTTTAATTAAATAAAGAATTCCTAAAAACTTGATAAAATCTGGATGGCGTCTGCCTAATTCTCTAGCTAAATGCCCCAAGTTATGACTGATGAATTTAGCATAAGATTCAATTCTTACTGGCAATTGTAAGCTATAATAATTGATGGTTAGCCCAATTTCGCTGTATTTGAGTTGAATCTCGCCATTTTCCAGACACTCTCCATAAAAATTCCCCAGCAGCGGAGCCAGCACTCGACCCCTGAGATGTTCGTAAGCGTGATTCCATTCAATATCGAAGTAATCGAAATAGTCGGAATCTGGCCCGTGTTCCAATACGTCTAACAGCAGCAAATTTTGAGTGTCATAAGCCATGTGGTTCGGAACAATATCTTGCAGCCATCCCATGTTCCGTTTCTTGATTTCGTATGTGAGGGCTTCAAAATTTTCTGATGTTCCCAAATCGGGATTGAGCTGATTTGAGTCAACGACATCGTATCCGTGAGAGCTGCCTTTTCTGGCTTTAAATATTGGTGAAGCGTAAAGGTCGGTAATTCCTAAATCTTCCAGATAGCTAAGGATTTGTTTGGCGGCTTCAAAGTTAAAACCTCCATGAAATTGAATCCGATAAGTTGTTGTGGGAATTCTCATCATGTTAATTTTACTCCGGTTTTTTTAGGGTTTTCTCTTTTAATGTAGGAGGCAGAGCCTCCTCTACTGCATTCCCGGCCCGAGGCTGGGAATGAGAGAGGCTCTGCCTCCCGTTTCTTGTGGGACTAGATTCCGCGACAGAGGCTGAGAACTACATAGGTTCTGCCTCCTATTGCTTGTTCCTAGGCTCTGCCTGGGAACGCCTGTATTGGAGGCTCTGCCTCCCGTTTTAATTACTCTAATTCATAGAGTGCGAAACTCTGCGGTTTAACGGTCAATTTTTGCTCTGAAGTTATCTTTTCAGGCAAGCTAGAACCTGAACCCATCCATTTTTCATCAGCAGAGTCTAAAATTTTGTGACCGTTGCCTTGGGGCAGTGTAGCCGTAAAAGTGACATCTTGCGTGTTGAAGTTTAGAATGCAGAATATCTGGCTGTCATCTGTCCAGCGACGTAGAAATAAGATTTTTTCCGCTTCAATGCTGGACACTTCTAGACTGTTTTTGTCGAGTTTTTTAAGGGCTGGTATTGTCCGCCGCAGTTGAATCAGATGTTGGTGCCATTCCCAAAGGATTTTGTGTTTGCCTTCGGTTTGTTTTTCCCAGTTTAACTTACACTTATCGAAAGTCTCTGGACTCTGGGGGTCTTGAAACTCGCCTCGGCCTTCAAAGATTTTAAATTCTTGTTGTTTGTCTTTGCGGATAGCTTCAATTAAGTTTTCGTCCGAGTGGGAAACGAAGTAAAAAAACGGTGCTTCTTCTCCGTATTCTTCTCCCATAAAAAAGAAGGGAATGTAAGGAGAAATTAAGACAGTGCCTGCTGCGAGTTTCAATGCTTCAAAGTTAACTATTTTTGAGAGTCGGTCTCCCAAAATGCGGTTGCCGATTTGGTCGTGGGTTTGGGCAAACACCAGAAATTTATGACCCGGTTCATCCTTGACAGAATTGCCGTGTCTCCGCTTTCTGTGGGGGGCGTACTGGCCGGAGTAAACAAAGCTTTCTTTGAAGGCTTTTTCTAAGTGTTCGCATTTGCCGAAATCTTGGTAGTAGCGGTCGTCTTCTCCGGTGAGCAAGGCGTGCAGTGCGTGGTGGAAATCATCGCACCATTGGGCGTCTAGTCCGAAGCCACCGAGTTCTTTGGGACGTATAGTGCGGACATCATTTAAGTCACTTTCGGCTATTAAGTAAAGTTGCCGTCCTAGTTCGTTGGAAATATCTGCTGTGGCATCGGATAGTTCTTGTAAAAAAGGTCTTGCACCTACTTCAAATATTGCTTGAATTGCATCTAATCTCAGGGCATCGATGTGATAGTCTCGAAACCAGTAGAGGGCGTTTTCAATAAAGTAGTTACGCACGCCGTCGCTGTAGGCGTCGTCGAAGTTGAGGGGATCTCCCCAAATTGAGCCGTATTTGGATGTAAAGTAGGGGCCGAATTGACTGAGGTAGTTGCCTTCGGGGCCGAGGTGGTTGTAAACTACATCGAGAATTACTGAAATGCCGTGTTCGTGGCAGGCGTTGACGAGTGTTTTGAAGCCTTCGGGGCCGCCGTAGGAGTTTTGAACTGCGTAGGGATATACGCCGTCATATCCCCAGTTTCGCTCGCCGGGAAATTGGGCTACTGGCATGATTTCGATGGCGTTGATTCCCAAGTCTTTAAGTTGTTTTAGATGGGGAATTATTGCTTCAAATGTTCCGGCTTGGGTGAATGTGCCGACGTGCAGTTCGTAAATAATCATTTCGGCTAGCGGCACGCCTTGCCAATTTGTGTCAGTCCAAGTAAAAATATTTTGATCTATTACTTGCGACGGAGCGTGTACGCCTTGGGGTTGATATTTTGAGGCTGGGTCTGGTCGGTCGGTTTTTCCTTCGATTTGGTAAGTGTAAAGGGTTCCTGGTTCGATGTCTGTAGCTGTGGTTTGCCAATAACCTTCTGCTGATTGTTGCAGGGGTATCAGGCGTTTTTTTGGGGAAACAATTTGGACTGCGATTTGTTTGAGGGTGGGCGCCCAAACGGTAAATTCACATTGGTTATTGCCGAGGTAATTTGCTCCTATCTTCACTTTGAGCCGTTCTCCTTATAAAATAGGTTGGTAGTTCGATCGCCCGACGCGCTATCAAATGCTTTGCCCTTAACGTTGAGCGCCTGTTTAGACGGTAATATTACTTAATATAACAAACAACTAACTTTAGACAGAGGCATCAAAGGCTAAAATTGTATATGGGGCAAAAGTAGCGGTTAGTTATGTCTAAATTAGAGCATGAATCCGCACGGGGGCGATCGCCAAATTAACGGTCTGAAATCGTTAATATTTGTGGTTGATATTATGTCGAAAATCTACCTAAAGGTAGGTAAAAAATCAGCGCGAGTGTGGATTTTATGGTTATGGCTTTTGGACGGGAAATCTGCTGCAATCTTGACTCGGCGGAGTCTCGGGAGTGGTTGGTCACAAACGGGATCGGCGGTTACGCTAGCGGGACGATCGCAAATCTCCTCACCCGCCGCTATCACGGCTTGCTGGTAGCAGCCCTCAAACCCCCGCTGGGACGCACTTTGATGCTCGCCAAGCTGGACGAGACGGCGGTGTATCACGATCGCGCCTATCCGCTTTATACAAACCGCTGGGCCGACGCGACGATCGAACCCCACGGCTACAACTACATCGAAAGCTTTCACCTCGAAGGCACGACGCCTGTTTGGAGGTTTGCTCTCGGCGACGCTATCCTGGAAAAGCGGATTTGGATGCAGCAAGGTGCTAACACAACATATATTCAATACCGCCTGCACCGCGCCTCACAACCGATCGCCCTCGCTGTCAAAGCCCTAGTCAACTATCGCGACTACCACCACACAACGAGCGCCGGCGACTGGCAGATGAGCCTAGAAACCTTGGAACGCGGCGTTTGCGTGACGGCATTTCCCAAGGCTGCACCCCTGTACCTGCTGACAGATGCCACAGCAGAGGCCACATTTCGAGTCTCTGCGCCCTTATACAATTGGCATTACGGATTGGATCTAGCAGCCGAAAAGCGCCGCGGATTGGATTGCTGCGAGGATCACTTGCAGGCGGCGACTTTTCACATGACGATCGCACCGGGAAGTTCTCTCACATTGATAGCCAGCACCGAGAAAAATACCGAACTCAACGGCGGTACAGCTTTAGAAGTGCGCCGCACTTATGACCAACAACTCCTGCAAAACTGGTCAAAAGTGAGCGAATCTCCCGACTGGATCAATCACTTAGTGCTAGCCGCCGACCAATTTATCGTCAACCGCCCGCTAGCGGAGGAAACCGAAGGCAAAACGATCATCGCCGGATATCCCTGGTTCAGCGACTGGGGGCGCGACACGACGATCGCCCTGCCCGGTCTCACAATCTGTACCGGGCGATGGGAAATTGCGCGATCGATTTTGCGGACATTTGCGCGGTATGTCGATCGGGGGATGCTGCCGAACCGCTTCCCGGATGCGGGCGGCGCACCGGAATACAACACCGCAGACGCCACTCTGTGGTACTTTGAGGCAATTCGCGCTTATATCGATGCCACGGGGGACGACGAACTTTTGAGCGAACTCTGGCCTACTTTATGTGAGATTGTTGATTGGCACATACAGGGAACTCGGTATAATATCCGCGTCGATCCCGATGACGGTTTAATCTACGCGGGCGAAAAGGGTGTGCAACTGACTTGGATGGACGCGAAAATCGGCGATTGGGTGGTGACGCCCCGGATTGGTAAGCCGATCGAACTCAGCGCGCTTTGGTACAATGCTATACAAGCTATGGCAAGTTTTGCTCGAAAATTGGGCAAGCCTCACAATGAATACCAGCAATTGGGCGATCGAACGGCCGCCGGATTCCCTCGCTTCTGGAACGCCTCAACCGGTTACTGTTACGACGTTCTCGACGGCCCAGACGGACACGATGCCTCGCTGCGGCCCAACCAAATATTCGCCGTTTCCCTGCCCCTAGACTCGATTCCTCCTCACTCCGCCAACTCCTTGTCAGCGGGGATGCGCCAGGAAACGCGGTATACACCGTTACTGACGCCCATCCAGCAGCGCGGCGTGGTGGACGGCTGCGCTCAACAGTTGCTCACTTCTGTCGGCCTCCGCAGCCTCTCGCCACAGCACCCCCAGTATCGCGGCGCATACGAAGGCGACCAATTGCAGCGCGACAGCGCCTACCACCAAGGCACAGTTTGGGGCTGGCTGATTGGCCCGTTTGTCTTGGCGCACTTGCACGTATACAAAGACCCAGCACAAGCTCGCGATTTTCTCGAATCAATGGCACATCATATAAGGGGCGGCGGAGTTGGCAGTCTGAGCGAAATTTTTGAGGGCGACGCCCCCCACTCGCCGCGGGGCTGCACGGCTCAAGCTTGGACTGTGGCTGAGGTGCTGCGGGCTTGGTTGGCAATTAATACTGTGGGTGTTTAAATGGGGAATGTTATCTTTGGTGAAAAAAGAGATTTATGGCATTATTATTAGCGGGCGATATTGGCGGAACTAAGACAATTTTGCGCTTAGTGGAAAGGACTGTTAACGGTGAAATGAACGCTCTTTACGAGTTTCGCTATCCGAGCGGGGAGTTTCCCGATTTAGTACCAATGGTGCAGCAGTTTTTGACGGAAGCTGCTACGAAATTGGATTTTGCGCCATTGCCTGAAAAAGCTTGTTTTGCGATCGCAGGCCCGGTGGTTAACAATACTGCAAAACTGACTAATTTGCCTTGGAGGCTGGATGCGAAGCGTCTGGAACAAGAATTAGGAATATCCCGCGTCAGTTTAATTAATGATTTTGTTGCGGTTGGCTACGGCGTGTGGGGTTTGGATGCTAAAGATTTGCACATTTTGCAAGTCGGAAAACCCCGCCAATACGATCCAATTGCTGTGATTGGTGCGGGTACTGGTTTGGGAAATTGTTTTGGAATTCCAGAGGCAAATGGCATCCGGGTATTTTCTTCGGAAGGGGGGCACGGTGACTTTGCTCCTCGTTCGGAGTTGGAGTTTGAATTGCTGAAATATTTGTTAGCAAAACACGACATTCAAAGAATATCGATCGAGCGTGTGGTTTCGGGACAAGGGATTGTTTCAATTTACCAGTTTTTGCGGGACAGAAAGTTTGCTCCTGAATCGCCGGAGGTAGGGGAAGTTATCAAAAAATGGGAGTCAGAAATCGGGAAAACTGAAAAGACTGTCGATCCGGGGGCGACAATTGCACAGGCGGCCCTCAAAAAGTGCGATCGGCTTTCGGAACAAACAATGCAAATGTTTGTAGAAGCCTACGGTGCGGTGGCGGGAAATATGGCTGTATCACTTTTACCTTACGGCGGTTTGTACATAGCAGGTGGCATTGCTGCTAAAATTTTGCCACTGATTCAAGAAGGCGGTTTTATGCGGGCTTTTACCCACAAAGGGCGGATGGATTCGCTATTAGAAATGATACCGGTTCGATTGGTTTTGAATCCCAATGTAGGGTTAATTGGAGCCGCAGTTTGTGCTGCCGGTCTTTAGGGGATTTCAAATATTTGGGGCGGGCTCTTCGGCCCACCCCACAAGCAATTTGTGGCACAGGCATCTTGCCTGTAGTATTAATTCCGGTTGCACTCAGACATGATAGGCAAGACGGACACGGCAATGCCGTTTCCCTACCCCAAAATAATCACGAGCACGACCTGAGAGATGTAACCATCGCCAGATTAATTGTAGGGATACGGCACTGCCGTGTCCTGACTGTGGGTAATATCAAATCTGTTGGCATCAGAATTATTCATCTCTCTTTTTTCTGACTCTGTGTTCTCTGCGTTCTCTGCGGTTTAATCATTAGATTCTCTCATCTTCAAAATCTTCTGTGCCGCACTTTCAGATACCGGCATCACCGATAACCGATTGCCTTTTCTCACCACCAAAATCTCATCAGCGCTAAACTTTTGTTTCAGTTCATCCAAAGATATTAACTTAGCAAACTCCTCAACAAACTCCACTTTCACAGTTTGCCAGCGAGGAGCACTTAACTGCGATTTAGCATCATAATATTCGCTCTTCATATCGAACTGAGTAGGGTCAGCAATCCCAGTTTCAACGACGCGCACTAACCCGACAATACCGGGAAATTTAGTATTAGAATGGTAAAAAAATACTAAGTCTCCCCGACTCATTTCTCGCATAAAATTGCGCGCTTGATAGTTGCGAACGCCATCCCAAATGGAAGTGCGATCGCCCTTCAAGTCCGCAATACTGTAAACATCCGGTTCCGACTTCATCAGCCAATAATTCATAAAATATCCTTCCGCTTCTGCAACCACAGAGTCAACATCAAATAAACGCAAATATGCACGCACAAAATAGCCCAGTTCAAACCCAAATTTTCCCAAGTTGGATCGTAAACAGGAGTAGGCTCAAACGGCTGAGGAAGCGTACTCCCATCCGGTAATGTAGTAGGTGCGGGAACCATCCCATTCACATTAACTAAAGAGCCGTAAGCACCCACAGACCAGCGGCTTAACATCAGCCAAGAAAACTTGCTCGCCGCACCTTCCATCTTAAACAAAACTCCCGAAAAAATAATCTGAGGCAGCAATAATAGAGGCAAAGCGCTATTAGCTTGAGAGCTATTTTTAACAATCGCGGAAACGACTAATCCAAGGCTTATGCAGCTCATTAAAGTTAGGAATGTGGTAATACTTGCCCCCACCGGCCAGGAAATAAAACTCGGTTCGGGGGATTTAAAAGCAATCAGAATAACTCCTACCATTAACAGTGTTTGCAATACGGCTAAACCAGAAAGTATAAAAATTTTTGAACCTAAATAAGCAAACAATCCTAAATTGACCAAACGTTCGCGCAGATAAATAGCAGATTCTTTAACAATTTCTTGCAGAGAAGTTGCCAGCCCTACCCAAATCGCCGCGCAGGTAAATACAAATAGAACTCTGAGCGCTAAAGGTGCTAAAGTTGCCTCCGGTGCGCCAATTAATGGGTCTTTATCTCTGACGGCTAGCCGCAGCAAACTAATGCCGATCGGAGCCGTTAAAAGAGCTAAACTCAAGTTAACTAAGTCGCGGGAAACGAGTTGAAAATAGCGCTGGGAAAGCAAAACGAGTTGTTTTACAAAAGATTGAGATTTTGGTACAGAAGGTGCAGAAGGTATTTTTGCATTAGCCTTGCCTGTGCTGAAGTGATTGACAATATAGCGCTGATAGTAGGGAGATTTATTAAACTTTTCTGCCCAGCTTTGAACGTTGATTTCTCCTGTTTCTAATTCGTTGTAAATGTCGGCAAAATCGCTTGTTTTGATATCGAAAAAATCGAGCGCTTCCCTAGGCGGGCCGAAGTAACAAAGGCGACCGCCGCGACCCAAAAACACAATCCGATCGCACATCGTGATATTTGCCGTCGCGTGAGTCACCAGAATCACCGTCCGGCCTTGATTTGCCAACTTTCGCAGCAGTTGCATCATCTTCTTATCCAAACCCGGATCGAGTCCTGAAGTCGGTTCGTCTAAAAAGAAAAGTTTCGGGTCTGCTAACAGTTCAACTCCGATACTGACTCGCTTTCGCTGTCCGCCGCTAAGCTGTTTTACCAAAGCCTTGCGGCGGTGAGTCATTTCAATATCTTCTAAAGTTTTTGCGACTACCTGATTGACATCTGTATCCGGAGGTAAGCGCAATTTAGCTGCATAACTCAAGACTTCTTCTACTGTCAAATCTGCGTGTACAATATCATCTTGAGGCACATAACCGATTTGATTGCGGTAAATATTGAAGTTTTGGCGCAGGTTGTCACCGTTGAGAAACACAGCGCCGTTAGTAGTTTTTTCGATGCCTAAAAGCGTCCGCATTAAAGTAGATTTACCCGCACCGCTACCGCCGACTAAAGCCACAAACTGCCCCGGTTCGATCGCCAAAGTGATGTTATCCAAACGCTTCGGAATCACCAGACTGTCAGCATCCAAACGAATTTGATGGCCCGAGTCTTGCATCTCCAACTCACCGCTGCGGTAAGTTAGAGTAAACGGGCCGATCCGAATTGCATCTCCCTCGGACAACTGTACAGAATTTGTCACTCGCTGACCATT
This sequence comes from Microcoleus sp. AT8-B5, assembly GCF_036705565.1. Lineage (NCBI taxonomy): Bacteria > Bacillati > Cyanobacteriota > Cyanophyceae > Oscillatoriales > Microcoleaceae > Microcoleus > Microcoleus sp. AT8-B5. The sequence goes on from NZ_JAUBUY010000004.1 coordinate 68,668, forward strand.
AACAAAAACCCCGTTAACGCTGTGGTCTCGCAAAATATAATTACCGCGACTGTCTTGGTCGATTGTGGCGTGGCGTCGAGAAACCAGCGGCGCATCTAATTGCAGCGAAGCGTTTGGATCGCGACCCAACAAAACCGACCGATTCTTAAGAGGAATTGACTGCTTGCTAGGGACAGCAACCTGATTCGCCAGCGGATTAAAATAACTCAGCAAAACTTGATTTTGAGGATCGAGACCGATTTTAAGTTCTGTGCCGTTTTTCAGACAATAGCCGTCATTGGGAGTGATGCGAGTGCGATCGACAAATAAGCCATTAGTGCTCGGCCGCTGGCCGTCACCGTCGTAAATCCAGTAATTATCCCCAATTTGGCGCAAAACAGCGTGAACGCCGGAAACTGCGCGCCAAGCTTCGGGAATGGCTAAATCAGCACGAGTGCGATCGCGCCCCAATACGTGCTGCTGCTGTTTTAACTCTAACTGTAAAACCTCCCCTTGATTGCTTAATACTAAATAAGGTCGATCGCTTAAAGCAGTCAGTTGTCCTATATTGCCTGTCATACTTCAATCGCGGTTTTTGCACTCACTTTGGTCAGCATATCAAAAGTAGGACAACAATACACTTATATTAAGAAAATCTACTTAGCAACAACCGACAAACTACGAAGCCGATTAATTGCCGCCGCCAATTCAAAGCGTCGAAACATGGCAAAATCCCCTTCAGGAAAAGGCGATAAAATATCCATCCCGCGCGCGTCAATATCTGCCATCACCAAATCGATAATTTCCGACAAAGTGCGTTTTCCGTCCATGTATTGCTGCTTAGCATAAACCATTGCCGCAGCGATCGCCCTTAACTGTCCGCTGTCCACAATTTGCTCAACAGCACCCAAATCAATCTCCTCAGTTCCGAAAGCCAATTCATCAACATCTCGCACCTTCACCCGCACATCTCGCCGTCCCCGACTCGGATCTAAACTAGCAGGAATCGGCACTCTTTGAGTAATCTTACCAAAATTTTCTCCCCCTTCAGCAGCACGGCTAATCGAGTATTTTTTAGCAATATCTTTAGCTTTTCCCGTCACATTATATGCTTGAAAATTATCTAGTGCAATCACAGTATCTGCCACATCAAAATAATCGCCGCTTCCCCCCATTACTAAAATAGTCGATACGCCGCCATCTGCGTACAACTGTTTAACTTTATCAATAAACGGCGTAATCGGTTCCTTATCCTTAGCGATGAGTTCCTGCATTCTGCGATCGCGAATCATAAAATTAGTCGCCGCCGTATCCTCATCCACCAATAAAACAGGCACTAAATCCTCTTCATAAATTAATCCGTGTATCCGTGTCAAAATCCGTGTCGTGCCTTCCTTCTTCCTTCTCCCCACTTCCAAAGCCTCAATAATATTAGCAGCTTGCGACGTGCTACCGCTCGCATTCTCAGTATAAAATTGTGCAGTATCTCTACCTTGTGGCAAGTGGTTAATAAAAGGCGAAATATCAACTCCCGCAACACTTCTCCCATCTTCCGCTCTAATTTTAACCGCCGCCGGATTAGTCACCACAAATTCCCTACCATCTCCGGGAATTCGGTTGTAAACCCCCAACTCGATCGCCCTGAGTAAAGTTGATTTGCCGTGATAGCCGCCCCCAACAATCAAAGTAATGCCAGCGGGAATACCCATACCGGAAATCAAACCGCGATTCGGACAATTAAACTCAACTTTTAACGACGGCGGCGACTGAAAAGCCACAGCATTATTTAACAAAGGACTGTTGTCAACACCGCTGCGGCGGGGTAAAATAGAACCGTCAGCAACAAACGCAACTAATCTTTTTTCAGCTAACTGTTCCCGCAGCCAGTCAGCATCTTCTACAGTTTCAACGTGACGGCGACATTCCGCAGGATTTAAATTAGCATACTTCAGAGATTTACTGACTATTTGAGGAATATCTTCGCAGAGCATTTCAGCAGCTTGTCGCCCTAAAATACTCCGCCCGCCCGCTGGAAGTCCGACGGCAAATCGCAGTTCTACCCCCCCTAATTCCCCCCCTTGGTAAGGGGGGGATATAGAGATTTTTGCCCCCCCTTGATAAGGGGGGGATATAGAGATTTTTGCCCCCCCTTGATAAGGGGGGGTTGGGGGGGTAATAAATGCGGAAGTTCGCTCTAAAACTTCTTGTCCGAACCGAGTCACTGCAATCATACCGCTTTTGCCAGTGCCGCGTTTGCTGCTGATGCTGTGTGCTGCTTTGTCAAACTGGCGAGTTAGGTAATCTCGCAAGGCTATTTCTCGACTGCGAGAGTTGAAAAGTTCGCGGGGAATTTGAGCAATGTTGGGGGGAACTATGACTCTAAATTTACTGGGAGAAGCAAAGGGATCTCCCTGCACGTAATCAATTATTAATGTGAATTCTGAAAATTCGTAACTACCTTGAATGTCTTTGTATGCTTTGTAGCCTCGATTGTCTAGTTGCAGTAAATGCCGTTGCAGGCTTTCTTTGTTAGTCATTTTTTATTACTTATTTTTTATTTACCTAGTTCCTAGGCTCTGCCTAGGATCGCGAATTAAATAACTTGCAATTTTAATTGTTATTGTGGGATGGGCGTCCCACCCATCCAAAAAGGACGGGCGGGACGCCCATCCCACAAACTTGTGGAAGTTATTTAATTCTCATTCTTTATGAACCGATTTCACTCTTGCTCTGCCTCGCTTGCTTGGCGTGGGAAAATAGGAGGCAGAGCCTCCAGATATGCGTTACCAGGCAGAGCCTAATAACGAGTAGATTACCGAATTTCCAATAATTTAGCGGTGGCATTAACAACAATTTGAGCAGAACCGGCGAAAAAAGGTCGATCGATAGTTGCTAATGTATCGCTAGATTGGTGATAGTGAGGCGATCGCAAATTTGCAGTATCCGTCACCAACACAGCACCAATTCCTTTATACCAGAAAGGCGCGTGGTCACTGCGTAAAACATCGGGAGTCAGCAACCCTTTCAGGGGAACCGGCAGCGCCACCACCGGAGGCAAATCGGCTTTTCGCGACTCCGCAAAACTTTTCAATAGCTGCGGATGTTCCGCATCCCCAACCACAGCGATAAACTCGCCTTTGTCGGGAGATGTCACCCCCGCAGCTTCTAGAAAAGGTTGCGCTGTCAATCCTTCGGGATATTGCTGGCATCCGGGCGTGCGGCACGCATAACCTAGCATATCTAGGACGATCGCACCCTGCAAATTTTTTAACCGCGCGTCGCTACCTGTAAATGCTAAACTGCCTAAAAGTCCGAGTTCTTCCCTGTCGAAAAATGCTACTTGCAATGTCCGAGGCGTGGGGCGAGAACCCAGCAATCTTGCTACTTCTAAAACTACTGCAACTCCCGTCGCATTGTCGTCAGCGCCGGGGGAGTTTGGTACAGTATCGTAGTGTGCTGCCACTAAAATTGCACCGGCGTTTGAGTCAGTGCCTTTTCTCTCAGCAAAGACGTTAATTCCGCGATCGAACGGCTGCAACTCTGCGGAAAATCCTAATGTTTTTAGTTGTTGGGAAATGTAGTCTCTAGTAAAAGAGCGATCTCGTTCTCCATCGCGTTCTCCTGCTAAACTATCGACGTGTTTCCACAACCGAGACGGGTCAATTTGGGGCTGAAAAAAACTATTTTTTTCAGCAGGAAGCGGTAAGGGAGACGGTTTTTGGGAAGTGTGGATATTGCGATCGATCCCAACTTCGGGTACAGCCGACAACCGCTGCCACGAGTCAGAACCCCAACCCGCAGCCGTCACCGCAACCACAATAAATAGCGCTATCCAAATCAATTGTTTCATTAGTAAGTCTATTTGAAATTTTAGACAGAGCTTACGCACTCCTCACTCCCATAAACCGGGTTTTTTAGCGGAAGCGAGGGCAGCCACAAAGTCTTTTCGTAAAACCCGGTTGATGCGTTCATAACAGTTATATTTTAGATTTTAGGTTCACACCAGAGTTAAAAATAAACCTGTTTCCAAAAAAGAAACTCAAAAATCTTAAAATTAGCTGCGCCAGAGGCAGTTTTATATTTTTTATATAAAACTGCAGGAAAAAGCCTTGCGATGTTGCCGTCGAATCTGTATTGCTTAGGATCGCGAATTAAATAACTTACAATTTTAATTGTTATTGTGGGATGGGCGTCCCGCCCGTCCACTCATGACGGGCTATAAGAGCCCATCCCACAAACTTGTGGAAGTTATTTAATTCTCATTCCTTATTAGATGGTTCGACGGCGACATTCAAATCACTAATTTACCTTTTAAATTTACAATCCAAAACTACTTCTTTTCCCACTCAATCTCCTTATTCTCCAATATCAACCCGCTGCTGCTGGGAACAGCGTAAGGAATAGTTGTGGCTGAAAATTTGACTATTTGAGTTGGTTGTTGAAACCACTCGGAATAACTCGGATTGAGTTGGTCGTACAGTGCTTTCAAAGCTTGGATTTCTGCCTGTAGCTGCGCTGCTGCTTGATTGATTCTGCGAGCTTGTGTTTGCAAGCGCTTTTCCCCGGTTTGAACTTTGTTTTCTAGTTCTTGCCAGTGCTCTCCGGCCACCAACTTTTCTAGTTCACCTTGCTTGTAATTGAGTAAAGCCTGTTTTTGTTGCAGTTGCTTTTCAATATTTTTAGTCTCTCGGTCAATTTCCTGGATTTGCTGCAACCACTGCTCCCCAAAAGCAGCAGTTTGCTGGTGGAACTCGGCAATGGCTTCAGGAGTATTATTTTTGGGAAAACTGACTGCCACTCGGCACTCTGAGCGCTCTACGCCAAGTTTTTCCCGCGACTCTTGCAGGGCGGTAAGTTCTGCTTCTAGCGCGCGGACTTCTTTTTGGAGTTCTGGGATGGTCTGACTCATGGGTTCAATTAGTGGACCTCTGCATAGATTTTAAGCTAATTGTTTATTTTTCTAACAAATCCCGATCGCCTCCTTGCGGGAATTATCTAATTTTAGCGCGCTTCCACCCGGTGTCTAGGCAGAATGGCGGATAATTTGTGGCACAATGGCTGATGACACATTTTAAATTAAGATTAAAATTGTAATTAGTTATAAAGCTAAGTTATTACCTGGCTAAAATTTAATTTACAAATCCACATGAATTAATGGTGGCTGGGTTTTCCTATGGCAGAGAAACTTCTGCTAAGATTTTTACAATTTTTGGTTACTAAAAAAGTATTTTATCTTAGGAAATAGAGCAAATGAAAATAATTTTTCAATTAATTTGGGGATATTTCGCGGTTGCTATTTTTGGTGTGGAATCTAGCATGAGTGCAAAAATATTACCGATAAGTGTATGGGGTGAATCTGGCACTCACCCTGTAGAAAGGGTTTTGGTGCTGTCTCAAAAACATAGCTATTTGCGATCGGCATCTCGTCCCCTTACCTCTGGAAGCGCCGCATTATTTTTGAATCATTTATCCCAAATTGAACCACGAATATTACCAAATTACAATCAGATTAACTCTCAAAATACCAATAAAGAAGAACCTAATGTTAGGTTAAAAATCATCGGCTATTTTCTGGTTTGTCTTTGTTTAGTAATTTCATTATTGATCCGGGAGAAGACAGTAAATAGCTTATCCAAGACGATGAGGTTAATCAAGCCGAAGTCTGAAACAGAGAATGACAAGCTACCAAAAGGAGAAAAAGTGTTATATCCAAAAAAAGAACAGGATATCTGGCATACTATTGCCCAGATGACCCAAGATTTGCAGCAAACTGCCGAATATGCTCTCGATATTTGTGAGGAAATGAACGTCTCGATAATCGCGACGACTCCAGGCGGTCATATCCTATCGTTAAACCAAGCTACCTGTCAACTTTTGGGATACTCTAAAAAAGAGTTGTTAGGCAAACCAATAGCCGGACTTTTTAAGAAAAGTGAATCACCAGCCCCGGTGTTAGATTTAGGAAGTTTAACAGCCGAAGGTTCTGTCCACAACGTGGAAAAAGTCTACCTTTCTAAACAGCGAAAAAAAATAATTGTACTGCTTTCTATTTCAATTATTTGCGACAGTCAAGGCAAGGTCAGCGGTAAGTTATACATAGCACAAAATATTACCGAAAGCAAGCAGGTTGAAAGAAATTTGCGACGCAGTGAAAAAAAGTTTCGCCAACTGATAGAAACTGTTAATGCTGTTGCATTTATCTATCACCGCAGACAGTTCCGCTATGTCAATGCTGAGACAGAAGCTCTGACAGGATATACTCGCGAAGAATTACTAGCATTGGATTTATACGACTTAATTCATCTAGATTTTATAGAAATAGTTAAAAAATGGGGTAAATCCAGTCATGCGCGCTCAACAGCAGGCTCTAAATATGAATTAGTAATAGTCACGAAAACTGGAGAAATGCGCTGGATTGAAGCAACTGTAGATATTATAAAATTTGAAAAAAAAGCCTCAATATTAATCACAGCATTTGACATCAGCGATCGCAAATTAGCAGAGTTAGAACGAGAAACATCTCTTTCCTTGCTTCAAGCAACCATTGAATCTACTGCTGACGGTATTCTGGCGGTTGACAGTGGAGGCACAGTGCTCACCTTTAACCGCAAGTTTGCCGAAATGTGGCAGTTGCCGGATTTCCTGCTGGATTCGAGAGATAACAACCAAATTTTGGCCTTTGGAATCAACCAGTTAAAATATCCGGAAATATTTCTCAACCGTGCTAAAGAATTGTCCGATCGCCCTACCGAAGAAAGTTACGATATCATTGAGTTAACAGATGGCAGAATCTTCGAGCGCTACTCGTTGCCTCAGCGCACGGGAGGCAAAATTACTGGCCGAGTATTCAGCTTTCGGGATGTAACGGAACGGGTGCAATCCGAAGAAAAACTACGCAAAAGCGAAGAACGCTTTCACCTGCTGACGCGGGCGACAAATGATGCCGTATGGGATTTTGATTTGTTAAAAAATGAGTATTGGTTGAGCGAAGAATTTGAAAAAGTATTTGGATACAAACTCAACGAAACTCAGACGATAGAATTAGAATCTTGGTGGTTAAATATTCATCCCGAAGAACGGGAAAGAGTGATGTTTAGCTTCAACCAAACAATGAACTCAGACGCTCAATGTTGGTCGGAAGAATACAGCTTTCACCGTGCAGACGGGGGATATGTTTTTGTGCTCGATCGCGGCTATATCATCCGCAATGAAAGTGGCCAAGCAGTCAGGGCGATCGGCACGATGATGGACATTACTCAGCGCAAGCAAGCTGAAGAAATTATTCGCTATCAAGCTGTTTATGACCAACTCACCGGTTTACCGAACCGGATACTGTTTAACGAGAGGCTGCTGGCGTCCTTAAAACAAGCTAAACAAACAAAAAAAATGCTTGCTGTGATGTTTTTAGACTTGGACAGGTTCAAAAAGATTAATGATACACTAGGTCACGCTGCGGGCGATCGCCTGTTAGAAGGTTTTGCCGGACGCATCAGCGACACTTTGCGATCGACTGACACGGTAGCCCGCTGGGGAGGCGACGAATTTACCATACTGCTTCCCGACATCAATTGCTTAGAAGATGCCGTTAAAACAGCTCAAAGAATACTCAACAATTTAAAGCCACCATTTAAACTAGAAGGACAACCGTTTCATGTTAGCAGCAGCATCGGCATTGCCCTTTATCCCGATGATGGTGAAGAGGCCGAAACTTTAGTCAAAAATGCCGATGCTGCCTTGTACTACGCTAAAGAAATGGGAAGAAATAACTATCAGTTATATACTTCAACACTTAATCCCCACTGCAGCCATTTACTAACTATAGAACACAGACTGCACGAGGCTTTAGAACAAGGAGAATTTGAGGTTTTCTATCAGCCAAAAGTCAACATTACTACTTGGCAAATTCAGGGCATGGAAGCTCTGCTGCGCTGGCAACATCCACAATTAGGTTTAGTTACTCCCGCTACATTTATTCCCATCGCCGAAGAGAACGGACTCATTGTACCTATTGGGGAATGGGTGCTGCAAACAGCCTGCACTCAAAATAAAGCTTGGCAGGATGCTTTGCAGCCAGATTTGCGGGTAGCAGTCAACGTTTCGGCTCGGCAGTTCCAGCAATTTAATTTATTAGAAATGGTAGCGAACTGCTTGGAAAAAACTGGTTTAGCACCCAAATATTTAGAGTTAGAAATTACCGAAACTACAGCCATGCAAGATGTGGATTATACCACAAAAGTTCTCAGGGAGTTGCAGAATATGGGAGTGCAAATTGCGCTGGACGATTTCGGCACGGGTTATTGTTCTCTAAATTATCTCAAAAAGTTTCCCTTGAATATCTTAAAAATAGATAAATCCTTTGTCAGCGGATTGACGACTGATCCCTGCGAACGGGCGATCGCCAAGGCTGTAGCGACCCTGGGGCGAGATTTGAACTTGAGCGTGGTAGCCGAAGGAGTAGAAACTAAAGAGCAGTTGGAGTGTTTGCGCGAACTCCACTGTCAAGAAATTCAGGGTTATTATTTCAGCCCTGCACTATCAGCCAATGATGCTAAGAAGCTATTGGTAAATTCTCAGTTGCAACCAGTGAAAATTGCTTAATTAGTCATTAGTCATTAGTTATTAGTCATTAGTCATTAGTTATTAGTCATCAGTCATTTGTAGTGTGGGTGAGGCGCGGTTCAAGATTTATCTATTGCTGACAATAGTGTAAGGTGCAACCTCAGCACCCTACAAATAGAGTTTGCGGGTCGAGGACTGTACTTAGAGGCCGATCGCCTTGCAAAAGCCAGCGATTTCAACAATCGCTGGTTTCTACTACTCCTTTTTCATAAGGACAATAATTTCTTGTTCTAGCAGCTTCATTTGTTCAAGAACTTGATTGTGATGTTCTTGAGCCGCTTGCAATCTAACTTTAAGTATTTGTTCGTGAGATTCTAGATAGGCCAGGTGAGAGCGCTGCAATTCTTTCAACTGGCTTAAAATTTTCCCAATACTTCTTTGTCCTGAGTAGACAGAACTTGCTTTGTTTCTATAAAACCTCGTGCTATTTCCCTGAGAAGTTGCGTCCGGGAAGACATCCCCAATGCTTTCGCTTTCTCGTCCAGTGCTTCCCAATCTTCTTCCTCTAGACGTAGAGTAGCGTTGATCGTTTTCTTTTTCCGATTTTCCATAGGCTTGAAACATAACGGGACTTCCCCACAATTATTGCACGTGCGACTATTGACTCAGAGCGTTGCACGTGCAATAATTTAATGGCAGATTGCACGTGCAGTGCGATCGGCGTGCAAGTGTTTTGACATGAAACACCTGCATACCCCTTAACCTGCTGGGGTTTGGACTTGCAGAACCATGCCCCTTTCTCTCACAAGCGTTAAATCAGGAGTGAAAATCCCATGAAATCAGCGGCACAAAATCAGGTACTGCATCAACTCAAGCTCATGGAAACCAACTTGCGCGAAATTCAGTGCAAGCTAGTTAAAACCTCCGTTTTAAACTTGTGGCAAATAGTTTTGCCCGATGGAAAGAGAATTTTGCTGGAACACGCGGGCGGCGGACACTGGATTTTTCGGTCTAACGGTATTGAGCAATCTCATCCAGAAGTGCGAAAAGCTGTTTTGCGGGCGATCGGCATTTGCTCGGCCCACCGCAGTTAAGGTAACAGCCGATCGCCCCCCGCCGCTTAAAACTTAAAATAGTGTGCAGAATAACGGACTTGTACCCAAAGACAGAGGAAAATATCGCTACCCCAACATAAATGCTTTGTCTATGCAGCCAATTCGCACATTTAACGTTTCCCCCTCGCTACCGACAATTCTCGAACCCCTACGCAAGCTTGCCTACAACTTGCACTGGGACTGGAACGTCGATACCAAAGACCTCTTCCGCCGCCTCGATCGAGACCTGTGGGACTCCAGCAACCAAAACCCGGTGCTGATGCTCGGAACCATATCTCAAGAGCGACTGCAAGAAATGGCAGAAGACGAAGGCTTCATTGCCCAAATGAACCGAGCAGCCCAGCAGTTAGACGATTATCTCAAAAATCGCGCCTGGTACCGGAAACAGCGCGGCACCGAGCAGCAAGAATGCTACGCTTACTTTTCGATGGAATTCGGCTTAGTTAAAGCCCTACCCATCTATTCCGGCGGTTTGGGCGTGCTCGCAGGCGACCACCTCAAATCAGCTAGCGATTTGGGCTTGCCCTTAGTCGGTGTCGGCCTGCTTTACCAAGAAGGCTATTTTTCGCAGTATCTCAACGCCGACGGCTGGCAGCAAGAACGCTATCCGCTCAATGATTTCTACAATATGCCGCTGCACCCAGAACGCAATCCCGACGGTTCGGAATTGCGGATTGAGGTAGACTATCCCGGCCGCAAGGTGTATGCCCGGATTTGGCGAGTACAAGTGGGAACGGTTCCTTTGTACCTAATGGATACAAATATTGAACCTAACAGCCGCTACGACCAAGATATTACCGACCAACTGTATGGCGGTGATAAAACTCTGCGGATGCACCAAGAAATCATGCTGGGCATCGGTGGCGTGAAAATGCTCAAGGCATTGGGGCTGACAGTTACGGCTTATCACATGAATGAAGGCCACGCGGCTTTCATGGCTTTGGAACGCATTCGGATGCTGATGGAGGAATATCACCTGAGTTTCGTAGAAGCGGAACAGGTGGTGGTTTCGAGCAGTATGTTTACGACTCACACTCCTGTGCCTGCTGGGTTTGACTTGTTCGAGCCGGATATGGTGATGCACTATCTGAGTCACTATCCCAAGATGTTTGGCTTGTCGCAAGATGAGTTTCTGGGATTGGGCCGGGAGAATACTGGCGATTTGTCCGCACCTCTGAATATGGCAATTTTGGCAATTAAAATGTCGAGTTTTGTCAACGGGGTGGCGGCTTTGCACGGTGTGGTGTCGCGCCCGATGTTTCAGGGTTTGTGGCCGGGTTTGCCCCAGGAAGAAGTACCGATTACTTCGATTACCAACGGGGTGCACGCTCGCAGTTGTGTGGCGAAGTCTACTCAGGAGTTGTACGATCGATACCTTGGCCCGGACTGGGAAATGACCGGTAAGGACGATCGTCTATGGGACAGGCTTTCGTCGATTCCTGATGAGGAACTATGGCGCAATCACGAACGCTGTCGATCAGAGTTGGTGGTGTTCGCGCGGGAGTGGCTGCAAAAGACTTTGCGCGAGCGCGGTGCGGCCCAAACGGAAATCGAACACGCGCGGGAGGCTCTCAATCCGAAGGTGCTGACGATCGGGTTTGCCCGCCGCTTTGCTACTTACAAGCGGGCGACGCTGTTTTTGCGCGATGTCGATCGAATTATGCGGATCATGCGGGATCAAAATCGCCCGGTGCAGTTTGTGATTGCTGGGAAGGCTCACCCGATGGATATTCCGGGTAAGGAATTGATTCGGGATATCGTTCACTTCATCCGCGAGCACGAGACGATGAGCTCGATGGTGTTTTTACCGAACTACGACATTAACGTGGCTCGGATGATGGTGTCTGGCTGCGATGTGTGGCTGAATACGCCGCGCCGCCCGCGTGAGGCTTCGGGTACATCCGGGATGAAAGCTTCGATGAATGGTTTGCCGAATCTGAGCATTCTTGACGGATGGTGGGATGAGGCTGATTATGTTCGTACCGGTTGGCCGATCGGACATGGGGAATTTTACGAAGATACTAAGTATCAGGATGATGTCGAGGCTAATGCTTTGTACGACTTGATGGAAAAAGAAGTTGTACCCCTATTTTACAACCGGGATGATGATGGAATTCCCCGCGGTTGGACGGCGAAAATGAAGGATTCTATTCGCTTGAATTGTCCTTTGTTCAATACAGCTCGGATGGTGAAGGATTACGCGCGGCGGGCCTATTTCCCCGTGAGCGATCGCTACCACACCATGACTTCGGATAATTGCACTCCGGCCAAGGAGTTGTCTCACTGGAAGAAGCACGTTCTCGCGAAATGGCACGATATTAAGATTGAGGCTGTTGATATTTCCCAGGATAAGGAAGTTAAGGTCAATCAGTCTATCTCTGTTAAATCTCGGATTAATCTGATGGGATTGACGCCTGCAGACGTGCAAGTTGAACTTTATCAAGGCTCGGTTGATGCTAACGGCGATATCATTGGTGGCGTGCCGGTGGTGATGGAGTATTTGGGTGAAGATTCTCAGAATGCTAGCCTTTATACGGCTGACATTACTTATACTTCTAGCGGTTTGCAAGGCTTGTCCTTGCGGGTTTTGCCGAAGCACGATAATCTCAGCAGTCCTTATGAAGCTGGCGTGATTCTCTGGGCACATTAAAGGAAGGAAGAAGGAAGAAGGAAGAGGGAAGAAGGAAGGCACGACACGGATTCGGACACGGATACACGGATGAATTTAACTGTGTTTCCCACTTCTCCCCCTCTCCCCCTCTCCCTCTCGCTGTCTCCCCCTCTCTCTCGCACTCTTTATGGAAGTTGGGGTTCGAGGATTGATAAATATCTACAATAGACTGGCAGAGTTTCATCAATTATAGTTGACATTCTGCCAGTTTTCCGTTTTTGTGGCGTTGCTGAATACAGGTATCAATTCCCGATTTCGGAGTTTTTATAAGCCAAGTCTGGTGAGTTTTGTAAATTCCGATAAAAGTTGATTCATACCGTGACTCAGCAAAGCCCAGAATCTATATCCATCAATATGAAAGCCGCCAAACAAAAAAGTGGTGCCACAATAGCCAAACTTTTTCATACTACTATAGCAATCCTCGCATCATTTGTGAATTTCTTACTCCCTCCCCTTGATAAGGGGAGGGTTGGGGTGGGGTAAAAAGTTTACGACTCCTGCAAGGATTGGTATATTGCATAAAATTGAAGGCAGCTTTGAAACACCTCTAGTTGAGGTTATTTTCCTACACCCGCTGGCTGCTGACGGTTTCGCACTTCCAGAAAAATCAACAAAGCATTAACATCAGCCGGATTTACTCCGCCAATTCTCGCCGCTTGGCCAATCGTCAGCGGTTTCACCTTAGCCAATTTTTCCCGCGATTCTTTGGATAGAGTTGTAATTGCCATGTAATCCAAATCCGCAGGCAATTGTCGGCGTTCGTGTTTGGCAATGTCATCGATTTGATTTTGCTGTCTTTGCAGGTAGCCGGAATATTTGATGTCAATTTCTGCACCATCTTTCTCAGCCAACTTCAGACTAGAATTGCCTAAATTGTAGCGTTCCAAATCCACATAATGAAAACCAGGACGACGCAACAAATCAGCCAGAGTAATTGAACCTTTAATTGCTTGTTGAGTGTCAGCAAAAATTGCCTTCCCTACTTCCTCGTGCTCTTTCACCCGCGTCGAGTACAACCGTTCCTTCTCTGCCACAATATTAGCTTGTTTGCGATCGAACAACTCCCAGCGGCGATCGTCAATCAAACCAATTTCCCGTCCCAGCGGCGTCAAGCGTTGATCTGCATTGTCCGATCGCAATAATAGCCGGTATTCCGATCGCGAAGTCAACATCCGGTAAGGTTCCCGCAAATCCTTCGTACACAAATCATCAATCAAAGTCCCGATATAACTTTGCTCGCGAGGAAACACAATCATCTCCTGATTTTTCGCAAACCGAGCCGCATTAATCCCCGCCACAATCCCCTGTGCAGCCGCCTCCTCATATCCAGTTGTACCGTTCACCTGACCCGCGCAAAACAGCCCTTCGATCTTCTTCGTCATCAGCGTCGGAAAGCACTGAGTAGCGGGCAAATAATCGTACTCCACAGCATAAGCAGGGCGCATCATCTCGCACTTTTCCAAACCCGGAAGAGTCCGCAGCATTTGCAATTGCAAATTTTCCGGTAAACCAGTAGAAAATCCTTGAATATAAAGTTCAGGAATATCTCTACCTTCCGGTTCAATAAAAATCTGGTGACTTTCCTTATCCGCAAACCGCACAATCTTATCTTCAATACTCGGACAATAGCGCGGCCCCTTCGCATCAACCCAGCCGCCGTAGACTGGAGAAAGGTGCAAATTGTCTCTAATTAACTGGTGAGTTTCAGGCGTAGTTCTAGTTAAGTAACAAGGCATTTGTTCCCGTTCGATCCAAACTTCTGGATCGAAACTAAACCAGCGAACCTCTGCATCTCCCGGCTGCGGTTCCAGGTTGGTGTAATCGAGAGTACGTTTGTCAACTCTTGCCGGAGTTCCTGTTTTTAACCTGCCAGTTTCAAAGCCCAAACGATTGAGAGTTTCCGTCAAACCAACGGCGGCAAATTCTCCCGCCCGTCCGGCGGGCATCGACTTATTGCCCACCCAAATCGTGCCACCTAAAAAAGTACCTGTTGTCAGAATTACTGCTTTGCATTCAAAAGCGACGCCGAAGTATGTTTCGACTCCGATAACTTCTTCGTTTTTGCCCAAAACTAAGTCTGTCACCATCGCTTCGCGGATGGTCAAATTGGGTTGGTTTTCAACAATATTATTCATCACAGCGGCGTATTCCCGCTTGTCTGTTTGTGCTCTCAGCGCCCACACTGCGGGGCCTCTCGAAGCGTTGAGGACGCGCTTTTGTAAGTAAGTGCGATCGGCCATTTTGCCAATTTCCCCGCCTAACGCATCAACTTCGTTAGTAAGTTGGGTTTTAGCCGGGCCGCCGACAGCCGGATTGCAAGGTTGCCACGCAATTTTGTCGAGGTTGAGGGTGAGGAGAAGGGTGCGACAGCCGAGGCGAGAAGTGGCGAGGGCGGCTTCGCAGCCGGAGTGTCCGCCACCTACTACGATGATGTCGAAACTGTCTTGGAATTGTACTGGTGTTTGTGCAGTCATTCGATTTTAGATTTTAGATTTTAGATTTTAGATTGAATAATAGACATCTGGCAAAATTAGGTTTTAGTCCAGGTAGGGAAAGGCTGACAAAATCTTTTTAGAAGATGTCTAATTGACTTCAGAGTTTAATGCGGATGCGTACTTATCGGATACGATGTTTTTGATCGTCGGTCTCTAGATGCGAAAAGGTTCGATCGCTCTCACTTTAACAACAGGTGTTCCTCAATTAAAACTCTTCCTCTCCATTAGTGTAGCTGCTTTCTTCAAACATCGATGTTAATCCAGTAATTTTTACGGGGGGTCGATCTTTGAATTCTACGACAAATGACAACTCCCCACCCATTGCCGCGATATAACTTTGCAAAGTAGATACCAACAAATCCGCACGGCGTTCTAGTCGCGAGACATTTTCTTGACGCATATTTAATAATTCTGCCATGCGAATCTGAGTAAATTTTCTGGCTTTTCGTAAGTCTTGCAATGTCATTTCTTCAGCCATTAATTCAACCGATCGCTTTTCGACTATTGCTCGTTGTTCGGGAGGCAAATTATCCATAATAGTCTTCAGGCTAATTGTCATCGGTTTCTGGCTCCATTAACTTATTCAAATGGTCGGTAAATCTACTATCTGCTATCTTAATTATTTGCTTGTAAAATCGCTTCTCACTACTACCCGATTTGTCCCCAGCTACCAACAAAATCGCTTCTCTGCGGGGGTCAAATGCAAAAGCGACTCGCCAAACTCCATCAGCCGCCTGAAACCTAAGTTCTTTCATATTGGTGTAGGTAGAACCATTGAGAGTATCGACGTGAGGACGCTTGAGGTTTGGGCCAAATTCTTGTAACAGTGTGAGTTTTGCTAAAAGCTCTAATCTGACATCAGTGGGGAATTCGCTAAACTCAGAGTAAAAATCAAAGTGAAACTGAATGTTCCATGTCATTTGGATCGATTATGCCTTACATAGCATATTATAGACAATAGTCGATCGAATAACAATATTTATATGCACGCTGAAAACAACTTTGAAGGCTCGATCGATCGCGAACTCCTTCCCTAAGCGAAGAAAGATATTTAATCAGAAACCCACGACTGCGAGAGTCCTGGGTTCCTTTATTGAATAAGATTTTAGACAGGCGCACGGTATCTCAACCGTACCATACCTCCCCGTGCAGTTCGGGGCACCTGGTCTCTGACAGGCGCACGGTATCTCAACCGTACCATACCTCCCCGTGCAGTTCGGGGCACCTGGTCTCTGACAGGCGCACGGTATCTCAACCGTACCATACCTCCCCGTGCAGTTCAGGGCACCTGTCATTTAATACCATTATATAGTATATTAAAAGGTTTGGTCAAATATCGAACGCTCATAATTGGCGCATATTAACCGAGATTAAGATGATGCGATCGACAGCCAGCGACCAAAACAGCAAAATTACCACAACCTTGTTAGGGCCCGAAGGCACATTTGAATGTTTAGAACTTTCTGACCCAAGCGAGCCGCTGTGACGAGTATTCCTCCTCGAAATGCTGGGAACTGCACTCGACTTGAAAAATCTAAGATTGGATATTTTACCGATCGACCAGACCGAAACTTATCGGACAATTCTGTAGATTTACCCAACAGCTTGCAGATTACCTACATCTTCTCTCCTCTTCCTTCGCGTCCTTGGCGTCTTCGCGGTTCAACAATTCCGTACTTTTCCAGTTTTGCGTTATGTTAGACAAAAAAATCTCAACAAGCGTACACAAGTGAAATACTTCTTCTTATCCGACGGCTGGAAAGTTGGGCGCGTTTGGGGCGTCGGCGGCGAGTGGAGTCACGCCGCCTGGAGGCGGGCGCCGGACATCCAACAGCTCAACCTCTGTCTTTCCGATCGCAACGAAAAAATGTGGCTCTACCGCGTAGAAGACGCCGTACTCATGGTAGAAGTCCAACCCGCAGTCCGTCCCGATCCCGCCGATCCCGCCAAAAATATCGGCAACGTCACCCTCACCAGACTGATCGATGCCGAGCAAGTCCTCGAACGCCTCGGGACGATCGCCGCCCGCTGCGAAATGGGCAACCCGCAACTAATGTAATGCTCAACATATTGCAATCGGTTCTAACACTCGATACACTTCTTTAAATAACTTTCATTTTTATGCCTCCACCTTTGAAGGTAGATGGCAGTCGGCAAAAGGCAGAGTTTAAACCCTGCAGGTAACTGCTGGGGATTGAGAATCTGATTTTTCCGTAAAAATAGACATCATCACTTACACCTTGGAGAACCGCAGTCAATGGGACTACCCTGGTATCGCGTACACACAGTCGTCTTAAATGACCCAGGCCGATTGATTTCTGTACACTTAATGCACACAGCCCTCGTGGCAGGTTGGGCCGGCTCAATGGCCCTTTATGAACTAGCAGTTTTTGACCCCACAGACCCAGTTCTGAACCCAATGTGGCGTCAAGGGATGTTCGTGTTGCCCTTCATGACTCGCTTGGGAGTTACGGGTTCTTGGGGCGGTTGGAGCATCACTGGCGAAGGTAACGTCGATCCGGGCTTCTGGTCCTTTGAAGGCGTCGCAATCGCTCACATCGTCCTCTCTGGCCTGCTGTTCTTAGCAGCAGTTTGGCACTGGGTATTTTGGGACTTAGAACTTTTCAGAGACCCTCGCACCGGTGAACCAGCCCTCGACTTGCCAAAAATGTTTGGCATTCACCTGTTCCTCTCCGGCTTGCTCTGCTTCGGCTTCGGCGCATTTCACCTTTCGGGACTTTTTGGCCCCGGAATGTGGGTGTCCGACCCCTACGGCCTGACCGGTCACGTCCAGCCAGTGGCGCCTGCTTGGGGCCCTGAAGGCTTCGATCCGTTCAATCCGGGCGGCATCGTGGCTCACCACATTGCAGCGGGCGTAGTCGGCGTAATTGCCGGTTTGTTCCACTTGACAGTGCGGCCGCCGGAACGTCTTTACAAAGCCCTGCGGATGGGGAATATCGAAACTGTACTTTCTAGCAGTATCGCTGCCGTGTTCTTCGCAGCCTTTGTGGTTGCGGGTACGATGTGGTACGGTTCTGCTGCAACTCCGATCGAACTTTTTGGCCCGACTCGCTATCAGTGGGACAGCGGCTATTTCCAACAAGAAATCGATCGCAGAGCTCAAGCTAGCTTGGCCGGTGGCGCTAGCTTCCAATCCGCTTACGAACAAATTCCCGAAAAATTGGCTTTCTACGACTACGTGGGCAACTCTCCTGCTAAAGGCGGTTTGTTCCGGGCCGGCGCGATGGTCAATGGCGACGGTATTGCTAAATCTTGGCTGGGCCATCCAGTATTTACTGACAGCGAAGGTCGGGTATTGTCGGTTCGCCGCCTCCCCAACTTCTTTGAAACTTTCCCAGTAATTTTGACGGACAAAGATGGGGTCGTTCGCGCTGACATCCCCTTCCGCCGTGCTGAATCAAAATACAGCTTTGAACAAAGCGGAGTTACCGTCAGCTTCTACGGTGGTGAACTTAACGGTCAAACCTTTAATAATCCTCTAGATGTTAAGAAGTTTGCTCGCGCTGCTCAAAAGGGTGAAGTGTTTGAATTCGATCGCGAAACCTTGAATTCTGACGGCGTTTTCCGCACTTCGACTCGCGGTTGGTTCACTTTCGGACACGTTTGCTTTGCTTTGCTATTCTTCTTCGGCCATATCTGGCACGGTTCTCGGACTATTTTCCGCGACGTGTTTGCTGGAGTTGAGGCTGACTTGGAAGAACAAGTCGAGTGGGGCCTGTTCCAAAAACTGGGCGACGTGACCACCAGAAGACAAGAACCTCTCTAAATTTTGCCAGCCTCTGGCTAGCCGGGAAACATCCCCGGTGTAAAAAACCCGGTTTCTTCAAGAAACCGGGTTTTTTTAGTTAATAATAAAACCAGCAATTAACTACCAGCCGGGAAGTCCCGAACGTATATTTAGAGGGGATTAATCTGAGCGCTCGGCCCCGTACCTCGTTGGGAATTACTCCTTGGGATGAAAGGTTTGTTGGGTTTTGGTACCGAAACCGACAATTATTCTTTTAAACCCCAAGATGATCGGGAAATACTCTGATACTATATTAGCAAGTGGGGGTGGAACTACCTCACTATAAAAAGCCTTTGAAAAAAAGGAAAAAGAAGCCTGCGGTCTAACTGTACTCAGTTGACCGTCAGGTTTGTTCACGATAAAATAATACGGCAAGGGAAGATAGGGAAAATTTAACATGGAAAGTGTTGCTTACATTTTGATTCTGGCTTTAGCCATAGGCGTACTATTTTTTGCGATCGCATTTCGGGAACCTCCCCGGATTGGCAAATAATTAGCTATACGCCTGCGGTAAGTCCAAAATATCCTGAACCGGACTGCGGTTAGCCCGCATCATAGCGATCTAATTTGGTGCGGGACTCTTTCACCGCTGTGTGCTAAGTGATTTTTCTAGTCCAGCCATTCATCAGACCCCAAGCGGTTAGATGAATGGCAATTTGCTGGCAATGCCTGTTAAAATCAGCAATCATGCGCTGTTCCTCCTGCCAACACACAAATAGCCGCGTTCTAGAATCGCGTTCAGCCGAATCAGGTCAAAGCATCCGTCGGCGGCGTGAGTGTTTGAACTGCCAGCACCGCTTCACAACCTACGAACGCATAGAATTTGTGCCGATTACGGTGATCAAGCGGGACGGCAAGCGCGAATCTTTTGACAGGTCAAAATTAGTTCGGGGATTGATTCGGGCCTGCGAAAAAACCGGTTTGTCTTCCGGGCATCTCGAAACTCTGGCAGAAGAAATCGAGGCACAACTTCAAGGTCGATCGCTCCGAGAAATCGCCAGTTCAGAAATAGGGGAACTGGTGCTGTTGCACCTGCGACCCCTCAGCGAAGTCGCTTATGTCCGTTTTGCCTCGGTATATCGGCAATTTCGAGGCATCCGAGATTTTGTAGATACCCTAAATCACCTTCAGAATCCCCTCAACGAAGCTGAAGATACAGAAACAGGGACAAATTTTGACGCAGATTTGCCGGATTCCGAAGCAGTCGATCGAGAAAGCCCAGCATCCTGTGCAACTCCCAGCTAAGCTCGCTTAAATTAATTTAGAGAAATATTCGCTTGAGATTGAAAACCGTGTCCCGATGAAGGCCCGGAGGAATAGCGACTCAAGGGACTCTCATTCGAGCGAGTGTTCTTTTTTCTCAGTAACAGTGCTGGGTGTGATATGATCGTCATCGGTCTAAAATAGAGTATAACTAGACAACGTAAAAACTTAACTGGATTAGTTGAGTGCGTAGTCACACCTAACGGTGTTGCAGTTTAGGAAAGCTCGCATTTGAACAAAACCTAACTAAAGCTCGGTGACTAATTAAATACGGTAGGACATACCGAAATTTACGCTTCTGGAGAAACCGACCTCTACTTAGACTGGAGTAATCCTGTCGCCAGCAAGTCGGCTCGTTGAACGAAGAATCTCAGTTTATTTATACCTGAGAGTGTCAAAATAGTCTACTTGACTCGGAATGTTAAGATTCAACGTTTTAACACAGAGTATGGAGTAACAGTAATGGCAAGCGCTGGTGTGCAGTTGCACCCGGCAAAAGTTAGCGAAAACTGACTTTAGTAAAAGATTTTGAAAAAAGTTAATCGCTTTTTCACCAAAATCTCGAATATCTGCCGGCACAAACGAAAAACATGAAGGAGAGAAATCCTAGGAAACTATTCGCATGGTCAATCTCAAAACCACAGTCAAAGACATCGGCTTTACTCACGAAGATTTTGCAGCCCTACTTGATAAATATGACTATCACTTTAGCCCGGGCGATGTAGTAGCGGGTACAGTTTTTAGTATAGAACCCAGGGGCGCTCTGATTGATATCGGTGCTAAAACAGCAGCTTACATTCCCATTCAGGAAATGTCGATCAATCGAGTCGAAAGCCCTGAAGAGGTATTGCAATCAAACGAAACCAGAGAATTTTTCATTCTAACCGATGAAAATGAAGACGGACAATTAACCCTGTCCATCCGGCGCATCGAATATATGCGGGCGTGGGAAAGAGTGCGACAACTGCAAGCAGAAGATGCCACAGTACGATCGCAAGTATTTGCCACGAACCGCGGCGGCGCACTCGTGAGAATAGAAGGCTTGCGAGGCTTTATTCCCGGTTCTCATATAAGTACCCGCAAACCGAAGGAAGAATTAGTCGCTGAAGAATTACCATTAAAATTCTTAGAGGTAGACGAAGACCGCAACCGCCTAGTGTTGAGTCATCGTCGCGCCTTAGTTGAGCGCAAGATGAACCGCCTCGAAGTCGGGGAAGTCGTCATCGGTACAGTACGCGGTATCAAGCCTTACGGTGCCTTTATCGACATCGGCGGCGTCAGCGGCTTGCTGCACATCTCGGAAATTTCACACGATCACATCGATACGCCTCATAGCGTTTTCAATGTCAACGACGAAGTGAAAGTGATGATCATTGACTTGGATGCCGAGAGGGGCCGGATTTCTCTCTCCACCAAGCAGTTGGAACCGGAACCGGGCGCGATGGTCAAAAATCGCGAATTGGTATACGAAAAAGCTGAGGAAATGGCAGCTAAGTTCCGGGAGAAAATGCTCGCTCAAAAGCAAGCTAAAGCAGGCATAGACATTCCTGTAGACTCGATCGATGCTGATGACCTCTCCGACGAAATACTCGAAGATGTACCCTCAGCAATGGAAGAGGATCTGCCGGAAGTAGCACCCGAAGTAGCACCCGAAGCAGCACCCGAAGCAGCACCCGAAGCAGCACCCGAAGCAGTATTAGATGTAGAGGAAGAAATCCCTCCTGCGACGGAAGAATAAGATCACAGTTAGTGTGATTAAAAGAGGGAAAATTCCCTCTTTTTTTTTGCCTTAAACGTCCCAATTACCAATCATTAATTACCAATTAATATCAATTCTGAAAAGTACGCGGGCATTTGTAGGGAAACGGAATTGCCCATAGGTGTCAACTTAACGTTAAACCCATAGTCCGGCAAGGGTTGAAACCCCTGGCGGACTGACGGGATGACTAACGAACTTGGCGAGCTAACAGCTTAAGTTGACACCTATGGGCATTGCTGTCTCCCTACTTAGTGGTTGACAATTAGCAATTACCAATTAGCAATTACCAATTACCAACAATTTAATATGTTCCTGCAGGCAGATGCAGCGATCGCACTTGGAATTAAAACAAGTGACAGCGCGATCGATCTGCCTAAATAAACCTAGCCTTTACGCTGCTAATTTGTTAAGATTTACAAACATCAGGGACATCCGCACAAGTGCCAACTCATCGGGAGCATCTCAATGAAAGCAGGCCTCCGCTAGAAATTGGAGTTTTGAGGCAGGAGTTTTGAGGCAGGAGGCAGGAGAGAAGAGAGAAGAGGAAGAAGGAAGGAGCCAGAAGAAGTGTTTTTACAAATATGAGATGCTCCCCAACTCATCAGCATTCTCAGGCAAAAACACACTAGACAAGCAAATTACACAAAAGAATACTTAGAAATTTCTTGCCATGAGGCTCAAAGGCAAGTGAATCATGAAAATCGGACTATTAAAAGAAAAATTAGAACAGCTCAAAAAACGTCCCAATTCGAGCAAAGGAACGATCGACCAAATCGAAAACTGGTTAATCGGTTCCCACATTTTGCAGAGATTGAGAATTAATCCTTACTACGTAGCAGGCGATACAGTCAAGAATGTTAAAAAAATTACTTCCGAATTTCTGCACGGAGTAAAAGCCGGTGTCTTCGACTTGCACTGGGATATTCACTGCCCGCACTGCAACATGATTACAGAAGAATTTAAGGATTTGGCAGACACATCAGAAATGTCTTTTTGCCCGATGTGCGAGCGCGAGTTCAACATTGATTTGCTCGATCGCGTGGAAGTCACTTTTTCCCTGAACAAAGAAATCGAAGACCCGCAACTGCGGCCCGTCTGCGCTCCCCCTCCCGTACTCCAGAGCAAACTGCAACTGGTAACACCTTTATACTGCACCGAATCCGAGATAGTTAGCTTAGAAAAAGGTCGATATCGCTACTGCTGTCCCCTGACTTTAGCTAAAGGGATTTTAAAGGTGGAAGGCGAAGAAACAGAAGAGATACAAGAAATTCAACTCCAGCAGTTGGCCGGCCCAGATTTCGATAAAAAAGAGCTTGCCGTGCGTCCGGGAAAACTCAAGATAGAATTAACTAATAGCGAACACAATTTGTCGGGGCTGATTTTGCATTCAGATGAATTGCCCGATGAATTGACAGTAGAACAACTGCCCCTGCGGCTGTCAGGAATGCAACTGCTTCATCACCCGGATTATAAGCGTTTGTTCGGCGATCGAGTAATCTCGGAAAGAGAGCGAGTCAAGATTCGGGCGATTACTATTATGTTTACTGATATTACCGGTTCTACCAGAATGTACGAAACACTGGGAGATACCAAAGCTTACAATATTGTGCGCGATCATTTTGAAATTTTCTTTGAGTCGATCGAGAAATTTGGCGGTAAAGTCATTAAAACCATCGGCGATGCTGTCATGGCTTCCTTTATCAGCAACGAACAAGCAATTATGGCTGCCGCTGGTGCTGTAGCCTGTTTGAGAGAGTATAACTCAACTCGCCAACCACAAGAGTGGATTCAAGTCAGAATTGGCATTCACCGAGGTACGGCTTTGCTGGTAAATCTTAATAATTCGATCGACTATTTTGGCTCTACAGTCAACAAAGCCGCCCGCATTCAAAATCTTTCTAAAAGTGACGAAGTTTCATTTTCCGAAGATGTTTACAGCGACGAAGCATTTTTAACAGCATTAAAAGCTGCTGGAGTCTCCGAAATTCAAAAACGAGTAGAAGATTTAAAAGGAATACAAGGCGCACAAGTCGCTTATACTGCTAGAATTAATACGGAATCAGTAATCCCGCTGTCTGCTACACTTGTCGGTGAAAAAAGCTAAGTAGGCAAGCAGATATACTACTTGGTTATTGCCAGCCTCTCGTTACGATCGCCCCAACAGCAGATAGAGTTGTTCGAGAGCGCTCAGATCATGGCTCCAACAGTATACTTACTCATTAAATGAGTTGCATAATACCCATAACTTAAGGTATACTTAAGTATAGTACGGGTTCTTCAGCAGCATCTTGCGAGAACTGTAGGTTGCTGAATAGCTGAAGTCCTCGACTTCATAGCATGACTTCTCCTCAATTATCTCCAGAAAATACACCCGAAGCCATCGCACCAGCCGCCCTCGATACCGAACAATTAACCGAAACCGATGCCCCCTTTCCCATTGTTGGGATTGCCGCCTCAGCAGGAGGTTTGGAAGCATTCACGCAGTTACTCAGCCATTTACCGGCCGATACGGGTATGGCGTTTGTGCTGATTCAGCATTTAGATCCCAATCACAAAAGTCTGCTTAGCGAGATTCTTGCGAGAACCACCCAAATGCCTGTGAATGAGGTAAAAGACGGCGTAGCTGTAGAACCCAATCAAGTCTACGTTATTCCGCCTAACACCAAGATGGTGCTATCTAAAGGCGTCCTGCAACTATCACCGCGCGAGAAGGTTTATGGCAAATATATGCCGGGAGATGCGTTTTTTACCTCATTGGCGATCGATCGCGGGCACAAAGCGATCGCCGTAGTATTATCCGGGGGAGACGGAGACGGTTCACTCGGGCTCAAGGCAATCAAAGCAGCCGGAGGCATGACTTTTGCTCAATGTCAAGACACAGCAAAATTCGATAGTATGCCGAATACCGCTGTTGCGACAGGCAATGTCGATTTCGTTCTGCCACCGGAAAAAATTGCCGAGGAACTGGCAAACTATAGTCACAATCCCCTTCTCACTGGCCCGCTTGCCATGACAAAAGTTGAGGAATCGCCCGAACAGGGAGATGCCCTGGCTACTATTTTTGCGCTGCTGAAATCCACCACAGGCGTTGATTTTAGCCAGTACAAACCCAGGACGATCGCTCGACGCATCCAGCGACGGATGGTGTTGTACAAGCTGGAAATCTTGGATGATTACGCCCAACATCTTCGATACAATTCGGCTGAAGTCACAGCCCTGTATGAAGAAATCCTGATCCACGTTACCAGTTTTTTCCGCGATCCCGAAGCCTTTGAAAAGTTAAAAGAACTGGTTTTCCCCACGATTACCAAAAATAAATCGGCCGAAACTCCGATTCGGATTTGGGTGGCGGGATGTTCGACAGGTGAAGAAGTTTATTCGATCGCCATTTGCTTGTTAGAGTTTTTGGGCGATCGAGCCATTCAGCCACCGATCCAGATTTTTGCCACGGACATTGGCGAACACGCTATCAACAAAGCGAGGTGTGGCGTCTACTCAGAAAACCAGATGGTAGATGTTTCACCAGAACGACGTACTCGCTTCTTTATTGCCGAAGCAAGAGGTAGCTATAGAATCAGCAAGGCAGTCCGCGAACTTTGTGTATTTGCCCGACAAGACTTAGGCAGTGACCCGCCTTTTTCCAATATCGATTTAGTTAGCTGTCGCAATGTGCTGATCTACTTGGGAGAGTCATTGCAAAAAAAAGTGATGCCGATTTTCCATTACAGTCTTAAGCCAACGGGCTTTCTCCTGTTAGGCACTTCTGAGAGTACCGGAGAATTTTCCTACTTGTTTACTTCAGTGGATAAAAAGTCTAAAATTTATGCCAAAAAGTTGACTGCGACTCGTCCCCATTTTTCGTTTACGCCGAGTTCCTATCCCGTCGCTAAAGCACGTGAACGGGAGGAAGTGAAAAACAATTTTACGAATAGCTTGGATTTACAACAAGAAACTGACCAACTGATTTTAAATCGATATGCCCCAGCCAGTGTGGTTGTCAACGAGCAGATGAAAATCCTGCAAGTGCGGGGAGACATCGATCCTTACTTGAGAGTGGTAGCCGGAACGCCCGACTTAAACTTGCTGGCAATGGCAAGGGCAGGCTTGCTGGTTGAGCTTCGCACCGCGATTTATCAGGCACAAACGCAGAACGTAACCATTAGGAAAGAAAGGGTATTGCTTGAATCGGGCGGACGATCGAGTATCGTCAATTTTGAGGTGATTCCCTTCGGGCCACCGGCGGTCGAAGGACGCTACTTTTTGGTGGTATTTGAAGAGGCTGCACCCCCCGTGCTTAACTTCAGCACTCTCCCTTCTGAAAGCTTCGAGCAAGCTGATTTAGTGCGCGAAATTGAGCTGCTGAGCCAGCAAGTTGCAGCGGCTAACCAAGAAAAAACTGCGGCTCAATCTCAACTGCAAGCGGTGATCCAGGATCAGGAAAGTCTCAACCAAGACCTCAAAATTGCCAACGAAGAAATCCTATCCAGCAACGAGGAGTTGCAAAGCACGAATGAGGAGTTAGAGACTGCCAAAGAAGAGATTCAAGCCACTAACGAGGAACTCACTACCACTAACGATGAACTTCGCAGCCGCAATACTGAACAAAGCCTGGTGAATAACGATCTGATAAATTTGCTTTCCAGTATCAATATCCCTATTTTAATGCTGACAAACGATTTACAGATTCGACGCTTTACGCCAACGGCACAGCAAATTTTTAGTGTGATTCCCACAGATGTTGGACGGCCTTTTAGCGACATCCGCTCAACTCTGAACGTTCCTGACTTGGAACAGATGATTTTGGAGGTGATTGATACTCTCCAGACGAAAGAACAAGAAGTTCAAACTTTATCGGGATATTGGTACAACCTCCGCATTCGTCCTTACCGGACAACGGAAAACCAGATTGACGGTGTGGTGATGGTTTTGCTCGATATTGATGCTCTTAAACGCAGTGCCAGAACCTTGGAGGAGGCCCGAAATTATGCTGAAACCATTGTGGAAACTGTGCAAACGCCTTTAGTCGTCCTAGATGCTGATTTCCGAGTGAATAAAGCAAATCGATCGTTCTATGAAATGTTTCAGGTTTCACCGTCAGAAGTAGCAAAATCTTCGCTGTTTGAGCTAGGCAACGGGCAGTGGAATATCCCCCAAGTGCGATGGATTCTGGAAGATATTCTGGTTAGTGATGTTCAGCTTGAAAACTTTGAGTTGGATCACCTGTTTGAGCAGATCGGGCCCAAAACCATGCTGCTGAATGCTTGTAAACTTGAAAGAGAAGACCAAGCTTTAATGATTCTGTTGTCGATCGAGGATATCACGCAGCGCAAGCAGTTTGAGACTGTACGATCGCAGTTATTACTGCATGAACAGTTGGCCCGCCAACAGGCAGAAACAGCCAACCGTAGTAAAGATGAATTTCTGGCGAATCTCTCCCATGAATTACGCAATCCTTTGACTCCGATCCTGGGCTGGGCACAAATTCTGCGTTCGGGGGAACTGAAGGAACCAGCCGTTACTAAGGCTTTAGAGGTGATCGAGCGCAGCGCGAGGGCGCAATCTCAGTTAATCGAAGATATCCTGGATATTTCCCGGATTACCAGCGGCAAGCTTCAACTGTGCATTTGTCCGATCGATCTGCGGTTAGTGGTGCAAGCAGCGCTGGAGGGGGTTCAATTATCAGCCGAGGCAAAAAACATTCAAATTGTTTCGGAGTTGATTTCTACGAGTGTTTTAGGAGATATTAATCGCTTGCAGCAAGTTGTGTGGAATCTTCTGTCTAATGCGATTAAGTTTACTCCGGCGGGGGGACGAGTGGAAATCATGCTATCGGCGATTGAGAATCATGCTGAACTTCGAGTCAGCGATACGGGAAAAGGGATTGAGGCACAATTTTTGCCGTATATTTTCGATCGTTTCCATCAAGGTGATGCCAGCAGCACTAAGACCAATCAAGGGCTGGGATTGGGTTTATCGATCGTGCGTCACCTGGTTGAATTGCACGGGGGAACGGTGCAAGCCGAAAGTCCGGGTGAGGGACAAGGAACTACAATGACTGTGAGATTGCCGTTGCGATCGCTACCTCAAGAGTTGACATCGGCGATCGATTTAAAGTCAACTGCTTTGGTAGGGCCTTTAAACGCCTCTAGCGATCGCGTCCCCTCTCTAGAAGGCTTGCACATCTTAGCCGTAGATGATCAGATAGATACGCGCGACTTCTTACAATTTGTGCTTGAAGGCTACGGGGCGGAGGTTTTGGCTGTTGCATCTGCCAGAAGTGCGATCGCTGCTTTGACTGAAAATCCGGGCAGATATGATGTGCTCATCTCCGATATCGGAATGCCAGAGGAAGATGGGTATTTCTTAATTCGAGAAGTGCGATCTCTTGCTGCGGAAGCCGGAGGAGAAATCCCAGCCGCGGCGCTGACTGCCTATGCGAGCGATAAAGAACGCGAAATGGCGATCGAAGCTGGTTTTCAAAGGCATATGGTTAAGCCGATTCAGCCGGTTGTACTAGGATTAATGGTGGCTAATTTAGTAGGACGATTGTGAACGAACCTGACGGTCAACTGAGTACAGTTAGACCGCAGGCTTCTTTTTCCTTTTTTTCAAAGGCTTTTTTGAGTGACGGAGTTCCCCCGCCACTTTTGTAACTCAGACCAATTTTTCTTATGAGTTTGGCTGAATTTTCATCTCGATCCAAAGATTCTCCACATTGACAAGAATGCCACCGTTCCGATAATTCTTTCGGGACTTTGTTGAGGCAGTTCCAACAGTGCTGGGAAGTTCCCTTTGGATCAACAAATAAAACACTTTTACCTAGTTTCCAGGCGACATATTTCAGAACGTTGGCGAATTGCCCGTGAGCAGCATCAAGCATGGATTTATTCAAACCACTCTTAGCTGACTGACCGTTAGGCAAATAAACCAAATTACCATTCTCAATATCAGTCTTGGGCTTGGCACGTCTAGTTAGATTTTTGACGCTCAAATCTTCAACAACTAAAACCTCACACTTGCTAAGTAGCTCATGTGCAGTTTTAAATTGAAAATCTAATCTAGCTCTAGCTACGAACTGATGGAGTTGGGAAACCTTGTCCTTGATTATTTTCCAAGGTTGAGAACCCTTGACTCTATTAGCTAACTTCGCTTGAAGCCTTGCTAATTTCTGAGCCGATTTCCTCAAAAATCTAGGATTCTCAACTCTTTCGCCATTGGAAAGATAGACGTAATTAGTGACTCCCAAATCAATGCCAACAGTATTTTCGACCGTCGGCTGAATTTCTGCAACCGTTACGGGAACCGTTTTATCTTCTAGCGTCAGGGAAATATACCACCCATCCGCTTCTCTGATAACTGTACCCGTCTTAACTTTGAACTTTGTTGGTATTGGACGGTGGAAAACCATAGGCACGCTTACCTATTTTGGCGAGACTAATACAAATCCTATCTTGCTCGTCCTTGACAATATCTAAGTTATCTAGTTGAGGATAAGTGAAGGATTTGTAGTAGTGAAGCCCTTTGAATCTGGGCTGACCTCTACGATTGCCGTTTTTATCGGGCGTGGTGAAATTTGAAAAGGAAGTTTCAACTCTGTTGACGACATCTTGCAAAACCTGAGAATCCAACGCTTTGTAGTCAGGAAATAGTTTTTTAGTGTTTTTCAGGTCAGCTAATTGTATCGTCTGCCACTGTACATATCCGCCTTCAATGTTTGAGAAAACATCACCTTTCCTGGTTAGAGGATTGCCTGACTCATCCTTTTTTCTGCCATCCCTAGTTTGCAATCTAGTCAAGGGAATATTTCGATAAATCTCCTCAACAGGGACTATCGAAACAATCAATG
The DNA here is from genome assembly GCF_036705565.1 of Microcoleus sp. AT8-B5. NCBI lineage: Bacteria > Bacillati > Cyanobacteriota > Cyanophyceae > Oscillatoriales > Microcoleaceae > Microcoleus > Microcoleus sp. AT8-B5. The sequence goes on from NZ_JAUBUY010000004.1 coordinate 98,163, forward strand.
GGCAGGCGTTGATAGGTGTTCTCGTGGTTTCCCACCACCTAAATCTTTCGCCGATTCGGTAGTTGTACTGCCGACGGCAGAGTTCTAAATGAGCCACAATAGTTGATAGTTGGGGCTTGGTTGGTTTGAGGCGGTATTTGTAAGTGAGTTGCATTTTTAGCTTCTTTTTTCGACCTACCTTAATATACCATTTCTTTTGTTTTAATATCTAGGAAGTACATCATAGTTAAAGGTACTCGCAATGTCTAATTGTCGGTTTCCGTACCTACACCCGACGAGCCTTTCATCACGCGGGCGTAATTTATTCGGGGTACTTCGCGCAGCGCTCAGATTAATCCCCTCTAAATATACCGAGGGACTTCCCGGCTGGTAGTTAAATATTTTGTATGATATCATGTCCGGTCGATCGATCGTAATATCCGGCCGGGGCGGGTTTATTGAATTTGGGATTTGTGTTGAAGATCAGGGTGAACCCGCCCCTACAGAAATCATGTCAATTGAGCGTGATTCTTGGAGGGGCGGGCGATGCCCTGAGTGTAGTCGAAGGGTTCACCAACAATACCTGCCAATAATTGACAATCTCAAAAACCCGCCTCGGCCACTGATATGATCTCCGGTCATCGAGCGCGATTTTCGTAGGGGCGGGTTCACCAACAATACCTGCCAATAATTGACAATCTCAAAAACCCGCCCCGGCCGCCATGTTATGGTTCAATACTCTTCTGTAGGTGGGCTCCGAGCGTAGCGCACCCTCCGTTTCACGGGCCCAACCTACGCACGATCGGTTTTTTTCACCGAAAAACGAGCGGGAAGCCCCTGGCTTTAGACATGGGGAGGAACGTGGCTGCGACTTATTTAGTCGCCTTAAAATAATTGCACAAATTTAATTGAAATGATACACTAATTACATCGATTAAGAATAACCATCTACGTGTTGAAATAATTTAATAAGGTGAAACTCCTGAGTTGGTTCGTCTCGGCTTGACCGTAGCCTGACCAAACAAGTAACAGTGAATTATTGAGCGTACCTATCTGGCGTTGCGATGGACTCTGAAAGTATAAAAAGCTAAAAGTATACGCAAGGTTTGGACTCGTTCAAGCTGAGTGGGTAGAGGTGCCTTGATAACGCCTTTGAAAGTTCTTTTATGGAATACGTCAAGAATCCCCCCGATTCATCGGTGGGGAGTATCAAACTAACCCAAGCGTATTGTATTATGGTTAATCGATCGCACATGATATTGTAGGGACACAACATTGTTGTGTCCTGATATAAATATTACGGAGTTCAGATTCTTGGTAACTATTAAATGTCGGGGCATTACCTTCTCGAATATCCAAGCCGTAATCTTTGACAAAGACGGCACTCTAGAGGATTCTCAAGAATTTTTGAGATTGTTGGGGATTAAGCGATCGCGCCTCGCAGACGCTCAAATTCCGGGCGTTGGAGAGCCTTTACAAATGGCTTTCGGCATCGAAGGTGGCAGCATCGACCCCACAGGCTTGCTGGCCGTCGGTAGTCGTAGGGAAAATGAGATTGTGGCGGCGGGATACATCGCCGAAACCGGCAGGGGATGGCTAGAATCTTTAACTATTGCGCGTCGCGCTTTTGATGAAGCTGACGAAATGTTTAAAAATAGTGCAGTTTCTCCTTTATTTGTCGGCAGTTTGGAAGTGCTGAAATATCTTTCGGAAGCGGGTTTAAAACTGGGAATTCTTTCGGCTGCTACAACAGAATCGGTGCAGAAGTTTGTGAAACACCACGCATTAGCTGACTACATTCAGTTAGAAATGGGAGTTGATTCAACGCTTCATAAACCAGACCCGAAATTGTTTTTGCAAGCTTGTGAGAAACTCGGAGTAAATCCCGCAGCAACTTTGATGGTGGGAGATTCAGCGGGCGATATTCAGATGGGTAAAAATGCGGGCGCGGCTGGCTGTATCGGGATTTGTTGGGGAAAGGCCCAGGTTAGTCATTTGGAAAATGCTGATGTGGCGATCGCATCTTTGGATGAAATTACAATTTTACCAGATTGAGCCAGGGAAACGGCAATGCCGTTTCCTCCAAATTAGGACACGGCATTGCCGTTTCCCTACAAATCAAGACAAGGTGTTGCCGTTTCCTCCAAATTAGGACACGGCAATGCCCATTGGTGACAACTTAACGTACAACCGATACTCCGGCAGGGGTTTCAACCCCTGCCTCAAAGCGAAAGTCCTCTTAAGAGGACTGAGAAGAAAAATTTAAGATTCATTAGTCCTCTTAAGAGGACTTTCGCTATTAGACAGGGAATTCATTCCCTGGCGGACTGACGGGCGGACGGAATGATTGGGCGGACTGACAGTTTAAGCTGACACCAATGGGCATTGCCGTTTCCCTAAAGACAACGCAAACCCAGAATTACGACATCTCTTTCAACGCCGTCAAGTTCGGCAACTTGCGGCAGATATCCCCACCGCTGAAAGCCAAATTTCTCAAACAATCTTACACTCGGCTGATTGTGAGCAAAAATTATTCCTATGAGAGTTTTTAGCTTCAATTCTGGACTCCGCACAATTGCCGATTGCAATAATTTTTGTCCGATTCCGCAGCGTTGGCGATCGGGTGCGACGTAGATGCTAACTTCTGCTGTATGCTGATAGGCAGCGCGTCCGTAGAAAATCTGCAAACTCAGCCAACCAACAATATTTTGTTCTGATTCCATTACCCAAATCGGCCAGGAATTTGGGGAGTGTTCTCTGTACCACGGGAGGCGGCTTTCGACTGAGACTGGTTTTAAATCGGCTGTGGCCATTCTGCCCGGTATTGCTGCGTTATATATTTGGACAATTGCTGGCAAATCGCTTTCTTTTGCGGATCGGATTTTCATCGTTGGGTTGACTGTTGACTGTTGACTGTTGACTGTTAACTGTTAACTAATGATATTATGTCCTGTCGATTACCCTTAATACGGTAGGGGCGGGTTCACGAAAAACATCTGCCAATAATTGACAATCTCAAAAACCCGCCCTTTTAATCGCGGTCACTCGATCGGATATGATATGACTGTTAACTAATGACTAATAACTAATGACTAATAACTAATGACTAACAACTAATGACTAATGACTCTTGTACAGTTCCATAATATCGCTGACAGCCATTCTTGAATTTGCTCCCAAAGTGAGTGGTGATGTGTGTCCTCGCTGCAAGTGTTCTGCCGCCGCACAGCCGATCATTGCTGCGTTGTCTGTACAATATTTTAATGGCGGAAACAATACCCGCAAGTTGTGTTTGGCTGCTGCTGCTTGTAAGTGTTTTCGCAGTCCGCTGTTTGCTGCAACTCCGCCGCCGACTACAATAGTGGTAAGCCCGAAATTTACGGCACAGTCGATCGCTCTTTTTGTTAAACCCTTAGCTACAGTTTCCTGAAAGCTGGCCGCAATATCATTAATTGTAGAGGCAGTCAAGATGCCTTCCTCACCCACATTGTTATTTTGTTTCTTGAGTTTCTGCACTAATTGCAAAACAGCAGTTTTCAACCCGCTAAAACTACTGTCGTAAGGATGGTAGCCACCACCGGGCAAGGAAATTCTGCCTTCTGGTAGAGGGTATGCTTGGGGATTGCCAAGGGCGGCCAATTTGTCAATCAGCGGCCCGCCGGGATATCCTAGCTGCAACAGTCTCGCGACTTTATCAAAAGCTTCGCCTGCGGCGTCGTCGCGTGTGTGTCCTACTGTTTCATAAACGCCGCAATCTTTGACGTAAATAAAGCTAGTGTGGCCCCCGGAAACTAACAAACACAAAAACGGTGGCTGCAAGTCGGGTTCGGTAAGGTAAGAAGCGTAGATGTGTCCTTCGAGGTGATGGACGCCTAAAAAAGGTTTTTGATGGACTATTGCCAAGCTTTTCGCCGCTGTCAGCCCGACTAACAATGCACCTACTAAACCGGGGGCACAAGTCGCTGCAATGCCGTCAATTTCTGACCAACTCAGGTTTGCTTCACCGAGACACTGGGCAATTACCTGATTGAGCATTTCTAGGTGACTCCGCGAAGCGACTTCCGGTACTACCCCGCCAAACTGCTGGTGGATTTTAATTTGCGATGCTACAACATTGCTGCAAACTTGACGATTCTTAACAATTGCTGCTGCTGTTTCGTCACAACTTGTTTCGATTGCGAAAATGGTTGCCATTAACTGCTAATTTTATTTGATAGGTTAGTTATTGCTAGCTTAACTAATTCGGCGCAAGTCCCCCGCTCTACCTGTACTCAGGTTATTGTTAAGGGATTTTTGCCCGATCGACAGGTAAGACCATCATCGGATGCAATGAAGGAATATCCTCGCGGTATTGCTAGCTCAGCATTGACCTATGAGAACGGGAATCCCTCATTCTATTGGACTTTGCCACATCAATGATGGATACTTTACACTGTCAACAAACACGGTAATCTGGATTCCAGATCGGCAAGTTGAAATGCTTGTACAAAAACTTATTGTTTTGTAACAAAAGGAAACAATTCCATGCGACGATTGTTTGCTGCAATTTTAGTGTTGAGTGTCTGGATCAGTTTTGCTCCAGTTGCTTCGGCTTACAATTTAGTGCCGTGCAAGGACTCTCCCGAATTCAAGGAACTGGCTAAAAATGCACGTTCAACCAATGGCGACCCCGCATCTGCGAAAGCAAGATTCGATCGCTATTCTCAAGCTATGTGCGGCCCGGAAGGATACCCGCACTTAATCGTAGACGGCAACTTGAGCAAAGCAGGGGACTTTTTGATTCCTAGCATACTGTTCTTGTATATCGCAGGTTGGATTGGTTGGGTGGGCCGTTCTTATCTGCAAGTTACCAAGAAATCAGCAACCCCAGAGGAAAAAGAGATTATTATCGACGTTCCTTTGGCAATCAAATGTATGCTGAGCGGCGTTTTATGGCCTCTGGCAGCTCTCACATCAATCACCAGCGGTGAAATGTTTGCGAAGGACGACGAAATTACTGTTTCCCCCCGCTAAAATTGGGAAATGGAGAAGAGCTAATAGCTAACAGTTAAGTAGTTAACTAGAAAATAGCAATTAGCGCGCTAGACCGATCGGCAATTACCAACTGTCTGGAATTTTCAGGAGCAGAATTCATGCAATACTTTGTCAAGTTTCTTTCGACAGCACCAGTATTGGCTATCCTTTGGATATCTATTCAAGCTGCGGCTTTAATTGAATTTAACCGCTTTTTCCCCGACCTGCTTTTCCATCCGATGCCGTAAGATTTGAAGGAAATTAGGTTACAAAACCTAGGAGTAAAAAGTTGAGAGTTTTGAGTTTTGAGTGATGAGTTACAGGCTAATTTAAAACTCAAATATCAAAACTCTCAAACCATACCAGTTCGGGCAAAACCAGCGCCGAGATGGGTAAAACCCAAGGATCTAAACTATTTAGTTATCAAATTAGTTCCCAATGGCTAATGACTAATGACTAATGACTATTGACTATTGACTATTGACTAATATTTTGAATCGATGAAGTCTTATCTCGCCGCAGCAATTCAAATGACTAGCTTGCCTGACCTGCAAAAAAATTTGGTTCAGGCAGAGGAATTAATCGACCTGGCAGTGCGTCGGGGTGCGGAGTTAGTTTCCTTACCAGAAAATTTCTCGTTTATGGGCGAAGAGGAGGAAAAGATTGCTTCAGCAGAGGCGATCGGCATCCAAAGCGAAAAATTCCTCAAAACGATGGCCCAGCGGTTCCAGGTAACGATTCTGGGCGGCGGATTTCCAGTGCCGACGACCGGGGGGAAGGTATACAATACTTGTTTGCTGGTAGACCCAAACGGCACTGAAGTGGCAAGGTACAGAAAAGTACATTTGTTTGATGTGAATGTGCCAGACGGCATTACTTACAGGGAATCGAACACTGTGAAAGCTGGTGAAGATTTGCCCCCTGTTTATGTGTCGCCGGATTTGGGCACCCTAGGACTTTCGGTGTGCTACGACGTGCGGTTCCCGGAGGTGTACAGGCATTTGTCGTACAAGGGGGCTGATATTTTGTTCGTGCCGGCGGCGTTTACTGCTTACACTGGCAAGGATCACTGGAAGGTTTTGTTGCAAGCTAGGGCGATCGAGAATACTTGTTATACGATCGCACCTGCACAGACTGGACACCACTACGGCCGCCGTCAAACACACGGTCACGCGATGATTGTAGACCCTTGGGGTGCCGTTTTGGCGGATGCTGGAGACGAACCGGGTGTGGCAATTGCAGAAATTAATCCCGATCGACTAGAACAAGTCCGCCGCCAGATGCCATCTCTGCAACACCGGGTTTTTCTCTGAAGGAATTTTGAGACCAATTGGTCTCAAAATTTCAGTCCCAGTGGGCCGCCCGACCTTTCAAGTTTTTATTCGCTCAAGTAATTGTGTAGGTTCGTACACAAAAAAACTTAGATCATGTGCGTGCGATCGACAAAAATAAGCGGGTGGGGGCGGATTTACGCCGATCTATGAGTGATATTGTCGATCGGGCGTTACTAGGCGCCCCGACAGCTTAATATATTGTTTTTTCCTGGAAAGGAACGGCCAGTAACTCGCGATAAAATGTCTAAGGCAGGTTGAATGGGCGTGCATTTCTGGTCTCAGGCGAATGGGCGAAAGTAGAATTGCACGAAATGCGTCTTTTTGGAGAATTGACATCCACCCCGACCGTCGCGGACGGGGATTCCCAAACCTCACGATTTGAATTTCTGCTTCTTCGCAACTGCCTCCACCCTAAAAGAGATTTGGTCTTATGTTCGCTCCACAGACTAACCCCGCAAGAGAAAGCGGTTTTTATGTGTCGAATACCAAACGGAATTCTTCTTCGTTTTGATTCTAGGGATGTTTACCATTGCCCTATCCTCTTGAACCGGTCTACCGATTTTGCTTCGCCGCCAGCACCTCGGGCTGAACTTCGCTCGTATAGGCTGTTTGATCCATCGTCTCGGGTGGGTCGTTGACCAATTATATTGTAATATAAAGCCGTCCTAAAAGGACGAGGTTTCTACCCAATTTTCTGATGAAACACACTCTTTCGGTTTTAGTTGAAGATGAAGCGGGTGTCCTCACTCGAATTGCTGGTTTGTTTGCCCGTCGGGGTTTTAATATTGAAAGTCTGGCCGTTGGCCCGGCGGAACAAGGGGGAGTGTCTCGGATTACGATGGTTGTACCCGGAGATGACCAAGTTATTGAGCAGTTGACAAAGCAACTGTACAAGTTGATTAACGTGCTTAAAGTTCAGGATATAACGGAAATTCCCTGTGTGGAACGGGAGTTGATGTTGCTGAAAGTTAATGCTGCTAGCGGGACGCGATCGGAGATCATTGAGTTAGCTCAAATTTTTAGAGCGCGAGTGGTGGATATTGGTGATGATACGCTGACATTGGAAGTTGTCGGAGATCCCGGTAAAATGGTGGCGATCGTCCAGGTGCTGAATAGATTTGGGATTAAGGAAATTGCTCGTACTGGGAAAATTGCCCTGACGCGCGAGTCGGGGGTAAATACTGAGTTTCTCAAGTCCTTGGAAGCGAAAGTTTAAGTCATTAGTCATTAGTCATTAGTCATTAGTCATTAGTCAGAAGGAATGTTTTAACTTTTAACTTTCGACTTCTTATTACCAACTACCAATTACCAATGGCTGATGACCAATGACTAACGACTCCTGACTAATTAGGAATGAGAATTAAATAACTTCCACAATAACAATTAAAATTGTAAGTTATTTAATTCGCGATCCTTACCATTGGGGTTGACTTTCTATTAAAAGTGTGGCTGCGATGCTGTCTATCGGCTTTGAGAAAAAGTATCCTTGTCCGTATTCGCATTGCAGCGCTCTAAGTAAATTAAGCTGTTCGCTGGTTTCGATGCCTTCAGCAATTACATCCATGCCTAAATGACTGGCTAAAATTAAAATAGTCTGTACAATCGCTTCGTTGCCTTCATCTTCAGTCATGCGGCTGACAAAAGCTCGATCGATTTTTAAAGCATCAGTTGGAAAAGTGTGCAGGCGGCTCAAAGAAGAATAGCCAGTGCCGAAATCGTCAATATATAATTGAATTTGTAAATTTTTCAATTCCGCGAGGATAGCCACTGCTGATTCGGCATTCTCCATGATGACGCCTTCAGTAATTTCTACCTTTAAAGTGCGGGGGTCAAGCTGAGTTTCTTGTAAAATGTCGCGAATGCGATCGATTAAATCCGGTTGTTTAAATTGTTGGTTAGAAAGGTTGACGCTGACAGTCAACGGCGGATTTTCGGGGAATTTTTGGTGCCACTCGTGGATCTGATGGCAAGCCGATCGCATCATCCACCAGCCAATAGGTATAATCAATCTAGTTTCTTCAGCTACTAAAATAAACTCGCCAGGAGCTACGACACCCCGCTGCGGGTGATACCACCGCAGCAGCGCTTCAAAACCGCTGATTCTACCAGTAACAAGAGAGACGATAGGCTGATAGTAAAGCTGAAATTCCTGGGAGTCTAAAGCGCGTCGCAGGTCGTTTTCCAGTTGCAAAAGGGCGACGGCGCGAGTGTGCATACTTAAGTCAAAAACTTCGTGGCGAGCTTTGCCCAATCCCTTAGCATGATACATGGCCGCATCTGCATCTCGGAGCAGTTCTTCAGGCCGATCGTACAACATTGGGAACGGGACATTGGGAACAGGAGAGTCGGAAGATAAGCCAGACAAAGAAGTTTCCCGATCGATATTTCCCAAATTTTCGGGACTCGACAGTTTGCTAGTTTCCCTTGGATATCGAGGCAAACCAGAACAAACAATCCCAATGCTAGCACTGGTAAAAACTTGATATTCGTTAAGGTAAAAAGGCTCTGCCAGTTCCGCTTGCACTCGTTCGGCAATCTGGATCGCATCCTCGGTGCTTTTGATATTTTCCAGCAAAATAGCGAATTCGTCGCCACCAAGACGCGCAACGGTATCTCCAGCGCGCAAACAGATTCCCAGGCGCTGCGCGATCGCGATGAGCAACCGATCGCCCACTAAATGCCCCAAACTGTCGTTAACAACCTTAAAGCGATCGAGATCGATAAACAGCACCGCAAACAAAATTTCGGGGCGGCGTTTGGAAAGATCGATCGCGTGCCCCAAGCGATCCATAAATAAAGCTCGGTTGGGCAAACCGGTTAGCATATCGTGCAAAGCATCGTGTACCAACTTATCTTCTGCTATTTTGCGGAGGGTAATATCTTCGACAGTGCCTTCGTAGTAAAGTAAATTTCCGTCAGGATCGCGAACTGCCCGGCCGTTCTCGGAAACCCAGATAGTAGTGCCGTCAGCGCGGTAAACTTGGGACTCGAACTCAGACACAAAACCGTGTTTTTCGATCGCGCGCAAAAACTCGACACGGCGGTTGGGATCGAGGTAGAGTTGGCTGTCGATGTTGCGTATGTTCGCGATCAAGTCGGCGGCCGAGGAATAGCCGTAAATTCTCGCCAAAGCAGGGTTAGCGCTGAGGTAGCGTCCGTCGGGCGTTGTCTGGAAAATGCCTTCGATCGCATTTTCAAAAATACTGCGGTATTTCTCTTCGGCCTGTTGCAGCGCGAATTCTGCCTGCTTGCGATCGGTGATATCGGTCAACGTGCCGAGATAGCCTAGAACTTCCCCGCTTTTGGTAATTTCTGGCACTGCTTGCCAAAATACCCAGGTTGTCAACTCACCGTTGCAAAAGCGGTACTCTAACTTACATGGCAACTTGTCTATGACAGCGCGATACCACTGGCTCAAAACACGCTCGCGGTCTTCGGGATGCAAACTTTGCGCCCAACCTTCGCCGAGTGCCTTTGGCGCAGTCAGTCCCGCCATCTCCAAAAATCGCTCATTGACGTACAAGCAATCTCCAGCAGCATCGGCGCGGAAAATCCCGACCGGCAGTATTTTTGCCAAGGTGTAATAGCGATATTCGCTTTCTAGCAACGCGCTGGCAGCTACTTTAGTCTCTGTGATGTCAAACATTGCGCCTTGAAGGATGACAGACTTGCTTGCTTCATCGCGAACTGCGGTAGCTTGATCGCGGAACCAGACGACTCGACCGTTGCGGGCGATCGCGCGGTATTCTGAAACCAGCGACCCCTCGCAGAAGATATCTTCTCCCTCGCTGAATTTCTGTGTGGCGTTTTCCACTAACACGCGATCGCGGTCTTCTGGGTGAACGAGTTTCAGCCACAGGTCGGGATCTGCTCTCCATTCAGCTACAGAATAACCTAGAAAAGTCTCAATTTGCGGGCTGATGTAAAGTTTGGCAGCCTTGCGGTTGAGGGGAGAAATGTAGGTGACAGCGGGCATTTGTTCTACCAGGGCACAGTATTTCGCTTCTACAGTAGACAGTGCTGCTTCTAGGCGCTGCCGCTCTAATTCAGCGGCCGCCCGTCCAGCAAAGATACTGAGAATTAATCGGAATTTGGCAAGATGTGCTTCCACCAGGGGTCGATCGTGAAAAATACAAATAATCCCTAAAGGTTCGCCGTAAGAGTTTTTCAGCAAGACTCCCAGGAAACTGCGCGCACCCGTAACTACCGGTCTGCGGTCTTCTGGAAAGGTTTCCCCGAGGTAGTCTGGACAGGAATACATTCCCTCCTCCAGCACCCGCGCTTCGGGAGTATTGGCAGTGTCGCACTCAAAATTTGGCTGCTGCTGTCCGTCGCTCCAAAAACTGATAAGTTGCAATCTATCGGCAGCAGTATCGGTGCGTGCCTTCGACTTAATCGATTTGGCAGCGACGGCGGTGCGAACTCCGAGTGCTGAGGCTAAGTGGCAAACTAAGGCATCAAAGAATTCTGCTCCCCCCGGCGAATCAGTACCTGCTAGGATTTCGCCCAGTAAATCTTCCTCTAATTGCGCGGAAGCAGTAACTTTGGGAGGATTCTCGGCATTCGGGCGATCGGGATTTTGCCCCATCGAACCCGCAATGCTCAGACTTAGCGTTTTGCTATTTCCAGGCCCCAGAATAGGCGAATAATTCACACTTAGGCGCTGTTGCTTAGCCAAGAATACAGCGCGACCCATACCTAAAACTTTACCCAAGAAGCTGTCAGTTGCCGGCAACCGATTTGAGTTGGGAAAAATCACAAAGTTTTTCCGAATTTTCAATCCGGCAGATAAATCATCGTTTAATTGTGGCAACTGCCGTTGCTCTTCGGCCGGCGGCAGACGGGGGGGCATTGGCTGCCACTTAAGATAAATCGCGGACGCCAAGGCTAAAATCGCCGATAATCCCAGAAGATATGCAAAAATCTCAAAGTAAAAAAATAAATTTAGATCGAACATCGATTAACACCGCTCGAAAATTGTTGTAGTTATCTGAAGCCAATCTATTTAAAAATAACTAAGTATCTTGAAATACTCACCGACTATCAGGTGCGGTGATTCTTGACGCTTCACAGGGTTCTGCTAACCGTTGCTAGTCTGACAATCCCTCTGCGTCCGTTTAGAGTCGTGGCGATTCCCCATCCCGACTTGTTCTATATTCCTAGAAGCGTTTTTATCTCTGTCTTGCTCAGTACCACAACTCAGGCAAAGCACTGAACGAATAGACAAATCGATTTTACCCCATTTAAAGCCACAGTCCGCACAAACTTGACTGGTAGGTTCCCACCTGCTAATTACTTGAAACTCTCTGCCAAACTTTTCGGATTTGGCTTCACAGAGAGTTCTAAACTCCCTCCATCCTTGCTGACTAATTGCCCTTGAAAGTTTCCGATTCTTTAGCATTCCTGACACGTTCAAATCTTCCAGAATAATCACTTGGTTTTCGTTGACTATTTTGGTTGACAGTTTGTGTAGGAAATCTTTACGGGTATCGGCAATGCGATTATGTAGTTTAGCAATTTTAATTCGAGTTACATTTCTTCTTTTAGAATCTTTGGGCTGACGGGCCTCTTTGCGCTGGAGTTGGCGAACTTTTCGGTCTAACTTTTTATAACTGGGACTTTTAGCTTTTTCACCCTTACTCATTACTGCAAAAGTTTTAATCCCTAAGTCAATTCCGATACTTGGACTCTTAGCCTCAATTTGAATTGGCCCAAGCTCTACAACAAAACTCAAAAAATAGCGGTTTGCACAGTCTTTGATTACTGTGACAGAGCTAGGTTTAGACGGCAATTTCCTAGACCATATAGGGTTGACGATTCCTATTTTGGCTAAATAGACACCATTGCCTTTAAAAGAAAAACCACCGCGAGTAAGTCTTGCCGACTGGCTGCTAGTCCTTTTTTTGAACTTAGGATAACCAACCTTGCGTCCCTTTCTCTTGCCCTTACAGGAGTCGAAAAAGTTCTTAAATGCTGTCTCTAAATCTGCTACAGACTGCTGTAGTGGAATGTTTGACACTTCCCCCAACCAAGCTCTTTCGATTGTCTGCTTTGCCTGAGTAATTACTATTTTCTGAAGCTCTGCGGATTTGGGCTTTTTCTCTGATTGCTTGCACAGCGCTAGAGCATCGTTCCACACTACTCGCACACAACCAAACAACTGAGCTAAGCTCTGTTGCTGTTGGTCGGTTGGGTAGAATCGGTACTGGTATCTTGCTTTCATGTTATTATCTTAGCATAACTGACGGCATATTGACGGCATGAAAAAGTTAACTATTAGATGTTCTGATGAAGAATATGAGAAACTTGCGGAATATTGCAAGCTTACGAATAGAACGCAAAACGATGTATTCAGGGAGCTTATTAGGAAAATAAAGATAAAGCCGTCCTAGAAGGCGATGTACTGAGCCCTTCGGCGGATAAACTCCGCCGAAGTGACGGGGCTTGTATCCCAGTTTCTTGGTCATGAATGAGTAACGCATACAAGGTAGGATTGCAGGTGAAAGCGACAAGAGAGTTAATATCCCTGATGAAAGCAATCGTTTTTGAAACGCCCGGAAGCCCGTCCGTATTGAAACTGCAAGATATCCCCGCCCCTACTATACAAAGAGAAACTGAAGTTTTGGTGCGGTTGCGAGCGGCGGGTATCAATCCGATAGATACTAAGTTGCGATCGCGCGGCACTTTTTACCCCGATAAAACTCCTCACGTTTTGGGGTGCGACGGTGCCGGAGTCGTAGAGGCTGTCGGTGCTGGTGTGCAAAGTTTCCAAGTGGGAGACGAGGTTTTTTTCTGCAATGGCGGTTTGGGCGGATCGATCGGTACTTATACCGAGTTTGCCGTTGTAGACGAACGCTTTCTCGCCCTCAAGCCTGCTGCTTTAAGTTTTGCCGAGGCGGCGGCGGCACCGTTAGTTTTAATTACAGCTTGGGAATCGCTGTACGATCGAGGGCGCTTGCAAGCCGGTCAGGTGTTATCAAAGAAGGTGCTGATTCAAGCTGGTGCCGGCGGTGTCGGCCACGTCGCGATACAGTTGGCGAAGTTACAGGGGGCAGAGGTTTGCACGACTGTTAGTTCAGAGGAAAAAGCCAATTTTGTCAAGCACCTAGGTGCAGATTCAGTTATTTTATACAAAAATACCAATGTTGTCGATGAGGTTTTGACTTGGACTCAAGGGCAAGGAGTTGATTTGGCTTTCGATACAGTCGGGGGAGAAACTTTTTACCAAACTATTCCGACTGTGAAAATTTATGGGGATTTGGTAACAATTTTGGAACCCGATCCGGCTTTGGGCAATTTGAAAACAGCGAGAATGCGGAATCTGCGAATTAGTCTGGAATTAATGTTGACACCGATGCTGGAAGGTTTGGTGGAGGAACAGGAACAGCAGGCTCATATTTTGCAGAAGTGTGCTCGTTTGTGCGATCGCAACTTGCTAAAAATTCACGTCAGCAAAACTTTCCCTCTCGAAGAAGCGCAAGCCGCTCACGAACTGTTAGAAACAGGCTCAGTAACCGGTAAAATAGTGCTTGAAATTGGGGGTTAAAAATGCGAATTGTTAAATTTGTGGGTTGAAGAATCGCGGGCGATTTCAATAGACTGTTGGCGAATTTAAAAAGCCTGAAACCAAACATCCCATAATCATCGCAGGAGAGCTAAAGCAATTCTTGCAGGAGTCGTAAACTTTTTACCCCACCCCAACCCTCCCCTTACCAAGGGGAGGGAGCAAGAAATTGACAAATGATTTAGGATGGCTATATACAGCGTATTCCAGGTTTATGAAATACACTGTATATCAAATCCGTTGGCATCGGAATGATTCATCTGTCTCTTCCTTTTCTCTGTATCCTCTGCGCCCTCTGCGGTTTAATTCGGTTCTATAAACAAGAGCGAAAACCGCATAGGGAAAATGCCATTGTCGATCGACAAATTGGGGCGTCAACTGCTGAAGTTGACACGACGAAAGGCACAGCGCCGTGTCCTAATTTCGGGTAACTAACGGCGATTAACTTGTAACCAAATTTCCAGCGTCACCAGCAGCCACAGCTTCAGCCCATAGCGGGGAAAAACTTCCCCACGATAGTTTAGCCACTCGCGGATTAGTGTTCGATCGAGGTAAGGCGCGATCGCCGCATGACGATTCAGCAACAACGATCGCGCTTGCCACTGCCAATCCCTCAAAAACCACTGCTGCATCGACATCACCATGCCACTTTTCGGACGGTTGACAATCACATCGGGCAGCAAATCCGCCACAGCAGCCTTGAGAACCGCTTTTTCCTGCGCGCCCGAAAGCTTGTATTCTGGGGGAATTTGCAAACTCAGTGCCACCATCCGCGCATCGAAAAGGGGCGATCGAGCTTTTAGTCCCGCCGCAGCCGTGAGATTATTCACCTTGGTCAAAATGTAATCGGCTCCTTTAAACTCAATGTTGAGCCGCATCAGCCGATTCAAAAACGTCGTTTCTGTCTGTTGCAATTCCTCAGCAAACACTGAAGGCGCACTCTTCACCTTTTCCCAAACCTCCCGATTCAGCAAACGCGGCAAATCCACATAGCATTTTTGAAACGAAGTCAAGTAAGCTGCGATCGGATCTGGTTTACCCTGAATCGAACCATACAAACTGTTGAGTAACATCGGCTTATTTTTCGGCCCGCCAAAGCACGGATCGCCACCTTCGCCATTCAGTACCACGTCTGCAAATTGCTTTGCCGATCGCCCCAACAGCAAATTGGGAACCGTCAAGCCTTCCCCCACCGGATCATCCATCGCCGCCAGCGTTTCCGGTAGCAACTCCCAAATTTGCTTTGGCGAAACCTCTAAAATATGGTGCTCAGTACCGCAATGTGCCGCAACGAGGTTGGCAAATTCAATCTCGCTGGGATATTGAGCGCCAAAGTGCATCGAAAAAGTGTGCACCGGGCGATCGTGCAGTCTTGTGGCGATCGCCGCGACGCAACTTGAATCAATACCACCCGAAAGATATGCTGCGACTGGTTCGCCCGCTGGTAGCGCTTCCTGCACCAGTTGTTCCAAAAGCGATCGCACTTGTTGACTATGCCATTCCAAAGGGCGATCGGCGTTAGTAATTTGCTCCTGTGGCTGCCAGTATCTCTGGGCCTCAATATCCGGTAAGTACAGGTAGCTACCGGGCCGCAACTCTCGCACGGCTTCCCACAGCGTTTGTGCTCCGGGTACAAATGCACAGCACAAGTAGTCGCGCAAAGCAACTAAATCAAGTTCTCGATCGTGATACGGATTGAGCGATCGCAGTCGAGGCGCAATCCAGCGAGTCGTTCCTGTACGGGTGTAATAGAGGGTTTTTGCTCCCACGCGATCGCGCCCCAGACACAAGGTTTGCTCGTCTCGATCCCACACAGCAAGGGCAAATTGTCCTGAGAGCAAGCTCAGTGTTTTAGTACCGTACTGTTCCCATAGCCGCGCGACGATCGCCAAATCGGTCAATCCCTCGGTATCAATCTGTTGTTTGAGCATTGGGGTGCGATCGAAGCAGCAGTCACCTACCAGCACAAATCGCTGATTGGGGCTGAAGGTGGGTTGAGCTCCGATTATGGCAAAACCGGAAGTTGCCCAAGTTGCAGGGTGCGATCGGGCTTCTGGGCCCCAAGCAATGACCCAATTCGGGTTAATCAACTTCTGATTTTGCATCGATTTAGTTATACTAATTCTCAAATTTTATGCAACAGTAGCTGGTAGGGTGCGTCGCCACCCTTAATATCGTTTCCGGTTGTATCGGAATGATTTAACCGCAGAGGGCGCAGAGAACGCAGAGGGAGAGAATACAGAGAGGAATAATTCCGATGCTACCGGATTTGATATAACTCCTTACTCGCATAGCTAAAATCTCGCAGCGACGCACCGGTGCATACAGGGCGACAGTCAACAAACTCAACACTCATGATAGTTGCAAGAGGAAAGGAGAATTGGTATTAAATTAAAAAATGTTTGAAAGCAGCTTATAAATCAATCTAAAAATAGCTGTGCCAGCGATCGCACCCAAAGCACCCAACCATCCCACAAACAACACGCCAGTAATCGGAGAATTCGGATAAATCGCACCTGCCGCCGTCTGTAAAACCGGGAAAAACCACAGCAAAGCCACAGTACCTGCACCAATAATCAACATCTCAGTTTGTTCGATCGCCCTGCGATACTGGCCGTAAATCAAACCCGCCACAATCATCCCCAACAATCCGATACTCAAGCCAGGAGAGGGCAGCAAACTCGTCAGGGCGATCGCCAGCACCCCCGCCTCAAAACCCGTAAACGCCGCCCCCGACAAAACCTCCCAAATCGAAAAAGTCGCTCTCTGCGAAGGTTGCAGCCCTCCGGGAGGTGTTGCAGGAACCCGTACAGGATGAGGCGGCAGAGTTGGTTGAAGAGGTATGGGAGGCGGCGCCACCACGACTGTAGGTGGTTGAGAAGGTTGTTGAGGCCCAGACATCAGAGCCGCTTCCACCTCACTCGCAGATTGAAACCGCTGGCTGGGAGCTGATAATAACATTCGATCGAGAACATGAGCCAAACGCGAACTTACCTGCACCCGCGAATGCCAATTCCATTCGTTTCTATAACTATCAAAAAGCTCCGTCGGCTGCAAACCACTCAGCAAAGTAATACAAGTCACAGCCAAAGCATACAAATCCGTTGCCGGATAAACTTCTTGCCCGCTCATCTGTTCTGGGGGAGCGTAACCCAAAGAATAAATACCAGTCGAAGCTTTGGCACTCCCAACACTTTGTGTTACTTGTTTAACAGCCCCAAAATCTAATAAATAAAGCCGACCGTTTTTACCCCGCATAATATTAGCAGGTTTAATATCCCGGTGAATCGAACCGCGAGAGTGTACAAAATCGAGAACCTTCAAAATTTCCCGCAGCACCTCCACCGTTTCCGCCTCCGAAAATCGGCCTTTAACAGCCTGTTCATCCTCCAAATTTTTACCGTCAATAAATTCTTGAACCAGATAGAAAAACTGATCGTTTTTTCCCGGCTGCAAACTCGTAACAGTCAGCTCAAAAAACGCCAGCAAACTCGGAATTTGGGAATGTTCGTTTCCCAGTTCTTCCAGCACCGCCGCTTCCCGTTCAAACAGAGTTTGAGCGATTTTTAGCTGGGGCGGAGTCAGACTTACCGACGGCTGCAAAAGTTTAGCAACGCACTGCCGCATCGCCGGAGTATCCCGGTCTCTGGCCAAAAACGCCGCCCCAAAACCGCCTTGACCCAACAACCTCACGGGCAAATAGCGGCCCCTCAAAATCATGGGCATCCCGCAAGCGGTGCAAAACTTTTGCTGCACCGTTTTCAGCCGCGAACTGTCATCGAGGTCGGGAAAAGAGTTTTGAGGGCGCGGGCAGCCCGGGCGGGTGCAGTAAACTTCCATTTTTGTTTGCTAAGAAGAGGGAAGAAGGAAGAGGAAAGAAGGAAAAGGGAAGAACGAAGAAAAAGTGATGGTTAAACCAGATTTCGATTTCTCAACTCACCGCGAACTGCTAACTGCCAGCGACCTAAGAGATTAACTTCCCGCCGAATTGGGAGTTGCTATTTCTATGAATCCCAAATCGAGGGCAGGGGGTTCTTTCTTCTCCAGGATGGTCGAATAAGTAGCAAACTGGGGCAAAATTTCATTGCTGAAAGCCTCTGCTGCTTTAGAACGGTAGCGGTTGGGGTTGTAAATCAGCGACAAAATGCGAGTTACCAAAACTTCGTCCATTTGAGATTTGTGCAAGACGCCCATGAGCAACTCTTTTTCGATCGCCGAAACCGAGACAAAAGCAGCTCCCAGCCCCGACTGAACGGCATTTTTAATGGCTTCGATCGAATTTAGTTCCATCTCTATTTTCAAGCGGCGCGTGTCAATGCCGCAGCGAGTCAGTACCTGATCGATTACTTTGCGGATCGTAGACTGCGAATCGAGGGATATAAACTGCAATTTGTAAAGGTCTTCTTTTTGGATAGTTTCTTGTTGTACCATCGGGTGAGATGGAGGAAGAATCAGAGCCAGTTCGTCCTCAGCGTAAGGAACAATTTCTAAAGCTTCTACAAGTTCGGTAGGAATTTCTCCGCCAACAATTGCCAAATCGATTTGCCCGTTGGCCACACTCCACGCCGTGCGGCGGGTCGAGTGAACGTGAAGCTGTACTGCTACATCTGGGTACTTTTGGCGAAACATCCCAATCATCCGGGGCAGCAAATAGGTTCCCGTTGTTTGAGAAGCGCCGACGATCAAAGTACCGCCTTGGAGATTTTGCAAGTCTTCCAGAGCTCGACAAGTTTCCTGGCAAAGCGATAAAATTTTCTCGCCGTAACTCAGCAGCAGGTGTCCGGCTTCGGTTAGTTGCGCCCGCCGCCCCCCCCGGTCAAACAGTGGCACGTCCAATTGTCTCTCTAAGTTTTGCACCTGCAAGCTAACTGCTGGCTGGGATACATAGAGGCTGTCCGCGGCGCGTTTGAAGCTTCCTTCAGAGGCGATCGCCTTGAGAATGCGTAACTGGTCTAAAGTGAAAGGAAGGTCAGACATATATCTAAATTGTCAGTAGGTGTAGGGGCGGGTCTTCTGTCAATCTCTGCGGTCAATCGACAAGCTGGTTCGATTTGGTGTGCAACAGTCGGAGTTGACTTCGATGCCAGTCATTTGGCTGCAACACACGCAACCTTAAAGTCAGTTGTACTCGTCCTCTGTCTGCGGTCTTTAGTTGCTATTGGGTCACTAATGACTGATGACTGATGAGTGATGACTGATAACCGCTGAATGCTCCCATAGATACTTTGTGACACAAATTGGCCGAGAATCAATAACTTTTCTTAATATTTGCAATGACGATCGACTTGGCGCTCGACTCCCACTTAGTTATTCTGGGCTTATTACTGGTTTTTGCGATCGCCCACAGCGGTTTAGCAGCCCTCCGGCCCAAAGGTGAAAAGCTGATCGGGCCGAGACTTTACCGCGTTTTGTTTGCCCTTGTCAGTTTGCCGCTAGCCGTCATTCTGATTGTCTACTTTTTCAACCACCGTTACGACGGCGTACAGCTTTGGCAAGTACAGGGATTACCCGGAGTTAAACCTGCAGTTTGGATACTTTCGGCAATTTCCTTTCTGTTTCTGTACCCAGCAACTTTCAACCTCCTAGAAATTGCCGCCGTCCAAAAGCCCCAAGTTCACCTCTACGAGACTGGCATCATTCGCATCACTCGTCACCCGCAAATGGTGGGACAAGTGATTTGGTGCGTGGCCCACACCCTGTGGATTGGCACTAGCTTTACCCTCGTCACTTCCATCGGTTTGGTACTTCACCACCTGTTCGGAGTGTGGCACGGCGACAGACGACTTCAGGCTCGTTTTGGAGAATCCTTTGAAACCATCAAATCTCGAACCTCAATCATGCCTTTTTTGGCAATCATACAAAAGCGTCAAACCCTTGATTTGCTTGAGTTTCTGCGCCCTTCCTACGTAGGTGTAGTCATTTTTACTGGTTTGCTGTGGGAAATTCATCCTTTTTTGATGCGTGTCACTAGGAACATATACTGGTAGCATGATCCCTAGGATAGAAAAAAATTATTAAATTTTGAGGGCTCATGGTGTTGTCGGTTAGCGAACGCACTTTTGCACAAGAGGTTTTTCAAGCCTCTACCCCCGTTTTAGTTCACTTTTCGGCTCCTTGGTGCGGTTTGTGCCGCGCGATCGACCCCACGCTTAAGACTTTTGAAGCACAGTGGGCAGGAAAAGTCAAGCTCGTAGGGGTGAATGCCGATCAATGTTTCAAGTTGGCCCACACTTATCGGCTGACAAGTCTGCCCACGCTGATTTTGTTTGAGGGCGATCAAGTTCGATTTAGATTGGAAGACTACCAAGGACGCGAGGAACTGCGGCGGACTCTGGATGCCTGGATGCTGGCCGCTCACGTAGTTTCCCCATCTCAACGGCTGCAACTTCAGGAAGTAGCCAACAGGTAACGGCTGCAAGTTATTCGGCTTTTAGGTAGAAATCAGAAGCAATTCCTCATTTGTCGATCGGCCACCTGAGCGCCAAATGTCGCATTCCTGAACCCCGAAACAGTGTTTTTTACAAAAATATAGTGTGAAGCGCCAGGGTATCGGTTAAAAAACCAGGTTTCTTGATTTCTTTCCGTCCAAGCTCGATTTGTCAGTCTATATTTGGGCATAGATTTAAGGCGAACTAGATCGATCGGCTCGATCGGAAAATAGGCAGTAGGTCTCAAGCGTTGTCGATCGACAACGCTTGAGAATTACAACAAGTATTTCTGCCGGGTCGCGCAGGCGTGTGTCACAATTGTTTACAGTTTTGGCCATATCTAGTAGAAACTTTAAACTACCTATCAGTCATGGAACTGCTTTATCAATACGCTTGGCTGATTCCTGTCCTGCCACTGGCAGGCGCAATGCTAGTAGGTCTAGGCTTAATCACCTTTAACCAGGCAACCAACAAACTCCGACAAGCGAATGCGATATTAATCGTGTCCGCACTCGGAGGGTCAATGGTACTCTCCTTCGCATTGCTGTGGAGTCAATTACAGGGCCACGCACCCTACACCCGCAGTATTCAGTGGGCTTCTGCTGGCAACTTCTCGCTGAATATGGGCTATATCATCGACCCGCTGACGGCGGTGATGCTGGCGATCGTCACTACGGTCGCCTTTTTGGTGATGATTTACACCGACGGCTACATGGCTCACGATGACGGCTACGTGCGCTTTTACGCCTACCTGAGCATCTTCAGCGCCTCAATGTTGGGTCTCGTAGTCAGCCCGAACATCGTTCAGATTTACATTTTCTGGGAACTCGTAGGTATGTGTTCGTACCTGCTAGTCGGATTTTGGTACGATCGCAAACCCGCTGCTGACGCTTGCCAAAAAGCTTTTGTCACCAACCGCGTCGGCGACTTCGGCCTGCTGCTGGGCATCCTCGGCATTTACTGGGCCACCGGCAGCTTTGAATTTGAAGTGATGGGCGAACGCCTGCACTCCTTAGTAGAATCCGGTGCTCTTTCGGCGACTCTGGCGACAATCTTCGGCGTCCTCATATTTTTGGGGCCAGCAGCCAAATCTGCTCAATTCCCCCTCCACGTCTGGCTTCCAGACGCAATGGAAGGCCCGACACCGATTTCGGCCTTAATCCACGCGGCGACAATGGTAGCCGCCGGCGTATTCCTGATCGCTCGGATGTACCCGGTGTTTGAAGGGCTGCCGGCCGTCATGAATTTGATCGCCTGCACCGGCTGTTTTACGGCATTTATGGGTGCTTCGATCGCGATTACCCAAAATGACATCAAAAAAGGCCTCGCCTACTCCACCATCTCCCAACTCGGCTACATGGTGATGGCAATGGGCGTCGGCGCTTACAGTGCCGGACTTTTCCACTTGATGACTCACGCTTATTTCAAAGCAATGCTGTTCCTGTGTTCAGGTTCAGTGATTCACGGGATGGAAGCAGTTGTAGGCCACAACCCCGCACTCGCTCAAGATATGCGAGTCATGGGCGGCTTGCGGAAATATATGCCGATTACCGCTTCTTGCTTTTTAATCGGAAATTTGGCAATCTGCGGAATTCCGCCGTTTGCTGGTTTTTGGTCAAAAGACGAAATCCTCGCCAGCGCCTTCTCCGCAAATCCCGCTTTGTGGGCTGTTAGTTGGCTGACGGCCGGGATGACCGCGTTTTATATGTTTCGGATGTATTTCAGCACCTTTGAGGGCGAATTCCGGGGCAATAACAACGCTATCAAACAGCAACTTCTGCAACCGGGTTTGGTTTTCGGCCCTGGGGCGATGAACGTTAAGGAATTGGCATCAACTGACGACAGTCACGATGAGCACGACCATTTGCCTCACGAATCTCCTCTGACAATGGCTCTGCCGTTAGTGTTGCTGGCAGTACCTTCTGTGTTTATCGGTTTTCTCGGTACGCCGTTTGCCAATTATTTCGAGCAGTTTGTTCGCGCGCCTGGGGAGTCTCTCGAAGAAGTTTTGGAACACGCTGCTGAGTTCAATTTGACGGAATTTTTGATTATGGGCGGAAGCTCTGTAGGTATTGCTTTGCTGGGCATTACTTTGGCTTCTCTGATGTATTTGAGCCGTAAAATTGACCCAAGTGCGATCGCCCAAAAAATCAAACCGCTTTACGAGTTCTCCCTGAACAAGTGGTATCTCGACGATATCAACGATTTTCTCTTTGTCAAAGGCAGCCGCCGTTTAGCGCGGCAAGTCATGGAAGTTGATTTGCGAGTCGTCGATGGTGTCGTCAACTTAACAGGGTTTATCACCCTGGTTAGCGGCGAAGGTTTGAAATACTTTGAGAGCGGTCGCGCTCAATTTTATGCTCTGATTGTGTTTGTCGCAGTTCTGGGTTTTGCGATCGTTTCTGGAGTCGGTTAAATCTGTAGAGATACGGCATTGTCCATTAGTGTCAACTTTCCCGGTAAAACCGATAGTCCGATAGTCCGACAGGGAATGAATTCCCTGTCTCAAAGCTAAAGTCTTCGCTATGAGGACTGAAGAACTCCTTAAACCTCTTATTGTGGAACAGGCATCTTGCCTGTTCAATACTGGCTTTTTTGGAGATATCTATTAGTCCTCTTGAGAGGACTTTCGCTATTAGCCAGGGAATTCATTCCCTGGCGGACTCGCCCAATTGCAGATGAGCGGCTGAAGTTGACACCAAGGGGCAATGCCATTTCTCGCCAGAAGATATTTTAAGAACGGGCATTAGCTCAATAACTCACAATTGACAATTAGCAAAGAGAAATAAATCTTTCATTAAACTTAACTGTTGCGATCGCATAATTTGTCCAGATAATAGCAAAAAAAAATGTTCCGTCTAAAGAAAGTATAAAATTTAGGCTAAAATTGGCAAAATGTGTTTAAACCTAATAACTGATGGATCATTTTAAAACGCAATGGATACAGCTAACTTTCCCTGGTTAACAACAACAATTCTGTTTCCCATTGCTGCGTCCTTGCTGATTCCTTTAATTCCCGATAAGGATGGCAAGACGGTGCGGTGGTATGCCCTAATTGTGGGTTTGATCGATTTTGCCCTACTTGTTTACGCTTTTTACACTCAGTACGACTTCAGCAATCCAGATTTGCAACTGGTAGAAAGCTATACTTGGGTGCAGCAACTCGATTTGAATTGGTCGGTGGGTGCTGACGGTTTATCAATGCCGCTGATTTTGCTGACTGGTTTTATTACTACTCTGGCTACTTTAGCTGCTTGGCCTGTCACCTTTAAACCGAAGCTTTTTTACTTTTTGATGCTGACAATGTACGGCGGCCAAATCGCAGTTTTTGCCGTGCAGGATATGTTGCTGTTTTTCCTGGTTTGGGAACTGGAATTAGTCCCGATTTACCTGATTTTGTCCATCTGGGGCGGCAAGAAGCGCCTCTATGCAGCAACTAAGTTTATCCTATACACCGCAGGCGGTTCGCTGTTTATTTTGCTGGGCGCGCTGACGATGGCGTTTTACGGCGATACGGTGACTTTCGATATGCGGGCGATCGCAGCTAAAGATTACGCCCCCAATGTAGAATTGCTCCTTTACACAGGTTTCTTAATAGCTTACGGTGTCAAACTGCCGATTTTTCCGCTGCACACTTGGCTCCCTGACGCTCACGGGGAAGCAACCGCACCCGCCCATATGTTGCTAGCAGGAATTCTGCTAAAAATGGGCGGTTACGCTTTACTGCGGATGAATGCGGGAATGCTCCCGGATGCTCACGCTACCTTCGCACCCATCTTGGTAATTTTGGGTGTGGTTAACATTGTTTACGCCGCCTTAACTTCTTTTGCTCAGCGCAATTTGAAGCGAAAAATTGCTTATTCTTCGATTTCGCACATGGGGTTTGTGCTGATTGGGATAGCTTCGTTTACCGATTTGGGAATTAGCGGTGCAATGCTGCAAATGGTTTCCCACGGTTTAATTGGGGCGAGTTTGTTCTTTATGGTGGGCTGCACTTACGATCGCACTCACACGCTCATGCTGGACGAAATGGGCGGTGTCGGGCAGAAAATGCGTAAGGTTTTTGCCATGTGGACTGCTTGTTCTATGGCTTCTTTGGCTTTGCCGGGAATGAGCGGTTTTGTAGCAGAATTGATGGTATTTGTGGGTTTTGCAACGAGCGATGCTTACAATCCTGTGTTTAAGGTTTGTGTGGTATTTCTCGCTGCTGTCGGGGTGATTTTGACTCCGATTTATCTGCTGTCGATGCTGCGTGAAATCTTCTACGGGCCTGAAAATAAGGAATTGTCGGATCACGAGGAATTGGTGGATGCGGAACCGCGAGAAGTGTTTATTATTGCGGCTCTGTTAGTGCCGATTATCGGTATCGGTTTGTATCCTAAGATGCTGACTCAGGTTTATGATGCGACTACTGTACAGTTGACTGCAAAGTTGCGCGATTCTGTGCCTTCCTTGGTGGCTAAGGCTGCTACGGATAAAACTGTGTCTTTGAGAGCACCTGCGATCGAGCCGAGTAAGTTGTGATTTGAACTGGATTTAGGAATAAAACCCCCAAACTTAATTTTTAAAATGGTTTGGGGGTTTTGTATATATCGGCTCGAAGTAAATCGATTAGATTGGGATTTTTAAACCGCAGATTTCAGCAGATAAACACAGATGAACGCTGATGTAATTTTCAGTATTGTCGTTCCTCAAAAAGCATAAAAGAGCATGATAGGCTATATTCGATGTTGCAACTGCAATATAATTAATAGTTGGGCAAGATAAAAAGTTTTAGCCTAAGAGGGAGACGGAAAAATGAGTGACGACATACTTGGCTCGAAAGATGCGGTCGTGCTCTCAGCGGAAAGCATGAATAGCGATGATATCCGCGCGACGATCCAATCAAATATTGACTTTGTGAATGCACTATTTCAAGAGCTTCTGAATCTCTCAGAAATTTCTCACGACGCACTCCTCAGTTACTACGTTGATTACTACCTCGGGCAGGTGAATAATGGCGGTTTTGCTCAGTTTGTCTATAACACAAGGTGGCAGCCTGCTGTCATCGCGCTAGTTAAAGAAGGCCTTGGGAAAATCGGCGCGACACAACATACCGATCTTTTTGCAAAAGGAGAGGCGCTGGTTACAGCACGAAAGACAAAGTTAGCATCGTTCTTTTCGAGTGAGTTATTCGGCGAAAATGCTGAGAGAGACAGGCTAAATGGCATAAATGAGGACTTTTATTCGATCGAACAAGAGGAGAGTCTCGAACGATTAAATGCTAACTGGTTAAAAGCGCGCCCCGGCCTGATTGTTGTAGCAGAAGATCGAATCCAACAGGAAGTCACTCGACGAGCATTGAGTATTTCCGATCGCGAGGCCCGGCTCGCCCAGGCCCGTGTTGCCGAGCCGAGATACATTAAACTGATACGAGCCTTGTGCCATGCAGCCGGCCATAAGCTTGAGCGCGTTACGGCAGGCGATACTATGAATGAGTACGGTGGCCAAAGAATACTCGCTTGGCACTTTATTACCGATAAGGGGCATCACTTTATGGTGGAGGCTGACGGGAAGGCAATGATGTTTTCTGGAAAGTCCAAGGAACAGATTGCGGAGCTGGTAGTCGTATAATTATGCAGCCAAATTAATAGTTAGGTTGATGCACTATCTTTTTTAGTCTTTACTCTTAATTGTTCTTATTTCTATACTTGCTAGAATAAAAGGGAATACTAACCGAACTGCAAAGCGTTATTGTTCTGCCAAGAGTGCGATATTTGTTAAGGGCGATCGCACCCTCGCAAGTTGTAATTTGAACCGGATGCCAGGAAGAAAACCCCAAAACATCGATGATTAAACGGGTTTTGGATTTTTCTATGGTGTTTTGGGCGATCGAGATTTTAGGAGTCTTATTACTTTTGTTTTGCCGGAACCCCGTAAGTGTTGAAGCGAGGCGCTAAAATCCAATTCAGATAGCTATTAAAATACAGATTGCAAGCTTATTGGCTTTCCAGAATGCAAAATCAAGAGTCACCTATTGTTTTCGATCGAGAACGCGCTTCTTCCTACGACAAAAGATTCGCTAAATTGGCTCCGATGCGCGACGCACTTCATTTACTGATCCGCTTTGTACTTTCTGAACTTCCTACCGATGCACGGATTCTCTGTGTCGGTGCGGGAACCGGCTTGGAATTGATTTATCTGGCTCAAGCGTTTCCACAGTGGCAGTTTACTGCGGTAGAGCCTGCGGCACCGATGCTTGACATCTGTCGCCAACGCGCCGAAGAGTGTGGTATCGCGTCACGTTGCACTTTTCACGAAGGCTATCTCGATTCACTGCGCGCATCGGACTCTTTCGATGCGGCGACTTGCCTTCTAGTTTCTCACTTCTTTATGCAACAAGATGAGCGGCGCAACTTTTTTAGTCAAATTGCTTCACGACTTTGCCCTAACGGATATTTGGTCAGTGCGGATGTGGCTTCCGATATGTCTACTTCAGCGTACCAAAGCCTTTCCGAGGTTTGGCAGCGGATGCTGAGGTATTCCGAAGTGCCTGCTGAGGAGATTGAAAAGTTTTGTGCTTCTTATGGTCGAAATACTGCTGTGCTACCCCCACAAGAAGTCGGATTAATAATTGCATCCAGCGGCTTTGATACACCTGTATTGTTCTTACAAACCCTTCTGATTCATGCCTGGTATGCTAGGCGAACACCACCTCGCTAGAAGTGTAGTTATCAACAGCCGCTGAAAAATCTCGTGAAGTGGACTGACCAAAACCAAGTGTGAGGTTGCAAAGTTTTCTGGAGGCCCCAGAACCGAGTCGCGGCAAAGAGCGATCGCAATACTCAATACCCAATACTTCAAAATTACCAGTGGGTCGATCGCTCCTGGGATAGAAACAATTAAGCGTGTCTAGACGCTGCAATCAGGGGCGGTTAGAGTTGACGCAATCTGTCGAGGTTTTTTAACTGTTGTGACTGTTCTTGCAATCGAGTTTCGAGCTTCTGACACACAAGTTCGCATAAATCAAAAATCATTGGGTCAGTGATTTGATAGTAAACACTGACTCCCTGCTGCTGCCGTTGAACGATGCCTGCCTGGGTCAAAATCTTGAGGTGCTTGGAAACATTGGCTTGCCCCAGCCCTGTTTCTTCAATGATTTCAGTGACATTTTTAGCACCACTCTTAAGCGCGCACAGCAATTGCAGGCGGCTAAGCTCTGATAAAACTTTGAAGTAGTCAGCCACCTGAGCGAGAGCGGAAACTGGGATTTGAGACATAAGCAGGAGTGAATAGATTTTGAGCGAGACTTGTTTTTTAGACAATACTACTATATAGTAATATTATCACTAAAGATGTAATGAGAGGCTGATGCCTATGCTGTTTCGTCAACTTTTTGACCGGGAAAGCAGTACCTATACTTATCTGATTGCCGATCGCGCTTCCGCAGAAGCCCTATTGGTCGATTCAGTGTTGGAACAGGTGGAGCGAGATATCAAATTGCTGAAAGAACTGGGTTTGACATTGCGTTATTGCTTGGAAACTCATGTTCATGCCGATCACATTACCAGTGCGTCTCAACTGCGGGAAGCAACAGGCTGTGTGAGTGTGGTTCCAGCCCAAGCACAGGTTAACTGTGCAGACCGTTTTATCCATCCAGGGGAAACGCTACAGCTTGGAACTGTGGAAGTGCAGGCGATCGCCACGCCAGGACACACAGATAGCCACATGGCATACCTCGTCAATGAAAGTCACTTGCTGACCGGGGATGCGTTATTGATCCGTGGCTGTGGACGCACGGATTTTCAAAGCGGGGACGCCGGAACCTTGTTTGATTCAGTTACTCAAAGATTATTTACCTTGCCTGATTCTACCTCGATCTATCCAGGACACGACTATCGCGGGCAAACTGTTTCTTCCATTGAGGAAGAAAAACGCTGGAACCCTAGGTTTACAGGGCGCAGTCGGGATGAGTTTATTCAATTTATGAATGCACTGAATCTGCCCAACCCTCAAAAAATGATGGAAGCCGTGCCAGCTAATGAACGGTGTGGCAACCTCACCTCAATTTCTGCCTAGACCTTTGATCTATTTTATTTGGAGTACAACTATGACACTGACTAACGATTCTCAACTTCAAGAAATTGATGCTCAAACCTTGAAACAATTGCTTGAGGAAAACGCCGTAACTTTAGTGGATGTTCGGGAATCTGCCGAATATGCAACTGAACGTATTCCCGGCGCAAAATTGCATCCACTGTCACAATTCGATCCAATTCAAGTACGACCGTCTGAGGGACAAAAACTCGTTCTCTACTGTCAATCTGGAAATCGCTCTGCCAAAGCCGCCAGACAATGTTTAGACGCAGGATTCAATTCTGTGATTCATCTGCGTGGTGGAATTCCTACTTGGAAAAATGCAGGCTATCCGATTGAAAAAAGTCAAAATGCGCCGATTAGCTTGTTTCGGCAAGTGCAGATTGTTGCAGGCTCATTGGTTTTTGTGGGAACAGTTTTAGGGGTATTTGTCTCACCTAATTTTTTACTTCTGAGTGGATTTGTGGGTGCTGGCTTAGTGTTTGCTGGAATCACTAACACCTGTGCGATGGGAATGCTACTGGCAAAGTTACCTTACAACCAACAAGCCGGAAATAAACGATGATCTGGATAATTGGACATTTCCTGGCAGTTGGTATTGGTGTGAGTTTAGGCTTATTGGGCGGTGGTGGTTCTGTGCTAGCACTGCCTGTGCTGGTTTATGTGATGGGTGTTGCGCCTAAACCTGCGATCGCCATGACTTTGATTATTGTCGGGACTGTTAGCTTATTGGGCAGCATTCCCCATGGGCGGCGCGGTAATCTTAATCTCAAAACCGCAGTAATTTTTGGAACTGCAACCATGTTGGGGGCTTACCTCGGTGCAAGAATTGCGACGCTGCCGTTCATTACCAGCGCATTCCAGATGACCCTATTTGGATTGTCGATGCTGATTGCCGCAGGCTTGATGATTTATCGCACCACCTTGTCAAAGACGGTAGTATCTAGTAAGGATGAGCTAGAGGCTATCGAGTACGTCAAACCTGTTTGCAAATACTGCTGGCTATGGCTGATGACTGAAGGGATTGCAGTAGGGATTTTGACAGGATTAGTCGGTGTGGGTGGCGGGTTTGCGATCGTCCCTGCCTTGGTTTTATTGGGAAACGTACCCATGCGACAGGCGATAGGGACTTCTCTGCTAATTATTGCGTGTAATTCGGTCGCGGGTTTGCTAGGTTATTTAGGGCATATTTCCTTAGACTGGAATCTCACGGTTTCATTCACCTTTTTAGCTGGATGCGGAACGGTGATTGGGGCTTATCTTGCACAGTTTATTCCAGCGCAACAACTTCAAAAAGGCTTCGGTTACTTTCTGCTAGTAGTCGCCACATTCGTATTAGTCCAAAATCGTGATAGCTTACAGGGAATCAAAAAGTCATCTGCTGACGAGCCACCTCACAACGCACTCTCTTCAAACGGACGGGAGATGTCGGCTGTGATGCCGAGGTAATCTGCCACCACTCATCTTAGCCCTTAGATCGCGATCGCCCTATTCAATACTTCAAAATTACCACTAGATCGATCGCCCTTCAATTCAATGCGTTAGCGAAGCTTGCAGAAGAGGATCGCTCTTAGGGTTTCTAGCCTTAAGTTTATTGGTGAGTGTTCTGCATCAAGTTGGATGGAGACATTTTTACGGTTGGCAAATTATATTTTGTCGCCGAAAGCTGTGCAACCATTTCTGCACGAGACGAAACCTCAAGCTTACGGAACATTCGCTTCAAAGCTTGCTTTACTGAATTCTCAGTAATCCAAAGTTCCCTCCCGATTGCTGCGTTGGTTCGCCCCAAAGCAACCAATTCGGCAATTTGCAATTCACGAGGCGTTAGGCGTGAGGTCTTGAAAGGTTGGTGCTGCGATTCCCTACGGCATAGCTTCGCCGCGCGTACTGTTGCAGCCCAAACAGACAAATGCAAACAGATCGCACTCAAATCGGCTAGATTCTCTGTATCGAAAGCGGGCATGGAGCGATCGCGCGTACAACCCACTACACCCATTAATTGACCGCGACTGACCATCGGCCCCGCCATCACGTGCCAATGATCGGGACGGGGACAAATCATTGTCCAAACCTTGGGAGATGATGTCACTAATGCTTCATGGACAGGAGCATGGCGCTCCGCTAAATAACGTGCAACAGGATTATGTTCGATCGATAGCGCAACTTTCAATGTTTTCTGAAAATTGCTATCGGCTAAAGGAAGTCCATCGAAGAAAAAGATTCCCGATCTTTTAGCTGCAAAATACTCACCGATTTTGGGCAGGATTTGCGATCGCAGCTCTTGTTCATCCTTCACCTGGTCGATCGCTTCAAATAAAAGCTGCAAGGGACTTGTCATGCTCATGGTGTCAACCGATTTTAGATTTTAGATTTTAGATTTTAGATTTTAGAATTGACCCCACGGAGGAATCTGGGGGCTTGTAACCAAATTGCTTGAGTGTCAATCGATTTTAGATTTTAGAATTGACCCCACGGATCAATTCGGGGGATCCTTTATCGGATACAGGTTTTTGATTTCTCCACGGATGAATCTGGGGGCTTGTAACCAAATTGCTTGAGTGTCAAAAAGAGTACCCGATCGAGGTCTGGAAGCATGGCAATACTCAGTTTATATTACCCTTATAATCTCAAAAACAACTTGACATGATAACAAGTTTGGAAACCGCTCGCGATCGCACTCCCACACGTGGGATACTCATCAGCTTTTATGTGACTTCAATCATCTTTAATGTCTGCTTGATTGCTCAGTTATTAACGGTTGGAGTTGCCTACTTCCATAATCCTGCATGGTGGAATATTCATCTTTGGTTCGTGCGAGGGTACAGTGGGCTGTCATTAGTATTACTGGGATGGTCGTTAATCGCCCCATTCTCACGCAGAATACGACATCTCGCCGCCAGTTTGCCAATCCTGCTTGGACTACAATTTTCCAGCATTCATCTCAAAAGTCCTCTTCACCTAGAGATACTCCATCCTCTAATTGGATTTACGTTACTCTATGTTTCTTCCAGCCTTGTACATTCCATAGGGCGCACTTTATCGCCCACAAACTATCATAACAATCAAATTTGAGAGGTAGAAATGACGCAAGATACAATCTTCAGTCCCTTCTTTGCAACAGTGTTTCTCACATTCATCGTATGGGTGTATATGTACATCCGCCGTATCAGTTTTATCACCAGTAGAAAGCTCAGCCCGAAAGAACTTGCTGTACCGGGAACACTGGCACAAATTTCGCCACCAAGCGTATCCAATCCATCGGATAACCTAAAAAACCTGTTCGAGATTCCGGTACTTTTTTATGCGCTTGTCCTGTACCTGTTCGTCACGAAGCAGGTGGATACAGTGTATGTGAACGCCGCGTGGGTATTCGTCGTGTTTCGCACATTGCATAGTGCTGTTCATTGCACATTCAATCTCATCATACTTCGGTTCTACCTCTATCTATTTGCCACGCTCGCGGTGTGGTTCATCGCGATCCGCGCAGCACTTATGCACTTTGGCACAATTAATTAACCTCGTTCCAATGAGGTAGAAGTTATCAACAGTCGCCGAACAATGAAGGTGCAGCGGAAAGCCCACCCTGTTTCTGCGTGTAGGTTTGGGGTCTTGCGGGGCGGTCTGCCACTGAACCGAGTCGTTAGGTCGCGATCGCAATACTCAATAAGGATCGCGAATTAAATAACTTACAATTTTAATTGTTATTGTGGGATGGGCGTCCCGCCCGTCATGAGTGGACGGGCGGGACGCCCATCCCACAATCTTGTGGAAG
The DNA here is from genome assembly GCF_036705565.1 of Microcoleus sp. AT8-B5. NCBI lineage: Bacteria > Bacillati > Cyanobacteriota > Cyanophyceae > Oscillatoriales > Microcoleaceae > Microcoleus > Microcoleus sp. AT8-B5. The sequence continues at coordinate 130,329 of NZ_JAUBUY010000004.1, forward strand.
TTATTTAATTCTCATTCCTAATTTAAAATTACCAGAAGAGCGATCGCTCTTCAATTCTGTACGATGCTTTGTTTGAGGGCTGCACTGAATGGGAAGTGGTTAAGATTGAGGAGCGATCGGGAATGGTGAAATTGGCTGTTGCCGAATGGGGATCTGAATCACAAACTTAGTGCCTGAGCCAGGTGTAGAAAAACACTTGATTTTACCGCGATGTTTTTCAGTAATGATTTGATAACTAATCGACATCCCCAAACCAGTACCTTTACCGATGGCTTTGGTGGTAAAAAAGGGATCAAAAATGCGCTGCTTCACTGGGTCTAGCATACCGATTCCGTTGTCAGCGATCGCCACCTCCACCCATTGATTGTCAATCGCAGAAGTCCGAATCGTAATCTGGTTCGGGGTGTCTTTAAGCTCCTGATAGGAGCGTTTAGTATTCATCTCATCTAGGGCATCCAGGGCATTGACCAATATATTCATGAATACCTGATTGAGTTGTCCGGGGTAACATTCCACCTTCGGCAAAGTGCCATAGTCTTTGATCGTTACCACGCCTGGACACTCTGGTTTATCTTTGAGCCGGTGCTGCAAAATCAGCAATGTACTTTCAATTCCCTCGTGAATATCAACATCTTTGAAGTCGGCTTCATCCATACGAGAAAAGTTTCGCAACGAGACGACAATACCGCGAATTCGCTCGGTTCCTACCCTGATAGATGAAATTATCTTTTGGATATCTTCAGTGAGGAATTCCAAATCGATTTCCTCTGCCATTGCTTGCACGTCTGGATCGTTGCTGGGATGGCGCTGTTGATAGAGTTCGATCATCTGCAGCAGATTTTGGGTATATTCGTCCAGGTGAGTAAGATTACCGTGGATGAAGTTGACCGGGTTATTGATTTCATGGGCAATTCCCGCAACCAACTGTCCCAAGCTAGACATTTTTTCGCTTTGGATCACTTGCATCTGAGCTTTTTTCAGTTCGTTTAGGGTCGTCTCCAGTTCTTTAGCTTGCGCGGTTGAGGAGATTGCTAGTTCTTCGATCGCAGCAACCTGGGGCAGACTTGTCCAGCAAGCAATTGCCACTCCCACAAATGCCAGCGTCATCAACACAATAATTAGCAGATAGGGATTGTTGGTTCCGGCTTCTACCCGCAGCCAGGAGCGAATCAGCCAACTGATCGTCGCTGTACCACAAATCAGCGCAATCAAAATTGCGACCTGAAGCACCACAAAGTATTCATTTTTAGGAGGAGTTACTGGCTTGGTATGGAGTCGATTCCACCACGGTAAATGCAAAGATTCCCAAGGAATCCGCCGAATTGCAGCGTCGAGCGCTATCAGTGCTAACGGCAACAGCAACCCGATACCAAAATCCATCCATCCCCAGGCAACGCCACCCACCACCAGGGAAATGAACTCCAGCACCAGTAATGCTAAGGATAGTCGCCCCCAACGCACGACTGGATCCTTGCGCTGCATCCACAGCCCCAAGTGAAACCCCATGATAGAAATGAAAAAACTCACCCCTGACACCACGACAATTCGAGTGGTGTTGCCCCATACTAAAAATCCTAAACTACAGATAAAGGTTAGCAGCAGCGCGGGTTCTAGGGCACCCCGACGGGATACTGCGCCAAACACTGGAGACAACAGCCCATCCTGCGCGAGTTGAAAAAGGATGCGGGGCGTATTGCAAACGCTAGTCGCAGATCCCAACAAACAGCTAGCGGCAACCAGCAATGTGACGATGACAGGGGCAGCGTCTCCCCAGAAAGGCTTGGCAGCAACCAGGAATTTGCCGTACAAATTGCCTTCTAAACCGGCAGCGGTTGCCAACTGCACCAACACTAAAGTGCCACCCACAAACACCAGAGGCATGAACCAGGCAACCCAAGACAGGGCCTTGAGGGTGTCTTTTGGGTGGAGACTGTCTGCTACAAAGGATGAAGCTGTGTCACAGCCATAGAAGCTATAAGCTGCAAACAAGAACCATTTCAGCCAGTCATGGACACTGATGGCATCAATGCTGCTGGGCAAAAGTCCGGGGCTTTGGGGATCCAAGGCAAGCCAGCCTAAACCCTGAACGCAGAAGAGGAGTAAAAAGCCGATCGAAGGAAAGATAAAAAAGAGGTGCAGAATGGCGACGGCACGGGTGCCGCTGAATGCTAAAAAGTAAGATATCGCAGTAAAACCGATCTCAAACACTTTTTCTGGAACATTCAGCCCCATCGGTTCTAAATGAAATTGGATCAAATCTGTGATGACGATCGCATTAATGGCCGGAAAAGAAACCCACCCCAAGTAGTAGGCAATCCCCAAGTAACGGGAAAGGGCAGGGTAACGATGCAGCAGTCGCGTGATGTAATTGGGTGTTCCCCCAGATACATCTGGATATTTCTCGCCCAAACTCTGAACTTGAAGGTTAAACAGAATTCCGACCATCGCACCAGGAATCCAGACCAACAGGGATGCGGAGCCAATTTCTGCTTGCACCGACGGCGCTAAGGTAAACCACATCAGATATCCAACCACACTAAAGCCCCAAGCTTCCGCAGAGGACATGGTGCGCCGGAGGCGATTCAGAAATGGAACGCGATCTATTTCCATAACAAACAGATAGGAGTAATCTTATTGTGATCCAAGTGTAATTGCCACAATCAAGAAAAAGAACAAATACCTAGTGTTTCCTTCTAGGGATAAAAAGTGTGCGATCGATCTAATGTAGCGGTGAAAGATTGAGGCGCAATCAGTTGAGGTTATTAGCGATCGCCTGGGGGGGTGACAACCAGCCTGAAACCCAGAGGTGGTGAGGATTGAGCCAATCCGCCGATCAAAAAAGATAGGCAGCATAATTGTTACACGCTTGCCTATCCCAAAAATAATGATACCAACATTTTACCAGACTCATTTAAAAAAACAACTGACATCAGCTCAGTTTCTTGTAATGACAACTTTGCCCAGGGCGATCCAATCAGAAAAACAAGTGAGATTATAACGACAGGCACGGGTATTTCCTTACCCAATTACAACGGAAAGTCGGCGTAGAAAACTACAAATATTTCTGGATTTACCAAACTTAACTATCTCATTAATTTGGTTCCCCTTAATTACTTATTGGTTGACCACTTATTGCCCCATTGGTACTCGTTTATCAATCGCCATCGACCGCAGTCAATGGGGGTGCATAAATCTCTTTATGGTTAGCCCGATCTGGGAGCGAAGAGCAATTCCATTATACTGGTCACTGTTGCCCAAATTGGGGAACAGTAGCTTCGAGTCACAGACTACCAATTTACAGCAAGTTTTACCATTATTTTCAGAATATAAACTCATCGTTTTAGGATACCGTGAATGCAAGTTCTGTTGATTTGGCAAACTGGCTTAAGGAAAAGGGTGTGTCTTTTTGCTTAAGACTGAAAAAGAATCTTTGTATCGAAACACAACATATAGTTTGGCAACGGTTGGATGAATTAGGAATAGTACCAGGAACGTCTTTATATGTTCAAGGAAAAAAACTGAGGAAAACTCTACCTACTACCGGGTTTGAGCTTGCTTGTAAGTGGAAAAGGAACTATGGGAAATATCAAGTTAAAGAAGCCTGGTTTATTCTCACGGACTTAGGCTCATTGCGAGCAGCGCTCAATGCTTATAAGCAGCGGATGGGCATTGAAGAAATGTTCCGATACTGTAAAACAGGAGGCTACGATCTTGAAGGAACAAGCCTCAAAGGGAACCGACTTATTAACATGATTCTGCTCATGACACTGGCGTACACTTGGGCAATATTTCAAGATAATGAACTGAAAAAAAGCAGGTACAAGAATATGTATCTCGTCACACAGAACCCAAGAAAAAGTATCGCAGACGGAGTACATTTGGTGTTGGATTAGATGGAGAAAAGTGGGTTAATTATCTAGAAAAATATTCTTTGGAGGTGGAACAGTAAACGCAAGTTAACTCCTTCTCAACGCCGCTTTTATCAACAAGGTATGCGGGCTGCAACCCTTATACAGTCTATTTCGTAGACCTCTTTGTCACCCCCCAGAAATTGGCGGAGTCTCAAGAATAACAAACAGTAACAATTAAAAAGATATCCTGGCACCTTAACTCACCCTTTACCCCTTTCTCCTTTCAACCTTAAAAACATCATCAATACTTTTCCCCCCCGTTTTCTCCTCCCACCCCATCGCCATCAAAAAACTCTCAGCAGACGGAGTTTCCACCACATCAACCCCCCATTCTCCCGTTTGCAACGCCTCAGCATCGCTACTCAAAGGAGGAGTCTTCTTCAATCCCGCTAAAATCAAAATATCAGGAAAAGAATCATCGGCTTTCCCCTGACTCATCCGCTTATCCACCAAAGCTTGAGCACAAAATTCTCCCACTTGAGGCGGAGAAAAAGCATCAGTAGAAAATAAAACTTCTACCATCCAATGAGCATGATTTAATTGACGGCACTTAATCTCAGGATGTTGACTTAAACCCTCAGCAAATACCAGAGTTAATTCTTCCCTACTTAAAGTGGAAAAAATACCCTCCGGCATATCAAAATTATGAGAAAGCAACATCCGCCCCGTTCCCGATTCAGTCATACTTTTAGTTACTTAATTTGAGAAATTGCCAACTTAATCACACCTTGAATCGCCGCTTCTGATTCCTTTTCCAATGCAGCTTGTAGCGGTTCGATCGCAGCCCGATCGCCCACTTTCATCAAAGACAAAGCCGCCGCCCTGCGAGTTTCCCCATCACCAGTATCCAGCAACTCAATCAGATTAGGAATAGCCGGTTTATAAGCCAGATTTCCTAAAGCCGCCGCCGCCTCACAGCGCACATCAACATCAACATCCGTGAGAGACTTAACCAAAATCTCGAATAATTCATCCTTCGGTTCTTCCTGTGCAACCTTGGCGATCGCACCCACCACCGCACCGCGCACCACAGGCGAATCAGACGCGATCGCCCGATACAAATACTCCTTCGCCCCCGCCCCAATAAAAGCCAACGCCCAAGCCGCATGACCGATCGTACTCTCAGGCAAATCAGTTGACCCTAAAATATCCAACAAAGCCTGCACAGACGGTTCCCCAATCCTCGCCAACGCCCCAATTGACGAACCCTTAACCACCGTATCCTCATCGTTCAACAAAGCATGAATTAAATGAGGAACCGCAGTCGGATCGGCAATCAAAGTCAGAGTTTTCGCAGCAGCGCGCCGCACAACCGGATTAACATGATTAGCCAAACCATCCAACAAAAAAGGAGTCGCCGCTTCGCCAATTTCCGCCAAAGTTTCCGCGAAACGCAGTCGAGTCATCCCCCGCGTATCTCCCAAACATTCAACCAACCGCTTCAACAGATTGGAATCGTTAGCGTCGAAACTATCTAAATCTATTTGTTCAGTAACTTCCTGAAGAAAAGCATCTGTTTCAGCGTGAGCCAAGAGAATTGGATCTGCCTCCGCTTGAGCATTAGAATTGACCATCACCATCACCTAATTATTAGTAGTTAGAGCCGCCAATTGAGCGCGCAGACTATCCAGTCCAGCATCAATCTTAGCAAGTTCCGGCTCAATTTTAGCCATCGCCGCCTTCGGAGGTAATTTGGCCTTTTGTGCCGCAGTCATCGTTTCATTAACCAAACGTTCGCGATATTTCTCAAATTCAGCAATTACTTCTGCCAATTCTTCAACATTAGTCTCTGGTGAAGTAGCAACAGTTTCCTCATTATCGGATGGATTCAATTCTTCGTTTTCAGACATAGTTTTGATAGTTCAATAATTAGTCCGCGTCTGCGAACTTTGTGTGTAGATGCGATTGCAGTCGTCGGGATATTTTTTGTTTGTGTTACCGCAATTTCACTCACCAGTATATTTTGACTGTGTGTGTAGCTGCGATTGCAATAGACTGGATATTTGTGCTTTAAGGTGACAGCACACCCACCCCAGAAAATCTCAAGCGATTGTGTTCAATCATCTCTTCTAAAGCCGAGTGAGAAATACAACGACGCTCAGAACAGTATGCCATTTGTTTAACCCCATTTACCATCTGCACAGTCATCACCCGTACCCGAAAATGATCGTTAATAAACCAACAGCGTTCCTGTCCTTGATTAGTCTCATATTCCGTCTCAATAGTCAACACCCCATCATCCGCAAAATGGTAAACACCGATGACCGGAATACCTTCAACATAGCCTCGATTTCGCAGAAACTTGCCCGTTCTCGGATTAGTAGGATTAGGCACATCTAAAAGAATAGCAGCATAGTTTTGGTTCGGAACTGTATCATCTAAATTGTCCTGCCACATAAAACTGCATCCCCCACTAACTAAAGCGGGATCGACATTCTGCTCTTGACAAACATCTAAAAGTCTGCGATCGTCTATTGACAAAACTTCAACGATGACATTGGACTCTCCCGACTCATCAGCCGCAGCAGTATCAAAATTATGGACTGTTCGCTGAGTAAACCAAACGCCCTCACTCTTGCGAAAGAAATCCATCATAGTCATAGGTGGTGTTAGCAGCATTTCTGTGTCAACTTAGCGAGAGTAATCAGAGGGATTGAGACAAATCTCAATGAAAAACGGGGATTTAGGCTTTGACCTGAACTTAGCCGAACTGGGAATCAGAGCTGATTTTAGTTAAGAAAAATAAACAAACGTCAGTCTGGAATCCTTCAAATTCTAGGATAAATGACACAGGACAATTTTGAGCAACTCGATCGATAAATTTTCAGAAAAACATAATGTCACCTCGTCAACACTCATCTTTCCTCTCCGAACCCCTTTCTGCAACTGAAATCTTGGCAACCATTCAGCAAGGGAAAAGTCTAGCTCAAAGCAACATCGCGGGAATCAACCTCAGCCAGATGGATTTATCTGGTATTGATTTAAGCGGATCAAACTTGATTGGGGCAAACCTCAGTCAAACCAATCTGCAAGGGGCAAATCTCAAAGGGGTTGATTTACGAAGGGCCAATCTCAGAGATGCCAATTTGAGTGGAGCGAATTTACAAGAAAGCTATCTTTTTCGTGCCGATTTACAGGGCTGTAATTTAGTAGGTGCCCAGCTACAAGAGGCAAAATTAAAACTAGCTCAATATGATGCTCATACCCTTTGGCCAGAGGGTTTTAATTACAAAAATTCGGGAGCAATTGGTCCCCAAGCCAATCTTAGTGGAGCTTTTCTGAATACAGCTTACCTCAGAGGAGCAGATTTACACGGTTGTAACCTGCGAGGTGCTTATCTCAGTGGAGCCGATTTAACTGGGGCCAATTTAGAGGGAGCAGCCTTAAGTGGGGCGAGTCTTCAGAATGCCTTTCTGACTGGTGCTTATTTGCGAAATGCTATCTTAATTGGAGTCGAATTACAAGGAGCGGATTTACGAGGGGCTGACTTAACCGGGGCAAATTTAGAGCAATTAAAGAGTATTGCTGGCGCTGATTTTACCCTAGCACAAGGACTCACCCAAGAGATGAAAGCCATGCTTCGCACTCGCGATCCCAAAGAATTAGGAACTTGGAATGCTTTTACTCGTAACAATACGGCTCAGAGTCTTCGCTCTCAGCTAGGATAAATTTACACTGATTGTTGAACGTCGGGAATTTGGCGTTCTAAATCGAACAGAAAACCGTGAATATATTCCTCAGTCCACTCCTCACCATAGAACCGCATAAACATTCCTCTAGCGGGATCTTTTGCAGCACGATAATTGATATAATTCCGTTGAGCCTGAAGAATCTCAGACAACCTTTCACTATCAGTTATAGGTTGCGCTTGCTCAACCAAATCGAGATAAGCTTGAAGATAATCCTTAAAAGCTTCAAAGACCGTAGTTTGCACAGCCTCTGTTTCCTTCGGACGAGTCCAAAGAAAAGCAGGTGAAAAGAAAGGTTTTGCCTCGTCAGGAAAATCTCCTCCCCAAGGCAAATCCTTTTGATAGTTGTTAAAAATCGGCAAAATTGGATCTGAGTATTGCTTCTGATAAGCAGCATCGTGAAAAAGAGGCTGCATATCTAAAGCAATTAAATGTCCCCCCGGCAAAGTTACTAAGTCCGCCCCAAAAAAAGGCAAATCATAATTTAACTGGGGGAAAATCACAAAATTAAGTACCTGGAGAGCATCACCACCCTCAACATGGGCGGCCCGAATTTGCCGTAATTTTGAGGATTTAAAAGCATGACTTGTCGTCACAACCAACTGCTCTTTTTTCCCCTTTCCAGTTATAGCTTCCTTCCGTTCAAAACCTGCGGGAATGGGATAGGGAGCCAAGTCAAGTCGTGCTTTTAGAAGTGGGATAGCGTAATCTAAGAAAGGCTGATAAAGAGTCATTTTTAACTTATCTTACTCCCGCTGGAACTGCTAAGGGAACAGCATCTTCAAACAAAAACTCGTACAGAAATCTATCTGACCATTCATGCCCAAAGTAGCTGCCGAATAGCCCTGATGCTGGATCGCGTTCCGCACTATACTGATCGTAATCTTTCTGTGCCTTCACAATCTGCTGCATCTCTTCTGGAGTGTTAAGCGGGGAGGCTTGCTCTAGCATTTGCCAATACAACTGGACATATTCTTGATAGGCTGGAAACAAACGAGTTACAACTGTTTCTGCATCTGTTTTAGCAAATAGCAAGTTATTAGAAAAATACTGATTCGCATCGTAAAACTTCATTTCTAAGTCTTGCGTTAAATCTTTGTATTTATCCTTAATTGCGCTCATTGGCCCGATATATTTGTCTATGTAGGCGCGATCGCGGAATAAAGGTTGAAAATCCAAGACAACCAAGATTTTCTTCTGTCCAAAGGCTAAAAAATCAATTCCCAGCAAAGGCAGATCGTAATTATAATTCGGATAAATGACACTATTGAAAATTTGTGCCGTTTCTCCAGCATCAATGTATGTGTAACGAATCTTTCGCAATTCGGGACATTGATAGCACCAACTTTGAATCGTGGCAGGATTTTTGCCTCTTTCACTCACCACCGATTCCAACCCAGAGGGAATGGGACGACTCTCTAGAGCAAAACGTCCAAACAGTTCTTTTTCTAAGAATTCCTGAAACGGCTTAAACATAGATTAAAATCTAGCTCCTTCAATCTTTCCCTCAAAACAAGATCATAAGGGATTACCTTAAATCTTGTCTCTGTATTTGACAAACAAAGTAATATTTCGTTACAAAAATCTGTTGTACACTCAGGATTTCCCAGAAAAGCCCTGTACCAACCATCATTTAACGGCTGCATTTGTAATAAATCTTAACTCCTTCGCTCATAATTTTAGTCTATCCTAGTAAATTAAGTTAGTGTAATTTAATAAATATGCAATTAAGTGAAAGAGCCAAACAATTAATTCCTCAAGCGAGAATTGTCAGTTTTGCAACTTGGAAAAATTTATATTCAGATGAAGTAATTGCCATTTTTCAAGATGCTGACAATCAAAGTCGATATCTCACAGATGAGGATTTAGAACGCATTGAAAATATTCACCCTCATCTCTCTTTAATGCTAGAAAAAGCCAGATTATTGCGAGATCGAGCTCCTGATATTGTTGCTGATGCGAGGAAAAAGGTATTAGCGGACTTTCCCGATATCACTGAGCCTGGTAATGACCTTTATCCTCCCGAACGTGCTGAAGCCTGTTGGCGAGATTTTTGGCAGTTCCTACGGTGTATCACCTATGGAATTGCAGGTAACAATCCTCAATTTACTAGCCCAGAAGGACTCAAAAATATGGAGCTACTGTATCAAGAATTGCGGGTTCCTGTTTCGGCGATGCTTTGTGGACTAGAACAGTTGAAAAAAGTTAGCTTGCAGCATTTTAATTCTGAAGACCGGGATTTATTAAGTATCTCTTTTGACCATTTAATCAGTGGGTTAAAAACTTTTAGTCCAGCTTAATCAACTTCCTTACTATTTATTGTCTAAAGCAGATTTTCTAAAGCAGCAACAACTCGATGATTTGAGTCTTGCCGAAGTTGACCTAAAATTTCCTTAGCCTGCGGAGCATCAAAATTCTGCAAAGCAGATGCGACGTGCTGACGCATACGTTCATACTCAGAATTAGCCAGCATTAATAACTGAGAAAGTGCAGCCTGTTCCTGATTAGTTCCGGCTAATGTACCAAGTGCATCCACAGCCGCTTCCTGGGTGCTCCTATCTTCGCCAGCTAAGGCTTCCATACAGACCTCAAAGAGTTCGCTTTCGCACTTCATATCAACCAAAACAGCCAGAATACTACGACGAACTAACCAGTGGTCATCCTGAAAAAAAGTCGAGACTAAATGAGATGCAGCACATCGACCAAAAAGCGAAAGAGAATTAGCAGCCTCAGCTCGCACATTCGGCGTATTATCAAATTTCATGATTTGGAGCAATGCGGCGAAGGAATCGGCGGTTTGTTGTGTCCCAAATGCCCGACTGACAAAGGAACGTACTAAGAATTCCGGGTCATCGAGTTTGCCCTTGAGCAAGGGAACAGCAATCTCTGGTTGATAATCCTTGAGAGCCGCGACGGCCTTGAGTCGATACTGAAAATCAGGATTGTTCAGAGACGTTTCAATTTCGTGAATATCCATAGCCACAACAAAGTATAATTTTTCTTTATTTTAACCAAAAAGTTCCTAATTATGCAAATAATCAAAGATATTTTAATAATTAATAAGCTGTGGAGCATTTAAATCACTAACGATGCCGCTCCGGGTGCGTCATCTATAACACTGACTCTACATGGAAAACGCCTTAAAACTGACTCACCATACAATACCATTTTAAATGCTCCACAGCTTAACCTGGGCGGTTGTTATAGCTAAGCTCTTTGATCGAATCGAGTCTGAAAACAGCCGTACTTGAACCAATATTGCCGCAGTTCATGATGAGGTGTATGCAAACTGGCTTTAGCCTGATAGAGAATCACTTGTCGATGATTTCCCATCCAAAGTCGTTTGGTTGGTTCAACAGAAATTAAGCACCCTCCTAGGCTGTTAACACATTCCTCAAATCGCTCAACTGCTGGATAGTCTAAAGTTTCAAAAACTAGCAATTGACCGCAAAAAATTAGGTGACGACTTCTGATCCAAGCCTGAATTTTTTTACAAGCTATTGGGGGTAGCATTTTTCAGATCCTCAGCTTGAAAACTGAGTGATTTATTTTTATTTTCAAGTGTTGAATAGAAGAAAAAGAGCGAATAATAAACTCGCTCTATAGAAAGCAAGAGATACCAAACTTCAATGAAGACAAAGGTGAAGTCTAGGTAAATTTAGCCAACTTCAGTAATACTGAGAATTTTGCCTCCCATTTTCTGAATATTTTTAATTTGCTTAGACATTTGAGCATAGCTGACTTCATAGCTGAGATTGCTCGCTCTGACTTTAGCACCACCAGACTTAGCAGCAGTAATCCGAAAACGTTTACCAGTTGTGCTAGAGGCTCCACTGCTACCAACGCTAGAAAGTTTGATTTTCTGAGGCAGATTGCTCGCAACCGTAGCAATTAATTGAGCTTGATTGCTGCTATCGCTAGTAGCTGCTCCTCCCAGCAAAGAAAGCATCCGATTAAACCCGACATTCTTGATACCAGCTTGGCTGCGAATGCTCCGAGGATAAGGCACAATATTCTCGCCAAAGTTCTGGCTGTAATCGTCACTATCGATATAAGAATCGATTTCGGCTTCATAGCCTTGACCGTTACAAATTTGGACGTGCTCCGAAATCTCCTTCTGTTCTAAAGGAGCGCGACCAAGTAAATGCTTGCAGTTTAACTCGATGAACCGATAGGCAGAATTGGTGTTAAAAAAGAGAGATTGATAAAGGTCTGATTTTGCGACTTGTCTGACAAATTCACGCACCGTAATATCACCATTGCGAAGCAAAGATTCAGCACTGGTGAGACGCTGACTTTCCATCATGTGAGCATTTCCTAACACCTGTCGGTAAGCAGCACGAATGACGACTTGTAAATCGTCTTCTGTTGCATTGGAGCGAAGTTCTACGGGGTCACTGACGAAAGAGGCTGTTAAACTGGACATTTTTTTTTCCTAACGTTAATTAAAGTTTGATTGAGAGTGTAAAAAAAAGTTGCTGTTGGTTGAAATAACTTGAATGAGGCGAACACATCTGTTATTGAGGGACAGAAAAACTATCTGTTCCTATCGTTATCGCTTTCATATTTGCGAGGCTGATAAGATAAAAATTGCGATTGTTTCCGAGAGGGTAGAGAAGCAAATCTTTACTTCTCTACCCGCGAATCACTTTAGGCTTCAAGCAACTTCTGTGATGCTGACAATTTTGCCGCCTGCACGATGAATGCGCTGAATTTGCGGAGTCATATTCGCACCGGATACAAGATATTCAGTGTTACTTAGTCGGCGAGGACTATCAAATTTAGACCCCTTCGCTAAAATCTTGAATGTCTTTTCGGTGGCATCTTTGTAAGCACTGATCCGACCGCCTGTTGTTGGTAGAGTAATCTTGTTACCGCTATTGCCAGCCACAAAATCTACTAAGCGAGAAGCGGTAAAAGCACTATCAACTCCTGCATAACCTTGATACAGGGAAAGGGTGCGATTGTAGCCGACTTGCTTTTGTCCGACTTGACTTTTTGCTCCTTGATAATAAGGAACGGTATTCTCGCCAAATTTTTCCTGATATTCTGGACTATCGAGATAAGAATCAATTTCTGCCTCGTAGCCTTCTTGGGTACACCGACAAATATGCTCAGAAAGTTCCTCTTGAGCTAAAGGAGCGCGACCCAACAAATGTTTGAAGTTTAGCTCGACAAAGCGGTAAGGAGCGCAGGATTCAAAATACCGACTGCGATAAAAGTCAGATTTAGCCACAGCGCGGACAAATTCTCGTACCGTTATCGTGCCATCGCACAACTTGGATTCTGCAATGGTCAGGCGTTCACTTTCCATGACATGGGGATTGCCCAATACTTGCTTGTAAACAGCGCGAATTACCGCCTGTTTATCATCGGAACTGCTGGTAGGCCAAAGTTCTACTGGCGCATCTAAAACGACACTCATTGACTTTCTCCTCAGAATAAATAACGCTTCAAAACAGAGAATTAGGGATTGTGAAAGACACGCTCAGGGAGATAATTCCCCAAGTCGTTAAGGCAGAAGTTTGAGCGGTTGTTAGTTGACAGCAGTGATGCTGGAAATTACGCCGCCTTGTTTGTGGATGCGTTGATATTCTTGCGAGAGCCTATCAAATGGTACGAGATAGGCTTGATTGCTAGAGCGAAATTTAGAGACTCGGTTCATCACAGTCGTTGCTGAAGAACGATATCCAGTCACAGTAATGCGATAAACTTTGCCTTCTGCTGAGGCGCCTAATCCAGCACGAGTACGGGAATTGATACCAGATTCTTGGAATGCCCAACCATCTCCAACTGCACCACCTGAAGGGGGAACTATGGGTAGGGGGGTTTGCTGAATCACGAATTTATTCAGAACAGGGGTTTTTCCAGAAAGACTGCCCTTGAGGTCGCTACTGGAAGCTCCCCGCAAGAGAGCAAACATATGAGTAAACCCAACCATATTTTGTCCTGGCTGGGTTTTGTAGCCTCTGAAATAGGGAACGATATTTTCCCCGTAGGCATTTTGGTATTCATCGCTGTCGAGGTAAGAATCAATTTCTGCCTCGAAGCCTTCAGTATCTAGAATGGTGCTATGTCCTCTCATTTCTTCTAAGCCATCAGGAGCCCGACCTAAAAGATGTTTGAAATTGAGTTCTATAAACCGATAGCGAGGACAAGTATCGAAAAAGCGAGAGCGGTAAGCGTCTGATTTTGCCAGAGCGCGGACAAATTCGCGCACACTGAATTCACCACTTTTGAATTGGGATTCAGGAATCGTCGCCCGTTCACTTTCCATGACGTAAGCATTACCCAAAACTTGCCGGTAAACGGCACGAATAATGGTTTCTACTTCTTCTTGTGAACGTCCTGGAATTAGTTCTAAACGGGGTGTTTCTTCAAATAAACTGACTCCAAGTCGAGATGCAGGTCCAAAAACCATTGAAAAAATCTCCACAATTGTATTACATGAGAAACTACCATACTTAGACGTTCTATTAGAAAACTTTACATAACTTAACACAAACTGCGCTGGGCGAGCTTATCTGTACTACACAAAGAGGTTGATATTTTGGCTCTGACTCTGTTCCTACAATGTTTTTTCTGTAATACGTCGTTAATTGTTGTAATATATACCGAATGTGACTTGAAATTATTACGCCGATAAGTTATGGGATGTGAGGTAACTCAGTGGCAAAACTTTGACGCTTTTCAAACTGTAGAGAACCAAAAGCCGACCCCCAAACCTGTTGATGGGTATTCACGTCCAGACCTCGATCGAGGCTACTCCAAGTTTTTTCTGTAATTTCGACATCACTGACTAGGTAGGTGGAACAACCTCTTTTTTCGATGAGACAAAGGTTTCCAGGTTCCACACTGCCTCGAAACATTTCGCCGTCTCGTTGAAAAATCATGGAACAGTTATAGCGTCGTTGCAGACTATCTGGTTTAATAGTTTTGAGAATGCTTAATTCTCGTGCGGCTCCGGCGTACTGTATGGGGTCTTGGAGGCTATAATTTTCAATATAAATCCGATCTCCCTGGTCAATTAAGCGATGAACTCCCTGACGATAGGGAGTCCAGAGATCGTGGTCGTAAACCTGTTCAGAGTAAAAGCCAATGGCATTGAAAAATTCAAAGGGTAAGGGACGAAAAAATATCCGAATATGGGCAAATTGTTGTGGGTTATCAAAAGATTGCTGATAGTTACTAAAATCCCCAGCCATCCACTGAGCTAAAGTGATTAAATCATTGCTTTTAACGGAATTCATAAGCTAAGGAGAAGGTAGAAGAAAGTTTATTAATAGCAATTAGCAATTCACTAATTGCCTGACAGCGAACGAATCTCTGAGGAAAATGATGCCGTTACTACTCCACTTCCTCCACTGGTTTTAATTAGGGAAACACGAAACCGTAAATTAGGATTAGCAAACCAGATTTTTTCTTCCGCTGCGGCGTGTTCGTAGCTAGTCAAAAGCACAAAAGTTCCATCCTCTGCGATATGATAGTCACCTGCTGCGGCAATAGTTTCAGCATAACCTTGATCTCGTAATAACTTACCGCGATTAGGTATATTTGGATCGGGGATTGGTACAAGAATACAACTTCCCTTAACCTCAGAATTCTCATCCCAATCTGACTCACCCTCCCAACTCATTTGAAAAGGCATGACTGCTTGGGATGGGTCAACACTATACAATTGACAGAGTTCGATTACTGCCCGATCGCCCGGTGAGATAGCAACGATATCAATGACTGACTGCACAGCTTCAAAGTGTCTGAAAGTCAAATGATGGGCGCTGCGCTGCGATCGCCACCGTCCTAGAGAATTTTCAACAAACTGCTTAATATTGTTCATGGAAAACATTGTACAGGGGCAAGAGCCAAAATATTCTTGTCTTCAGAACTCCGCTTTTGGCGCCCCTGTCCACGAAAAAAAGTGCTTTTAGCCACAAAAGTAACAAATTGTTACTTTGTTTCTCAGGAATGAGACAGAGGCAACACCCCACAGATATATTCAAAACCATTAAGTTAGTCACCCAGTTGACCAACTGAAATCAGAAATAATTTTTCTAAGTTAAGGAGAACTCAATGCTTGACGCTTTTTCAAGAGCTGTAGTTTCAGCCGATGCCAGCACCTCCACCGTCGGTGATATCAGTGCCCTGAGAGCTTTCGTTGCCAGCGGCAACAGACGCTTGGATGCTGTAAACGCGATCGCCAGCAACGCTAGCTGCATGGTTTCTGATGCTGTTGCCGGTATGATCTGCGAAAACCAAGGCTTGATTCAAGCTGGTGGTAACTGCTATCCTAACCGCCGCATGGCTGCTTGCTTGCGCGATGCAGAAATCATTTTGCGCTATGTCACCTATGCTTTGTTGGCTGGTGATGCTTCAGTTCTTGATGACCGTTGCTTGAATGGTTTGAAAGAAACCTACGCAGCTTTGGGCGTGCCCACTACCTCCACCGTGCGTGCCGTTCAAATCATGAAGGCTCAAGCCGCCGCTCACATCCAAGACAATCCCAGCGAAAAATTTGCTGGTGCTAAGCTCCGCAAAATGGGCAGTCCTGTAGTAGAAGATCGTTGTGCTAGCCTCGTTGCTGAAGCTTCCAGCTACTTCGATCGCATCATTTCTGCACTGAGCTAGTCAGTTGCTAATCGCAAGTCGCTCAGCAAAATTGAAACTACGCTCACTGTCGTCAAAATCACTTTAGGAGTTTTAGGAAATGAAATCAGTTCTCACCACCGCTATTGCCTCTGCTGATGCAGCAGGCCGCTTCCCTAGCACCTCAGATTTAGAATCAGTTCAAGGTTCTATCCAACGCTCTGCTGCTCGTTTAGAAGCTGCCGAAAAACTAGGCAACAACCTCGACGCAGTTGCTAAAGAAGCTTATGATGCTTGCATCAAAAAGTATCCTTACTTGAACGAAGCAGGTCAAGCTAACTCCACCGATACTTTCAAAGCAAAATGCCATCGCGACATCAAGCACTACCTGCGCTTGGTTCAATATTGCTTAGTTGTTGGCGGCACAGGCCCTCTGGATGAATGGGGTATTGCTGGTCAACGCGAAGTTTATCGCGCTTTGGGCTTGCCTACTGCTCCTTACGTTGAAGCATTGAGCTTTGCTCGCAACCGCGGTTGCGCTCCTCGCGATTTGTCTGCTCAAGCTTTGACTGAGTACAATGCTCTTCTTGACTACGCGATCAACTCCCTGTCCTAATTAACTGACAGGTTTGTAATGTCGTGACTGGGTAGTTTTTACCCGACAAGTCTAGGAACTCTTGGCTCGTTGCTTTACCGATTTTGGTGAGGTAAGGGTAAAGAATTCCTAGGCTTGTTATTGTGTTTTAATAGGCATATCATATTATAGTTATTGCAGACTGCTAATTTTATGGATAAACGCTTTTTTAGTTTTTTTAATTTAACGGAAGACCAGGCGATCGCCCTTTTAGATACGCCCCAAGCTGAAATCGGCGAAGAGGATTCCCGCTACATAGCTGCTTCTCACTTGATCAATTTCTCAAGTGATCGATCGATCGCAGCACTGATGCGAGCAGTACAACAAACCGATCCGGTGCTGGAAAACCGGATTGTGCGCCGCAAATCGGTGGAAACATTAGGAAGATTGCAAGCTGTGCAAGCATTGCCGGTGATTCGCACCTGTCTGGCCGATGATGACTGCTACACGGTGGAAAATGCCGTTTGGGCGATCGGCGAAATTGGCACTCAAGATGCCGATATTTTAGCAGAAGTTGCTCAATTGCTCGACAAACCGGGACAAACCTACCGGGTAATTATCCACACCCTAACTAAATTAGATTATCAGCCAGCCGTAGCCAGAATTCGCAGATTTGTCGATGATATTGACCCGCCGACTGCTAGTGCTGCGATCGCCGCAATTTGTCGCTTAACCAGAGACTTTTCTCAAATGGGAAAAGTTGTCGCGATGTTGCAACACAAAAATGTCCTGGGGCGCAGATTATCTATTCAGGATTTGATAGATGCGCGTTACTACGATGCAATTCCAAATATTGCCAGATGTCCGGTATCTTTAGTCTTTAGACTCAGAGGAATTAGGATGTTAGCAGAAGCAGGAATTGCTGAGAAAATCCTGACATTTGCTAACATTAAACCCCATTTGGAACAAACATTAAGAGACTATCCAGCAGATTTAGATTTAATACATAGTTATGAAAAATTACCCGACTTACCGTTTTTGATTCGCCAATTATACGAAACAGATTTTGGACGTTGCTATCTAGCAGCTAAAACTATACTAGAAAATTACTCAGAGGATGCACCAGCCGCCCTGTTTGCTACCTTTGCTGAAGAAGCAAATAATGACTATGGAGCGCATTTTCATGTGGTAAAATTGTTTGGTTGGTTAAAACATTCTCCCGCCTACGATTTGTTATTGGAAGCTTTGCATCACTCCCAACCCCAGTTTCAGAAATCCCGTGCAGCGGCGGCGATCGCCCTGGGGGAACTGGGAGAACAACGTGCTATTCCCGAATTGAAAATCTGTCTGGAAACTAAAATCTGGGATTTGAAGTATGCTGCATTAATGGCACTAGAAAAACTTGGTGATGTCAGCGGTTATGAAATTGCTGCGGCCGACCAAGATTGGTTGGTTCGAGCTAAAGTAGATGCTCATACTTGTGTAACATCCGAACTATCTTAATTTAGGACGGGAGGCAGAAACCGGGTTTTTTTACGACAATATTGTATCCCTGCCTTTAATACTGGTAAAAAACCCGGTTTCTTTGATATTTATGCGCCCAGGATTGTTAATTCAGCTTAATCAAAACACCTAAAACCCCAAAAACCATGACAACAGATGCTTTGTTTGAACAACTAAAACACCCGAACCCTCATCTGCGCGATCGGGCAATGTTTGAAATTGCCGATTCCCGCGATGAAAATACAATTTCTCGACTGGTGGGCATTTTAGATGAAGAAGATGTCACCTATCGTCGGGCGGCGGTAAAAGCCTTGGGCGTGATTGGTGAAGATGCCGTGCCATCGGTGGTGGACGCATTGTTAAACAGTGATAATGTGACTGTGCGAGGGAGTGCGGCGAAGGTATTGGCACAAATTGCGATTAATTATCCAGAGTTGCCGTTTCCTGAAGCGGGCTTGCAGGGATTAAAAAAGGCGATCGAAGATCCGAATCCTGTGGTTAATATTGCTTCTGTGATGGCCTTGGGGCAGATGGGTTCGTCTGCTTTTGAGATTTTGGTGGAGTCGCTGAATACAACGGATAATGTGGCGGTACAAGTGGCGATCGTGAATGCTCTTGCTTCTGTGGGCGATAGCCGTTGTGTAGAAGTTCTGACCACATTTGCGAATGATGAATCGGTGGATTCTTATGTGCGGGAATCAGCGACAAGTTCTTTATCGCGGTTGGATTTGGTGATGAATTACAAGCGTGCAGATAGTTAGATATAGTGACATTTTTAGCACGACTCTCGATCGCACACAGCACTTGCAGCCAACGCGAGCGCGGTTAGAGTTGACGCAATCTGTCGAGCTTTTTTAACTGTTGTGACTGTTCTTGCAATCGAGTTTCGAGCTTCTGACACACAAGTTCGCATATATTCAAAATCATCGGGTCAGTGATTTGATAGTAAACACTGACTCCCTGCGGTTGCTGTTGAACGATGCCTGCCGGGGTCAAAATCTTGAGGTGCTGGGAAACATTGGCTTGCCCCAGCCCTGTTTCCTCAATGATTTTAGTGACATTTTTTATCATGTTCGGCTAATCACTTGTCTTTGTTCACGCTCGTGTCGCAATCTCAGATGGTGGCGATTGCTTCCCTTCACTGCGTTGGGCTGGGTGCGGACAAATTATAACTAAGGATCGCGAATTAAATAACTTACAATTTTAATTGTTATTGTGGGATGGGCGTCCCGCCCGTCATGAGTGGACGGGCGGGACGCCCATCCCACTTTCCTTGCGGAATTTATTTAATTCGCGATCCTAAGTACGATCGCTCTTTTAGTCTTTACCCTTAATTATTCTAGTTTCTATAGTTGCTATAATAGCAGCGAATACTAACCAGACTGCAACTCATGCTAAAAACCATCGAAGGTATTTGCATCGCTTGCCAAACCCTCCTATGATGGTTCATCATAATCTTGATGATTGTTTCGTTTCATTCTCATAACTAAGCTAATATGCGATCGCTTGTACTAACTCTAGCTCTCATATGTTTAGCCACCCCCGCTGTTGCCACAACCTGCGAGGAAAGCTTTCAAAAAAAGGGGGACTTTTTGAATGGTTCCGCCTTTTCTGCACGTGTTCAGGTTGAGGGGTTATCGATAGAGAGAGCATTTTCCCAATTACGACCAATTTTGGCGCGCGAGGGCATCAAGACTCTCAGCACGGATCTGAACTTAGGTGTCATGAAAGCCGAAAATCCCGCAACAGCATTTCAGCGGGCTTTGCCGATCGATGTTTTTGCCTCAGCCGACGGAAATCTATTAAATGTCGAAATGATTTTTACTCTTCCCAGTGGCGTGACTGCAAGTAGGGACACCGTGAAGGGATACTTGTGTGGTGCACTAAATCAATTGTTGCCCCAAACTACAAAGTAATATCTAATCATTCATTTGATGAATTGTAGTTTCCAACACTCGATCGCAATACCCAATACTTCAAAATTAACTGTGGTCGATCGCGCGCTCAATGAGCGTGCTCCATCGTTGCTTGCAGCTATTGGATCGCCCTTTTAGTTTCTAGGACTTCGGTATTCAAGATGATGTTAGTAAAGCATTGATATAGCCTTTCTCAGAAAGATTCGCGGACGTAGTTGGGCCCCGGCCCTATACGTTTCAGTGGTTATATAAGCTGTCATTCATACCTCATCTTTCGCTCGAACCGCTATATGTCGCCGCACGAGGTATTGTTGTTGCTCTGCACAGAACTGCTCGGGACAGATCACCACACCAGTGCCAATGCCATCGACTACTGTTGTAATATTACCTTCAGTGGCTGACCTATTTTGCATACCCACGGAGTTTGCTATGATTCGCCCGATCGCGCCCGATGACACGACTGCATTAATCGCCTTAGTTGAGGCAATTGGATTCGAGCCACACGAGACCGAAGAACTCGCCCTCATGCTGGCAGACTACTTCGACGGCGAAAATAGCCAAGACATCTGGCTCACCGACGATGACGGCGGGCTGGTGGGGGTCGCGTATGTTGCGCCGGAACGAATGACCCAGGGGACGTGGAATCTATATCTAATTGCCGTCTGTCCAGATCGTCAGCAGCAAGGACGCGGTACGGCACTGCTAACCCACGTCGAACAGATGTTGGCCCAGCGGGGCGAGCGCGTGCTGCTCGTGGAAACATCGGGACTGGAGAGCTTCGAGTACGTTCGATCGTTCTATCGCAAGAGCGGTTACGACGAGGAAGCAAGAATCCGCGAGTTCTACAAGGCGGGCGAGGACAAGATCGTTTTCCGCAAGGCTCTGAACGCTCTGGGGAAATAAGCCTGCGTATTGAGCTCTTAGGTATCGACCTAGTAGGATGCTGAAGGCATCTTCACTGTCTACCTGGAAAGATTAGGCTCCCTCACACTAGGGAAGCTTTCAAAATTGCGCCGCACCCAATCCATCCCCACTTCATTATTGAGTTTAATTTTCTGAGGCGTATCGGGATAAATTTTTCCTAAAATATCCGCATCTTGATCGACGACAACTTTACCAAAATTGAGATACGTTCCCCCCAACACCTTAAATAGAGGATGCTTTGCTTGACCGAACAGCAAAATATAAGTCCGCGTCCGATTCTCGGCTTCTGGTACGAATATATGACACTGTGCAGCTTTGCCGAATGGCATTTCTCCATGAAAAATTACTAGGGATGGGAAATGATTTTCTAAGTGAGCTTTAATGGTGCTCGGCAGCAACCACAAATCTGGCTTTCTGAGCTTTTCTGCCAAACTGTAAGGGGCCGTCGGCATATCGTAAAACGCATGGGATTGATGTCCCTCATCAATGAATTGATGAAATTCCACATCGGTAATTCTAAACAAGTCCCGGTGGGTGCCGTTTTGATGGTTGTAGTCGTGCATATTCAGCAGCATTGTCAGCAAATCTGTCTCGATACTGCGATCGGCGGTATGCCCGATGAAGTAGTAAGTTTCGGCGATTTCATTCAGTACGTTGGGAATGGGGACTTGCGGCTGGTATTCCCCGTAAGACCAAATGAAGTCATCTTGAACAATCAAATCTAACGGTTTCAGTAAGGGCAAAGTTTTCTGATTCGATCCGGGCAATACGGTGCAGCCGCCCGCATCAAATTTCAGGGCATGGAAGGGGCAGACAACACCGCTTGGGCGATCGCCTTCGGTTTCGCACCATCCTTCCGACAGCATTGCTCCCATGTGCGGACAGGCATTGGGCAAGGCATGGATGGTTCCGGCAGGATCTTTCCACATCACATAGTCGGTGCCGTACAAGGAAATTTTGCGAGGCTGGTTCGCTGTCAGCATCGATTTGTGTGCCAACAACCAAGGCGCACCGGGAAGCATAGACTGCATGGTGTTCTCCTTTAGACCTAAAATTGTGAGAGATTTGTCGCTTTTCTAGAATATGACAGAAGATTCGCATTCGTCAAGCAGTTTGCGCCGTCAACCGAAACAGCAGCGGGGTAAAGAAAGAGTCGAAAAAATCTTGGATGCAGCAGCAGCAGTGTTTGACGAGGTGGGCTATTGGGAGGCGACTACCCATCTAATTGCAGCAAAAGCAGGGACAGCCATCGGTTCTCTGTATCAGTTTTTTCCTGATAAAGCTGCCATTTTTAATGCAATGGAACTGCGTCATGCCGATCGGGTCAAGGCGATGTGGGCGCAGGCGAACACGTCGGAAATCGTTCAGTTACCGCTGCGCGAAATGATCCATACCCTGGTCACTGCTGTTGCAGAGATGTTTGAACAGCCTGTATCGCGGGTGGTGTTCGTGCAGTTTTATATAGCGCGCGAGATTTTCCAGTCGATCGATGAAAGTATGACTCAGGAAGCGATCGACTTTATGGCAAGTCTTTTGCAGCAGAGAAATCCCAGCTTGGGGGAGGCGCAATGCAGCCTGTTAGCAGAGGTTTGCGTTCACAGCAGTAATGCTGTCATTCTGTCGGCACTTCGGAACCCCGATCGACAGTATCGCCAACAACTCGTAGGGCAGATTGAGGATTTGTTGGTGTCGTATTTAGAGCCATATGTGGGGGAAAGTCGATCGAGTCATGTAATGAAAGTAATGAAATGTCCTCATTGTCGATCGGAGCAGTTGTCCAAAAACGGTTATCGACGGGGGAAGCAGTGCTATCGCTGTAAGGAATGTGGCAAACAGTTTGTAGAGAATTCCCAGCGATCGGTTATTTTGAAGATGAATTTGGTCGATCGGACGTGATATGAAGCGATCGATTATTGCGTGAAGTGAGTTGATGTTGAAGATGAGTGTCGAGGCAGCGTGTTGAAGTCGGCTCGATATTTCGATCGGGTTCTCGCAATCATTGCGTTACAATTTAGTTCAAAACAAAATTCTGTATGCTGAGCGACCAAAACAAAGCAATCGTTCTCCAGTTCTACAAAGCCTTCGACGATCGCAAAATGGAACAAGCCTTAGAACTTCTAGCGCCGAATTTTATTGCTCGCATGGCGGGAATCCCGGAGCCATTGGACGGGGAGGAGTTCAAGCAGTTCGGGATGTCATTTTATCTAGCTTTCAGTCAGGGTAAACACGTTTTTGATGAGGTTCTGGTTGCAGGCGATAAAGTAGTGACGTGGGGAACCTTCACAGCAACACACCTCGGAGAATTTCAGGGTCTGCCGCCAACGGGCAAACAAATCAGCTTGGCGATTATGCACATCGATCGAGTCGAGAACGGCAAAATCGCGGAGCATTGGGGGCAGGGCGATGCACTTGGATTAATGCAGCAGTTAGGGATTGTCTTCTTGCCGGGCCCAAAGTTACTACCGCACATTTTGAGAGGTGCTGCGTCCAAACTGTTTAACAAATCCGCCCAGAAATAAGATTGTCAGAGCTTGTAGTTGACAGCGGCAGAACAAGTCACGGTAAGAGTTAGGTCGCGATCGCAATACCCAATACTTCAAAATTACCTGATTTGTCGATCGCTTTTCAATGAGCGTGCGATCGTTAGTTTCTAGCGTTATTCTTGTACTCGGTGCGCTCTTGGGAAAAGACGATCGCGCTCCTTACAAGTTGTGATTTGAGCGGGTTTATTGCTCTGAGTTAAGTTTCCGTAAAGTGATCGGTGAGACAGTTCTTTGTAGGCGATCGGTGAGACAATCACCTTAGAAGTCTTTCAAAGAGTGATGCAAAGATGAGTACAACTAGGATATTCAGCAGTTCTAAATTCTTTCAACCGACTGAGGGAGAGCCTGTTCGCTCGATCGTTACCGAATCTAAGGAGGCTGTCGTTGTCGCCTGGTATATCAAGCCAGGTCAGGCAATCCCCGCGCACACCCATCCCAACGGGCAAGACACTTGGACTGTTTTAACCGGGAAGGGAGACTACTATTTGGACAAAGCAGGCACTACGAAGTCGATCGCTGCTGGGGATGTTGTAGTCGCTCATACCGGATGTGTACATGGAGTATTCAACAACGGTGATGAGCCATTGGTTTTTATCTCAGTTGTGTCACCAGCCGATGCGGGGTATCAACTTGTCTCGTTAGAAAACTCTTTTGCTCTCCATCCCTAATTCTTCAATTCACCGGGTTGTATTCATCAGTTAGATTGAAAAAATCCAAGCATTTTTATAGCCATGAAATGGTTGATTCAATATCTTTGCGAAATCCAATTAGATAAAGCTATTCTCTGGTGCTATCTCATTTGGTATGTTATAGTAGTTTGTTTTCATTTTGACCCTTCGGTTAAGATATGGATCAATTCAATTGGTATAAGTGCTGTAATCGGTACGGGTCTGATGCTAAGTGTTTCTTCTAGTAAAGGCAAAAGAGATCGTTGGCAGGCATTTAGGTTATATCTCATGCCATTTTGTGTCTCAAGCTTCTCTGCCCTGATTAAAGAGGAGGGATTTATTGTATTTATATCACCAAATATCAAAGAAACAATAGTATCAGTATCATGCTGTGTTCTGTTTCTATCAGTTATTTTAGCAGTCAAATTATTTAGAAATAAACTTATTTAACAGGATGCGGAAAGTTTGTGAAATGCAGCATAAATATGACATTTCAAGTTGAAATTACCCCGATCGCCTTTAAGGACGATCTGGTAAAATTCTGCCGAGTTGTACCATACTGCCCTCTGTAAAAAAATTCCCCGCAAGCCCCAGACGAATATCGGCGGTAAGCGGGTTGCTAAAATCGGTCGATCGGGCTGCCATTTTTTGCCTTCAAATCTCTTTCTTTGGATTGATACGGATTTTAAATTCTGCCTTCTAATTTCTGCCTTGGGGTACACCAACGGCGGTAATGCCCTTCCTACAGCCAATTGTCAATAACCAATTACTAATTGTTAGTATTCCCTGAGTAACCCGAAAAGATATATGATAACCTTAACCGGATCATTTCTGCCCAGATATGTTCTACTGTTCTAATCCAAAATGCTCTCATCCTTTCAATCCCGATAACTCTAAATTTTGTCAAAGTTGCGGAGCTCAAGGCCTCAACCCTCTCTTCAGAAACCGCTACCGCGTGATTCGACTGTTGGGCGAAGGGGGATTTGGCAGAACTTATGAAGCGGTAGATACGGATCGCATGGACGATCCCTGCGTAATTAAGCAGTTTGTACCCCAATTTCAAGGAACCTCAGCACTTGAAAAAGCCTCACAATTGTTTAAGGAAGAAGCGAAACGACTTTACGAACTCGGTGAACATCCCCAAATTCCTCGATTAATTGCTTATTTTGAACAAGACAAGCGACTTTATTTAGTACAAGAGTTGATTGAGGGGCAAACTTTACTAGCAGAATTAACTCAGCAGGGTGTTTTTAGCGAAGAAAAAATTTGGCAGTTGTTGGCAGATATTTTGCCGATTTTGAAATTTGTGCACGATCGCCATGTCATTCACAGAGACATCAAACTTGAGAATATCATGCGCCGTCGCACCTCTGTTAACTCCTCCCTACCAAAGGCGGGAAATTTTCGGAATTCAGCTTTCCGAAGGGGAGGGCGGGGAGAGTTAGTTTTGATAGATTTCGGCATTTCCAAACAAGTGACGGGCTCCCTGATGAGCAAAGTAGGCACGACGGTAGGAACGCCCGGATATTCGCCTGTAGAACAAATGCGCGGTCAAGTTTTCCCCGGCAGCGATTTGTACAGTTTGGGAATAACTTGCCTGAGACTACTAACTCAATGTTTGCCAAAAATTGACGGTTCCGATGACCTTTATGACCCGATAAACGGCGGCTGGATTTGGAGAGAACGGTTGCCAGCCGGCACAAAAATTAGCAGCGAGTTGGCAAATGTTTTAGACAAATTAATTCAAGATTATCTCAAAAATAGATATCAATCTGCTGATGAAGTAATCAAAGCTTTAAATCTCTATTCTTTACCTCCCCAACCCCATTGTGCCAATGGAGGACAACTTGCTCTAAATTCTTTTCGGACAAAGGGAGGACAACTTGCCATCAATACCCCGCTCAATCAAAGCGGGCAAATTAATAGCAATATCTCTGTCAATCCGAGGGAAAAATCTAACACAAATCCGCCTCCGAACAAAGCAGCACAGAGAATTCCCGCTGTCAAAAGCACTTTTGAATTTCAGGTGGTGACAGTAGACAAGCGCGGGAAGCCAACTAATGTTAACAGCGGCCAAGCGCGTTTTTTTGAAGAACGTCTTGGTAGCAGTACAGCGCTGGAAATGGTATCAGTTCCTGGCGGTACTTTCCTCATGGGTTCTCCAAAAGATCGGGGTGACAGCGACGAAAAACCTCAGCACCCAGTAACTTTAGGCTCTTTCTATATTAGCAAATTTCCCGTCACTCAGGCCCAGTGGACAGCAGTTGCGGCGCTGCCGGAAATTAAAATATTTCTCAATCCCGATGCTGCCCGTTTTAAAGGTGCAAATCGACCTGTAGAAAATGTATCTTGGTACGAGGCTGTGGAGTTTTGCGATCGACTTTCTCGCAAAACAGGTAAGAATTATCGCTTACCTAGCGAAGCCCAATGGGAATATGCTTGCCGGGGGCAAACTACGGGGCCGTTTCATTTTGGGGAAACGATTACCAGCGAGTTAGCCAATTACAACGGAAATTCTAATTACGCTGACGCGCCCAAGGGAGTTTATCGCTTTCAAACGACAGATGTTGGCAGTTTTAAACCTAATGCTTTCGGATTGTACGATTTTCACGGAAATGTTTGGGAATGGTGCGCGGATTCTTGGCACAATAATTATAACGGTGCGCCTGCCGATGGTAGCGTTTGGGAGTCTGACGGGGAGTCTTCGCTGAGGTTGTTGCGGGGTGGTTCTTGGAACGATCATCCTCCGAATTGTCGCAGCGCGTGTCGCCTCAGATATCAGCCGGATTGCAAGGCTAGTATTGTGGGTTTTCGAGTGGTTGTTTCTGTTGTTTAAGAATGGCGATTCCCTACGGAATACATCCGCTTCGCGCACTTTTTAACTTAGGAATGAGAATTAAATAACTTCCACTCTTGAAAGTGGGATGGGCTCTTATAGCCCGTCATGAGTGGACGGGCGGGACGCCCATCCCACAATAACAATTAAAATTGGGCGACGGGCGGGACGCCCATCCCACAATAACAATTAAAATTGGGCGACGGGCGGGACGCCCATCCCACAATAACAATTAAAATTGTAAGTTATTTAATTCGCGATCCTTAACTAAAACTCAACCAGCTAAAAACTGTTTCGACAGTCAATTCTAACTCAATTCCATTAAGTATTGGCAAATTAGTTGCACCTTCGTAAAACTCCACCCTTTGCCCGGGAAATACCGCTAAAATACTTTCTTCTTCTGGAATCATTAACCAGCCCAATTCAGTGCCTTGTTGCGAACAAGCAAGTAATTTAGCAAGCACTTTTGTTTGGCTTTGTCCGGGAGAAAGAATTTCTATCGCCCAGTCTGGATAAATTTCAAAGCGGTTAGCAATTCTACCCGATGGTAGAAAGGGAATTCTTTCCCACCGGAATACTGCTACATCTGGGACGAGTGATACACCGCCGAAAGTGCAACGCAACTCGGGAAAAGCATAAGCAATCTTTGGTGTTTCGACTATTTGATTGATGACATTGCAAAGCTTACCTTGCAATCTGCTATGTTCACCTTGAGGCATCGCTTTTTGAATGATTTCTTTGTTGATATATTCGCAAGGTGGCTCCGTTTCTGGAAGTTTTAGGAACTCCTCTAAGTTGGGCGATATTTTAATAACTGCAGTCATAGGTTAAGTCGATTTTAGATTTGAGATTTTAGATTTTAAATGGGATAGATACCAGAACCCCGAATGTTTAAAAGTCGGGGTTCTGGTATCTATTATGAAGGACAAATTCTTGCCTTAACTAGCCTTCTTCTGAGGAGCCATTATGCGTTCCACACTCATAGCAGCCACGCTCAACGTCACCACAGCCATGCCGAGAATTGCCACAGGCTGCAACTTCTCATTGATAATTAGAAAACCGAAGAGTGCGGTCATTGCCGGCCCTAAAGTGCCAATTACTGATGCTAAGGCTGCCCCCGCGAACCGGATGGCAAAATTATTCAAAAGATAGCTAAACAGCGTCAGCACCCCTAAAACAACGCCTCCGACAATCAAACCCGGCCAAACATTTGGGTCGATTTTAGGAGCAAAATTGTCCGACAGCGGCACCCACAAACTCAGGGAGGAAAATACAAAAATCGCGGCGAAATTAACTAAACTAAAAGGAATTGGGTGCAGCTTGCCCGCGGCCATTTGCGTCAGCAATACGTAACCTGCAAAGGTAATGCCAGAAGCCAGTGCTGCTGCGACTCCCACTCCCACATTGCCGCCGCCCGGAGCTGGGGCCGCAAAACTCGGCCACCCAGCTAAAATCAGACCTGCGGTAATCCCGACGATCGCGAAAAAGCCGACTTTGCTAGGGCGAGAACCAAACAAGATCCAAGAACCTAGTACGGTGACGATCGGGTAAATAAAGAAAATCGTAATCGCAATCCCCGCTGGAATATTGCCGATCGCCAAATAAATCAAAACCTGAGACAAAAACAGAAAAAATGCGCTTCCTAAAACCTTACTCCACAAAGCTCGATCGCCCGACTGGAACAACCGCCTAATATCTTTCCACACAGAAGGATACAGAAATGTCGCCAATATCGGCATCAAAGCCATCACCACGATCAGCCGCATCAACAAAATCAACAAAGAATTTCCAAAACCTGGAGTCACCACCCCCGGAAATTCAAACAACCCAAAAACCATCCGAGGATTTTTGCTTTTAATCAGAATTCTCAAACAAACATTAAACAGCGACAATACCACCGCCGAAGACAAAGCCAGCACCAAACCTGTCTGTACTTGAGAAGATGCTTTAACAGTTGCAGCAGGCGCTGAAGAAGGCTGGGGCGCGGGTTCCCGCGGCGTTGCCGCAGGTGTTGGCTGCAGAAATTGCGGGCGGACAGAATTAAGAGAATTAGTTGATTCCTCGACATAGGAATCTTGAGCATCGAAAGGATTCTCAAGATATTCTTCTTCTGATTCGAGTTCTTCCCTGATGCGGTTTACGAGATTTTGTAGCAGCTCTTCCCCTTGCAGTTCCAGGGTTTTCATGTTGTTGAGCCGCACAGAAAGCTCGCTTTCGTAACTGGTTAAATCTTGTTCCAGCATCTGGAAACTGCGATCGATCCTTTCATCCAGCGCCGCCAGCAACTGCGATGCCCGTTCGTCGTAGTTGCTCGGCGGCAAGGGTATCGGAAACTCGCCGCTGGGAATCGGGCTGCTGAGAGAATTTCCCGAATTAGCGCTGAGTTCGTTGAACCGCTGCACCAACAAATCCTGCAAATTGTGAGCCAAAACTTGAGCCAACTGCTTCAGCCACAATTGCTGCTGCTGAATGTATCGCCCAGACAGAGATTCCATTTGCTGAGACTGCAATTTGCGATATTGCTCCCGGAGGTCTTCAATATCTTCAATCAGGTGATTTTTTTCAGTTTGCAGCCGAGTAATGTCTTGATTTAACTGGCCTTTGACATTTTGATGCAAAGCGTCCAGTTCTTGCATTACTGAGTGGAGGACTTCTTCTGCTGATTGTGTATCCTCTGGCTCGTCCTTTGACGAGTATACGTTCCGCTGCGCCATTAGCCTATAACCTCTAATTTAAACTGCACGTTCAGTGTTCTTAAGTATTGTGACAAATTAGGTCGCAAGTTCTAGTGAATTGATCTAAAAGATTGCGAACACTGTTGAATCAATAGTAGTCGCTAAGCTACAAATGTGAGAAAATTGCGTGAAGCAAAGCTATCCGGCCGGGAATCGCCCCAAGAACACTTTGTGCAATTAGAAATCATACTATAGCAATCCTAAATCAGTAAAAATATGTAGGGGTAGTGCTAAGAGTGCCTACCCCAGCCTGCATCGGGGCAACCGGGCGTGGGTTTTGCCCCTACAAGAATTACACAAATCATTGAGGATTGCTGTACAGCTTGACCTCTCCACGAATTGCTCCCGGTAATTCTCGCATATAACTCACCCGATTGCACCCGACTCACAAACCTAAGATCCCGTTCTGTGACTAAATTTGATTGGGGGGTCGCACTCCTAGCCCCTCAATGGATAACTTGATCCTGCAGGCAGAAACCCCGTTTCTATTCCCCGCGTCTCTCCCGCACTCCTGCACCCAGGTTTATGATTTTAACAGTTCCGATCTTTTGCTCGCGAAAGTTTTAAGAGGCGATCGCACCCTCAATCGATTTTAGATTTTAGATTTTAGATTAAAGAATTGAAGCATTGACTTGCGCGAGATAAATTCGGGGGGCCAGTTTCTCGGATACAGGTTTTTTATTTCTCCGTCCTGAGTCTGCGAAGGAATGAATCCGCGAGCTTGTATCCTGGATGCTGTCGGTCAAAAATCCCCCCCGCGCCATCAAAAAATTAACACATCCCATCCCCGAAGAGCAACAGATATGGCCTCCGAAATTTATGACAATTCCTTGACAAAGGATATAGAAAAACTGAATATTTCCTCAGAAGCCGAAGTGTTTGTCTTTCCGGCATCATTTGCCCAGCAGCGCTTGTGGTTTCTCGACCAATTCGCACCGGAAAACCCTTTCTATAATGTAGTAACAGCACTGCGCTTAACTGGTTCCCTCAACTTAACAGCCTTAGAGCAAACCTTCAACGAAATAGTGCAGCGACACGAAACTTTGCGAACCACTTTTGCAACGGTATCAGACCAACCAGTGCAGATGATCTCAGCGGCTTTCCAAACTAATTTAAAAGTATTAGACTTGCAAAATTTGCCGCCAGAACAACGGCCAACAGAAGCAAAGAAACTCTCTGCAGCAGAATCTCTTTGCCCTTTCAATTTATCCACCGGGCCGCTGATGCGAGTCACCATCCTGCGGCTGACAGAAACCGAGCATATTCTCTTGGTAAATATGCACCACATAGCCTCTGATGATTGGTCGATCGGCGTGCTAATTCGAGAAATAGAAGCTATCTATACAGCCTTTATAAATCAACAGCCATCTCCTCTACCAGAATTATCCCTTCAATATGCCGACTTTGCAGAGTGGCAGCGCGAATGGCTGCAAGGTGAAGTATTAGAAACTCAGCTAGCTTATTGGCGGCAGCAATTGCACGGAATTTCTGTGTTAAATTTGCCTACCGATCGCCCTGCACCAGCTAGGCAAAATTATCGGGGGAAAACTCAATATTTAGAACTGCCTAAAAAGCTGAAGGACGCACTTGTAGAGCTATCGCAGCGAGAAGGAGCGACTTTATTTATGACAGTGCTCGCAGCATTTCAAACTTTGCTTTACCGCTACTCGCAACAAGAAGATATTGTAGTAGGTTCGCCGATCGCCAATCGCAACCGCAGCGAAATAGAACCACTAATCGGTTTTTTTGTCAATACTTTAGTGCTGCGAACAGACTGTTCGGGAAACCCGACATTTCGAGATTTTTTGGGCCGGGTGCGGGAAGTAACCCTGGGAGCTTACGCTCACCAAGATTTGCCTTTTGAGAAGCTAGTTGAGGAATTGCACCCAGAGCGATCGTTGAATCGCCACCCGCTGTTTCAGGTGGTATTCGGGCTGCAAAATGGGCCTGTGGACGAGCTAGAATTGCCCGAATTAAAGTTAAGTTCTTTTCATTTAGAGACTCAAACAACCCGCTTTGATTTAGAGCTGCATTTGTGGGAAGCTTCCGATAAGTTTAGGAACAGATACGGCGAACAGTGGGAAGATTCGGAAGGGCTCAGAGGCGTGGCTGTGTACAATACAGATTTATTTGATGAAGTTACCATCGCCCGAATGCTGAGGCATTTTAAAACTTTGCTGGAAAGCATTGTGGCTAATCCAGAACAAGGAATTGCTAACTTACCTTTATTGAGCGAGGATGAAGTGAATCAATTATTCAAAGAATGGAACGATACTCGCACAGATTATCCTCAAAATAAGTGCATTCATCAGTTATTTGAAGGGCAACTCCAGCAGCATCTGGATGATGTCGCCCTAACTTTCGACAGCCAAAACCTGACTTACAGAGAACTCAACAGTCGCAGCAACCAACTGGCGCGTTACCTACAAAAACGGGGTGTGGGGGCGGAGGTTTTAGTGGGGCTTTGTGCAGAGCGATCGATCGACCTAATTGTCGGGATGTTGGCTATACTGAAAGCGGGAGGAGCTTACCTACCGTTAGATCCGAGCTATCCGCGCGATCGGCTAAACTTGATGCTGGAAGATGCTCAAGTTAAAGTCTTGCTAATTCAAGATAAATTGATTGAGAATTTCCGAGACTTCTCAAACTCAGTGATTTACTTCGATCGCGATTGGGAAGACATAGCCAAAGAAAGCGCCGAAAATCCCGCCAACACCGCAACAGCAGACAACCTAGCTTACGTTATTTACACATCTGGCTCAACCGGAAAACCGAAGGGAGTTGCTGTCACCCACAAAGCAGTAAATCGGCTGGTACTCAACACCAACTATATAAAAATAGAACCTAGCGATAAAATTGCCCAAGCATCAAACGCTTCATTCGATGCAGCCACATTCGAGATTTGGGGAGCCTTGCTTAACGGCGCTCAACTCGTGGGAATTAGCACAAATATTACCCTTTCGCCTCATGATTTAGCCTTAGAACTGCGCCAAGAAGGCATCACAGTTTTGTTTTTAACAACTGCCTTATTTCAACAAATTGCTAGAGTTTTACCGCAAGCTTTTGATTCGCTGCGCTGCTTGCTGTTTGGCGGAGAAGCGGTCGATATGAGATGGGTTAAAAAACTTCTCAAACAAAATCCAACTACTAAGTTAATTCACGTTTACGGGCCTACAGAAAATACCACATTTTCGGCTTATTATTGCGTGCAAGACGTACCAGAAACCGCAACATCTATCCCCATCGGCCGCCCGATCGCCAACACGCAAATTTATCTCCTCGATGCGGATTTGCAGCCGGTGGCGATCGGTGTTATTGGTCAATTGTACGTCGGCGGTGACGGACTGGCGAAAGGCTACCTCAACCAGCCTGAGTTAACTGCTGCTGCATTCATTCCTAATCCTTTTAGCAATAAATCAGGTTCTAGGCTTTATAAAACCGGTGATTTAGGCCGCTATTGGGTTGACGGCAACATCGAGTTTTTAGGCCGCGTTGACGACCAAGTAAAAATTCGCGGCTACCGCATCGAGTTGGGAGAAATTGAAGCGGCTTTGTGCCAGCATCCACAAGTGCGCGAAGCAGTAGTAATTGTGAGGGAAGACATCCCAGGCGATAAACATTTGGTAGCTTATGTTATTCCTGACGGCATCGATAAAAAATCAGAAAATCACAATCTAAAATCAAGTGACTTGCGCCAATTTCTGAAAGAAAAGTTACCAGGATATATGGTTCCTGCAACTTATGCAGTGTTGGAGAATATGCCACTGACGCCTAATGGCAAAGTAGACCGCCGCGCCTTGCCCGATCTAGATACAGACAGCGAGGATATAACAGAAAATTATGTAGGGCCTCGGACTGAGCTCGAAAAGGCGATCGGGAAAATTTGGGCTAAAGTTTTGGGAAAACAGCAGGTTAGTATCTACGATAATTTCTTTGAACTAGGCGGGCATTCCCTGCTAGCAACTCAGTTGATTTCTCGCATCCGAGACGCTTTGCAAGTCGAGTTATCGGTCAGCAATTTGTTTGAGGCTCCGACTGTGGCGAGTCTGGCAAAATACATTGAAACAATGCGCTGGGCTGCGAAAGGTTTGGATACTCCCAGAACCGACGAAAATGAGCGCGAAGATGTGGAATTTTGAGGTTGGCGCAAATAAATCGGTGCTGTGTAATAGTTTTTCAAGGGCGGGCGGGACGCCCAACCCCTACTCCCCACAAAAAACTTAATGTCTTGTGGAACAGGCCGAAAAGCCTGTTCTTGAGAATTCGGTGCTGTGTAATAGTTTTTCAAGGGCGGGCGGGACGCCCAACCCCTACTCCCCACAAAAAACTTAATGTCTTGT
>NZ_JAUBUY010000004.1:164650-184913 GCF_036705565.1 Microcoleus sp. AT8-B5
GGAACAGGCCGAAAAGCCTGTTCTTGAGAATGCTGAAATATCTCAGTTTTAACTCACATTTTTAGTTAGGAAATTTCAGTGCAGAATGCCCTGACAGCTTCGGCAAACTGCTGGTTATGCTCGATTAATGCCATGTGTCCTCCTCGCTTTATAGTAACTAGCTCTGCTTGAGGCAATTCTGCTTTCATTCGCAGGCTAGCTGGGGGGGTAGTGGCGATATCTGAATCGCCGCAGATCACCAACACTGGAATGTCAATCGATCGCAAAGTTTTTGTTTCATCAAATTTGAGCATTCCCAGTGTGCCGCGAGCGAGAACGCCGGGAGAACCCAAGGCTGATAAGAAAGCTGAGAACTCTAATTGACCGCGCGTTTCAGTGCCTTTAAATCCCGATAATTCTACACTGATGTGCAGTGAACCATTGAGATAGCTCAGCCAAGTCATTCCCCACATAATCGGTTCAAGAGCTATGGTGAGGTAGAGCATAGGTTGAAGCAGCGGCTTTTGCAAAGCGCGTAATAAACTGCTAAAAATAGCGGTTTTGACGGGATTAGTATAAGTCGTATCTACCAGAATTAAACCAGCTACTCGACTACCGAGAAGTTCTGGGAAAAGCCGACTGAATGTTAGAGAAATCATGCCACCCATGCTGTGTCCGAGTAGGATAACAGGTTTATTTCCTGCTATGGCAATGACGGCTTCAAGATCGCGGGCAAATTTTTCTAGGGAGTAGTCACTGTTTTTTGGTCGAGTGGATTTTCCCAGGCCTGGAAGATCCCAAACAATCACTCGGTAGCGATCGCTTAGTTGCCGTTTCGCGTAATACCAAACCATACTGTTCGGCCCCCAACCGTGCGAGAGAATAATCGGCTGTCCGTCCTCCGGGCCGTAGAATTCTACTTGTAAAATAGTGCCATCAGGCCTCTCTACCCGCTGCACCGTACCCGTCCGCGTGGGCTTCGGTTCGTCAGCACCGGGGCGGCGGAACAGCGGCAAACTGATAAAGCGGCCGCCAACACACCAAAGAAGCATCAACACTCCGCTGATTAAGTAGGAAATCCCTACCAGTGCGCCGATGTACCATTCGTAAATAATGTATATACCTGTGCCAAGTACCCCGATCGACAGCAGTCCCACCAGCCATAGGAACAGGAAATTGAAGGGCATGAACGGCATAAGCTGAAACCTTGGGTAGGATTTTGGTTGCGAATTCAAACAGGATCATACTTAGGTTAGGCCACAGTAAGCAAGCGGTAAGTTAAGCTCTTAATTTGTGCGCTGGTGGAATTTAATTTATTGATGTGCCCAAGTAATGACCGAAAGCATCCAGGATACCCGCCACGTGATTCATCCGTCCAGAAATAAAAAACCTGTATCCAATAAAGGAACCCCCGAATTTATCTGTGGGGTCAATGCTTCAATTCTAAAATCTAAAATCTAAAATCTAAAATCTAAAATCGATTGACAGGATGACTCAAAATGCCAGAGCCAAAAATATCGAGTTCATCGCCAAATGCCAGAGATTCTGTCAGCGTGGAGTTAGTTGAGTTTTTATCTTACCTTCGCAGTCTAGATATTAATATTTTTGTTGAGGGATCTCGCCTGCGCTGCAACGCTCCCGAAGGAATTATTACACAAGAACTGCGCGCCGAAATTTCTCAAAAAAAAGCCGAAATTATTTCATTTTTAAAAGCAGCTAATCGTACTTCTAGTTTCACTCCTACACCGATTGTTCCTGTGGGGCGGGACGGAAATCTACCGCTTTCCTTTGCACAGCAGCGCTTGTGGTTTCTCGACCAATTAGTCCCGAACAACCCCTTCTATAATGTTCCCGCAGCATTGCGTTTGACAGGTTCGCTCAATTTTTCGGCGCTGCAACAAACTTTCAATGAAATTGTGCGCCGCCACGAAGCTTTACGCACGACTTTAGCCGTAGTTTCGGGCCAACCCGTTCAGAGAATAGCTGCTGCTTTCCACCTCCCGATTAATGTAGTGGACTTGCGAAACTTGCTAAATGAATCTCGACAAACTGAAGCAAACAGGCTCACGACTGAGGAAGCTCAACGCTCTTTCAATTTGTCCAATGACTTGTTGCTGCGAGTCACATTATTGCAGCTAGATGATGCCGAATATTTACTAATGCTGAATATGCACCACATTGTCTCCGATGGTTGGTCTATCGGAGTGCTTATTCAGGAATTAGGCGCACTTTACACGGCATTTGCTAGCGAAAAACCTTCGCCTTTACCGGCTTTGTCGATCCAGTATGCTGATTTTGCAAAATGGCAGCGCGAATGGCTGCAAGGGGAAGTTTTAGAAACGCAGCTTGCTTACTGGAGACAGCAGTTAAACGGCATTTCTATGCTAAATTTGCCTGCGGATCGCCCCAGGCCAGCAATTCAAAGTTACCGAGGCAAAAGGCAATTTTTGCAACTGCCAAAACAACTGAGCGAGGCTTTAGAAACGTTGAGCCAGCGCGAAGGAGTGACGCTGTTTATGACAATGCTGGCCGCTTTTAAAACGTTGCTTTACCATTACGCCCAGCAAGAAGATATTG
This sequence comes from Microcoleus sp. AT8-B5, assembly GCF_036705565.1. Lineage (NCBI taxonomy): Bacteria > Bacillati > Cyanobacteriota > Cyanophyceae > Oscillatoriales > Microcoleaceae > Microcoleus > Microcoleus sp. AT8-B5. The sequence continues at coordinate 167,207 of NZ_JAUBUY010000004.1, forward strand.
TGGTAGGTTCGCCGATCGCCAATCGCAACCGCAGTGAAATTGAAGGATTAATCGGTTTTTTTGTCAACAGTTTGGTATTGCGTACAGATTTGTCGGGAAATCCAACTTTTCGGGAACTTTTAAACCGAGTCAAAGAGGTAGCATTAGGAGCTTACGCTCACCAAGATTTGCCGTTTGAGAAGTTAGTAGAAGAACTGCACCCCGATCGCGCCTTGAACCAAAATCCCTTATTTCAGGTGGCGTTTGCGCTGCAAAACGCGCCGGGGAATCAGTTAGAATTGCCAGAATTAACACTCAGCCCGCAGCAGTTAGATGTGGGTACAGCGCGGTTTGATTTGGAGTTTCATTTGTGGGAGCGATCGCCCAACACTTCGGGAAGCAACCAATCGCCCAGCAATAAGCTGTGGGTTGATAGCTCGGAGGGCATCAGCGGCATGGTTATTTACAGCGCCGATTTGTTTGATGAAGCTACGATTAGCCGCCTGATCGGGCATTTTCAAACCTTGTTAGAAAGCATTGTGACAAATCCCGAACAGCGCCTAGCAAACTTGCAATATTTGAGCGCCAAAGAGCGCTATCATTTGTTAGTTGAATGCAACAATACTCAGGCGGATTATCCGCAAGATTTGTGCATCCATCAGCTATTTGAAATGCAGGCCGATCGGACACCGGATGCGGTGGCGCTGGTATTTGGAGAGGAGCAAGTCACCTATCGAGAGCTAAATCTCCGCAGCAACCAACTAGCACGTTATCTGCAAAAAATGGGGGTTGGGGCGGAAGTTTTAGTCGGGCTTTGCTGCGGGCGATCGCTCGATCTGATCGTGGGGATGTTGGGTATCCTGAAAGCGGGAGGAGCTTACTTAATTTTAGATCCGAGCTATCCTGCTGAGCGATCGAGCTTTATGCTAAAAGATGCTCAAGTGTCAGTATTGCTTACCCGCCAGGGAATAAATTCCCTGTCTAATAGCGAAAGTCGTCTAAAGACGACGGTCGGAGGACAAGTTTCCAGTCGGCTTCAGCCGACTTCAGCTATGAGCCAGGGAATTTATTCCCTGGTGGATGATGGCGAAGTGCAAAATTTAGAAACACAGTCAGATGATAAAATTCACCATCTAAAGACGACGGTCGGAGGACAAGTTTCCAGTCGGCTTCAGCCGACTTCAGCTATGAGCCAGGGAATTTATTCCCTGGTGGATGATGGCGAAGTGCAAAATTTAGAAACACAGTCAGATGATAAAATTCACCATCCAAGGGTTGTTTTTCTAGACACAGACTGGGAGATGATTTCCCAAGAAATCGCCGACAATCCCACCAGCACAGCCACAGCCGAAAATCTGGTTTACGCGATTTACACCTCCGGCTCCACGGGAAAGCCGAAAGGAGTGGAAATTGAGCACGGGAGCTTGTTAAATCTCGTTTTTTGGCATCAAAGAGAGTTTGGGGTGTCAGCGGGCGATCGAGCAACGCAAATTGCAGCGATCGGCTTTGATGCTTGCGGGTGGGAAATTTGGCCTTATCTCGCCGCGGGAGCTAGCATCTACTTTCCCGAAGATGACATCAGGCGAGATCCTGAAAAACTGCAAAACTGGTTAGTATCAAAAGCAATTACAATTAGCTTTTTGCCAACACCTTTAGCCGAGAAAGTTTTGCTATTAGATTGGCCTCAAACAACAGCGTTGCGAATCTTGCTCACAGGCGGCGAAAAACTGCAACAACATCCTTTAAAATCCCATCCATTTAAGCTAGTAAATAATTACGGGCCAACCGAAAACACCGTCGTCACAACTTCCGGTTATATTCCTGTAACAGAGCAAACAGACATCGCCCCGACAATTGGCCGCCCCATTGCTAACACTCAAATCTACATATTAGACAAATATTTGCAGCCAGTGGCGATCGGCGTTGTTGGCGAATTGTACATCGGCGGAAACGGACTCGCTCGCGGCTACCTCAACCGCCCAGATTTAACCGCACAAAGCTTTATTGTCAATCCTTTTAAACCAAATTCAGGAGAGCGAATTTACAAAACCGGCGACTTAGTGCGCTACAGAGGCGATCGCAACCTTGAATTTTTAGGACGGATTGACGAACAAGTAAAAATTCGCGGTTTCCGCATCGAATTAGGAGAAATCGAGACACAATTAACTCAACATCCGGCGGTTCAGCAAACTGTAGCAATAGCTTCGGAAGATGGACAGGGAGATAAACGTTTAGTAGCTTATATTGCCCTGAATCCAGAATATAGTATTGCTAGCGAAAAAAACCAAATAATGCAATTGCAGGACGAACAGGTTTTGCAGTGGCAAATCCTCTATAATGAAACTTACAATCAACCTGCTGTTGACTCAGATCCAACATTTAATATTGTCGGCTGGAATAGCAGTTATACTAATCAGCCAATCCCAGCAGAACAGATGCGCGACTGGGCGAACAATCAAGCCGCCCAAATTTTAGCTTTGCAGCCTAGCCGAGTGTTAGAAATTGGCTGCGGCACAGGTTTGTTGCTGTTCCAAATTGCCTCTCGCTGCACTCAATATTGCGGAACAGACTTTTCCCCTATTTCGCTCAACTATATTCAGCAGCACTTGGCAAATCTAGAGTTAACTAATGTAACGCTAATTCAGAAAATGGCGACCGATTTTGAAGGAGTAGAGACAGCAGCTTTTGACGCAGTAATTCTCAACTCAGTCGTGCAATATTTCCCGAATATCGACTATCTCGTGCAGGTGCTAGAAGGTGCGGTGAAAGCAACTGCTCCCGGCGGCTTTATATTCATCGGAGATGTCCGCAGCTTGCCGTTGCTGGAGGCTTTTCACGCTTCGGTACAACTGTATCAAGCCGAACCTTCTCTCGCTGGCGAACAGTTGCAGCAGCGAGTACAAATGCAAATTTTTCAAGAAACAGAGTTAGTTATTGAACCAGAGTTTTTTAGCGCATTAAAGCACCGCTTTCCGCAGATTGGCGACGTAGAGATTCAATTAATTCGCGGTAGTTACCACAATGAGTTAACTGATTTTCGGTACAATGCTATTCTGCATATTGCGTCGGAAACAGCACGCCCAAAATCATCGCCTAAAGGGGAGTGGGACGCAGAAAAACGGCTGGATTGGTTGGATGAAAATCAGAATCTGAGTGTTACCAAGGTGCAACAAATATTATTGCAAAATCAACTGGATGTTTTAAGAATTTCTAATGTGCCTAATGCGCGGGTAACGGCAGCAGTCAAGGCGGCAGAGTTGCTGTCTGTTGTCGATAAATTTCCAACAGCAGGTCAGTTGCAGAAAGCCGTGGAAAAAGTCGAGGATTTAGGAGTCGATCCCGAAGCTTGGTATGCTTTGGAAGTTCCGTATAATGTTAATATTAGTTGGTCTAATTCCGACAGTCAAGGGCGCTACGATGTAGTGTTTGCACGGGGCGAAACTAAAGATTTTGTGCGAGAAACCAGAAGCGATAACTTGCGTCCTTGGCGCTCTTATGCTAACAATCCCTTACAAGCTAAAGCAGCGCGTAAATTAGTGCCACAGTTGCAGGCTTATCTAGCGGAAAAACTGCCGGAATATATGGTTCCGTCGGCTTTTGTGGTGCTGGAGTCGCTACCGGTGACGCCTAACGGAAAGGTCGATCGTCTCGCTTTGCCTGCACCGCAGCCGATTAAGTTAGAATGGGCTGGCGGTTATGTTGCGGCTCAGACTTCTATTGAGGAAGTTTTAGTTAAAATTTGGGCTGAGGTTTTGGGGATAAAGCGAGTGGGTATCCGGGACAATTTCTTTGAATTAGGAGGCCATTCGCTGCTGGCGACTCAGCTTGTTTCGAGAGTGCGAGATGCTTTCGGGGTAGAGTTGCCTTTGCGCCGGGTTTTTGAAGCACCGACAATCGGAGAATTATCTAAGATTGTGGAGAGTTTAAAAGATAAGAATGCTAAAAGTGGATCTCCGGCTTTAGTGCCGATTTCGCGCGATAGTCGGCGGAGGAAGCTATCATCTTTTAATCAAGAAAGTAAATAAAAATTAGGGCGGTAGAACGGGTGCAATTTCGATAAATATGCAGCAAGAAACAGAAGTTTTTGTATTCCCCGCATCGTTTGCTCAGCAGCGGCTTTGGTTCCTCAATCAATTAGCACCGGGCAATCCTTTCTACAATGTCTCAACAGCACTCCGCTTAACAGGTTTTCTCAACTTCAGATCCTTAGAGCAAACCTTCAACGAAATTGTGCAGCGGCACGAAACTTTACGCACCACATTTACGCTTTTGGAAGGGGAACTCGTACAAATTATTGCTCCCATTTTAACCGTATCCCTCCCCACAATCGACTTACAAAATCTCTCGCCAACTCAGCAGCAAACCGCAGCGCTGCAACTCGCAACCGATGCAGCGCAATGCCCTTTCGATTTAGCCGCCGGGCCGTTATTTAAAGTAACGCTGTTACAACTCAGTGAAACAGAACATATATTGCTGCTGAATTTACATCATATTGTGGCTGATGGTTGGTCGATTGGAGTGCTAATTCGAGAGCTAGGAACGCTCTACACAGCATTTGTAAAAAATGGGATCTCGCACTTACCAGCACTGCCCGTGCAGTACGCCGACTTTGCAGAATGGCAGCACCAATGGTTGCAGGGCGAAGTATTAGAAACCCAGTTAGCTTATTGGCAGCAGCAGTTAAACGGAATTACCACACTCAATCTACCAACAGACAGGCAAAGACCAGCGGTTCCATCCTACCGCGGCGCTAAACAATTTATAACACTATCACCTGCTTTGAGCGAGGCGCTAAAGTCATTGAGCCACCAAGAAAGCGCGACTTTATTTATCACTCTACTAGCCGCTTTTCAAACTTTGCTCTACCGCTATACAGGACAAGTAGATATTGCAGTAGGAACGCCGATCGCCAATCGCAACCTGATCGAAATAGAAGCATTAATCGGTTTTTTTGTCAACAGTTTGGTGCTGCGTGCAGATATATCAGGAAATCCAACTTTTCGGGAACTATTGCATCGGGTAAAAAATGTTGCAATGGCAGCCTACGCCCACCAAGATTTGCCCTTCGAGAAGTTGGTTGAGGAATTGCACCCCGATCGCGAGTTGAGCCGCAACCCCCTATTTCAAGTTAGTTTCAGCCTGCAAAACACTCCTGTAGCAGCGCTAGAATTGCCGGGAATCGCTGCCGAGGCGATCGACTTTGATGCAGGAACCGCCAAGCTAGATTTAGAGTGCCACTTGTGGGAAAATGCAGGAAGTATTCAAGGGCAATTTGTTTACAGCACAGATTTATTTGATAGCGGCACAATTGCGCGGATGGCGGGACATTTCCAAACGCTGCTCGAAGCCATTGTTGCCAATCCCAAACAGCACCTTAGCGACTTGGCTTTGCTGACAGCGCCAGAATACCAGCAACTATTAATCGATTGGAATGACACTCAGAGAGATTATCCGCAAAACCAGTGTTTCCATCAGCTATTTGAAGAGCAAGTCGAGCGATCCTCTTCGAGGGCTCCGCTAACGCCCGATGCTGTAGCCGCCGTCTTTGAAAACCAGCAGTTAACCTACCGCCAACTCAATAGCCGAGCCAACCAACTTGCACATTACTTGCAGCAATTGGGAGCAGCACCAGAAGTTTTAGTGGGCCTTTGTGTAGAACGTTCCTTAGATGCGATCGTCGGATTGCTAGGCATTATCAAAGCAGGCGCAGCCTACCTGCCTTTAGATCCAACTTATCCTCAAGAGCGGCTTAACTTCATGTTAGAAGATGCTCAGGTGTCGATTTTGGTAACTCAGCAACACTTAGCAAAAAACTTGACGCAGCCGGAAAATTACGGAGTTTTTTCAGTAGTCTGTTTGGACTCCGACAGAGAAATTATCGCCCGACAAAGCCCAGAAAATCCAACTACAAATATCATACCAGAAAACCTAGCCTACGTCATTTACACATCTGGTTCAACCGGAAAACCCAAAGGCGTTTTAATCGAACATCGGGGACTCTACAACTTAGCCCTAGCTCAAATAGAAGCTTTTAACTTAAACTCAAATCACCGCATTTTGCAATTCGCTTCCCTGAGTTTTGATGCCTCAATTTTTGAGATTGTCATGGCCTTGGGAACCGGAGCAACACTTTACTGTGCCAAGAAAGAATCTTTGTTGCCAGGACAAACATTAATCGAATTTTTGCAGGACAATGCTATTACCCACGCTACCCTCCCGCCCTCGCTGCTAGCTGTCCTTCCAAACGTCAAACTTCCCGCACTACAAACAATCATCTGTGCGGGCGAATCCTGTTCCCCCGATGTTGTTAAACGCTGGGCTTCGGGGCGCAGATTTTTTAACGCTTACGGCCCTACAGAATCGACAGTCTGGTCAAGTTTTGCCGAAATTAGCGATAGCAAAAAACCGCCAATCGGCCGCCCAATAGCTAACACTCAACTCTATATTTTAGATAAAAATTTACAGCCAGTACCCGTTGGAATTCCCGGTGAATTGTACATCGGCGGCAGCGGATTGGCGCGAGGCTACCTGAACCGCCCCGAATTAACCGCCCAGCGATTTATTGCTAATCCGTTTAGCCAGAAAGCAGGAGAACGAATTTATAAAACTGGTGACTTAGCTCGCTATTTTCCCGACGGCAATATTGACTTTTTAGGCCGCACTGACGAACAGGTAAAAATTCGCGGTTATCGAATAGAATTGGGAGAAATTGAAGCGCTGCTGGTTCAGCATCCAGCAGTCAAAGAAACAGCGGCGGTTGCTGCGGATGATTTGTCAGGTAACAAACGCCTAGTTGCTTATGTCGTCCCCAATCACAATCAGACGCTTAATCGCGGGGAAATACGCAATTTCCTCAAACAACAACTGCCCAATTACATGATTCCCAGTGCTTTGGTGGCGATAGATTTTCTGCCCCTAACTCCCAATGGCAAAATTGACCGCCTGCGCCTACCTGTACCGGGAACTCTAACTAGCAATTCAATAGATAAAAGCTGCATTGCACCTCGCACACCAACCGAGTCAACCCTCGCCCAAATTTGGGCCACAATCCTCAACGCAGAGTGCGTTGGCATTCGCGATAATTTCTTCGATTTGGGTGGAGATTCCCTGCTGGCAATCCGCCTTATCAATGAGATTAACCAGCAATTTCAGCGCGAGTTGCCGCTGTCTGCTCTTTTTTTAAATCCGACAATTGAAGGTTTAGCAGATTTGCTATCTTCAGAAACAAAATCTCTGGAATGGTCGCCTTTAGTTGCAATTAAGCCTCGCGGTAAAAATCCCCCGTTTTTCTGCGTCCATCCCATCTTTGGCGTCGTGTTTCCTTATGTCGAGTTAGCATTTGGGCTAGGAGAAAATCAACCTTTTTACGGACTGCAACCAAAGGGTATTGACGGCGAAAGTTCTCCGTTAACTAGCATTGAAGACATGGCGGCTGACTACATCGCAGCCTTGCGTACCGTTCAACCAAAAGGCCCTTATTTTTTAGGAGGCTGGTCTTTTGGAGGTTTGGTTGCTTTTGAGATGGCTCAACAGTTACTCGCAGCGGGGGACGAAGTGGCTTTGCTTGCTGTGCTTGATACTTTAGCGCCGATTTCTGCTAACAAACCTTCTTTTTGGGACGGTTGCAAGTTTATTCTGACTACTGTTTCGCGCTCTATCTGGCCTTTTTTAGTAGATTATTTTCGCTTGGTGGCTGGTGCAGAAAATGTTCAAATTGGCGGTATTTTTGCAAAATTTCCGAAATTAAATAAGATGCTTAATTTGGCAGCTAATTTTTTGCATCGCTGGAATTGGAAACAGGCGGTTATGGTTAGTATCCTATCTCAGGAGTCAAAAGAACGGAGCTGGCGCGAGCTGGCAATCCCCTCGATGTTTACTGTATTTCAGGCTAATAGTCAAGCAACTCTCAGCTATGTACCGAAAATTTATCCGCAGCGAATTACTCTGTTTAGATCGGAGGAACAGCTAAGCATGAGTCATCAAGATCCGACTCTTGGCTGGAGTGAATTAACGACCCAAAAAGTAGAGGTGATTAGGGTTCCTGGGAATCATCTTACTATGCTGAGAAAGCCTAGCGTCGAGGTGCTGGCTCAAAAGCTGAAGCATTGCTTTGAGGAGAAATTAAGTGATTGAGCAACCCGCGTGCTTGTGTGTCGAATAAAATAATCTTTATCACGTTTGTAGTGAGGACTTTAGTCCTGAGAGCTTTATGAGACTAAAGGGACACTCCAAAAGCCCATAGGTGTCCACTTAAGCCTGAAAGCCTTGATAAATCTCGTTTTTCCCTAAGTCTAGATCCCCCTAAATCCCCCTTAAGAAGGGGGACTTTGAAAAAAACTCCTGTCCCCCCCTTCTTAAGGGGGGCTAGGGGGGATCTGACCTCAATCGTCAAACAGTAGTCTGTGACTGGGTTTGACGTTAAATTGACACTAATGGGCACGGTGCGGTTATCCCTACTGTACTGGAATACGCTTGATCACGTTTGTAGTTAGGATGTCAAAAAATTGCGATCGCCCGAAGAACACTTTTTGCAACTAGAAATCATCATGCAGCGCCACGCCGCAGCACTCGAAGCTGAAGTCAGAGCTTTGCAAGCCGCTGACGAAACCGCCCAGTGGCCTCCTGACTGGAAGCGTGGCTATAATTGGCGTTTCGCTAAAATTTTTGCTTCAGTGAAGATTTTTCGCAACTGGGGTGCAGATGCTGCGGCTTGGAAACTTTTGCCTTCGCGAGTTTATCCCAACCGAGGCAATCAGAAGGATGAGTCTGTTGACATTTGAATGTAGGGGCGGGTTTTACCAATAATCTCGGCCTAAGACCAATCATCTCGTAAACCCGCCCCCACCCAACAGTAAATCCCAATCTACCTCCAATTCTTCAATCTAAAATCTAAAATCTAAAATCTAAAATCGATTGATTGGGCGATGCTGAAGATGATAGCACCCAAACCTGCTGCGATCGGAATTGTCACCAGCCAAGCCGAACCAATTGACAGCAAAGTTTGCAAGCGTACAGTTTTCCAAGCTTTGATCAGCCCGACTCCGACAACTGCACCGACTAAAGCGTGGGATGTGGAAACTGGCAAACCGAAGCGGGATGCTAGCAAGACTGTGGTGGCTGTGGCTAATTCCGCGCAAAATCCGCCGCTTGGTTGGAGTTCGATGATTTTTTCGCCGACTGTGGCTATTACATTTTTTCCCCAGATGGTTAAACCGATGACTATTCCTGCGCCTCCGAGGACTAAAATCCACAGGGGCACGCTGAAATCCCCTGATGGAAAGGAACCTGTGCGCCGGATGTAGGCGATCGCAGCTAGGGGAGCAACGGCATTGCCTACGTCGTTGGAACCGTGGGAAAATGCTACAAAACAGGCGCTCAAGACTTGAAATCTCGCCATTTGTTGCTCGATGGGAGAGTGGCGGGGAGGGGGAGAGGGGGAGAGGGGGAGAGTGGGAGAGTGGGAAAATATTCCCTCTTTCTTATTCCTTGCATCCGTTACATCCGTTACATCCGTTACAAAATCCGCTGCCGAACCTTCTTCCTTCTCAACTGATTCTAATTTTTTCCAGCTATTGAGTGTGAGGACGATCGCCCCAATACTCCCAATGCCAATGACAATATCGTGAATGGGCAGATTCCAGCCAAATCGATCGCGCGCCGCGGCGATCGCCCCTGTCTGCACCAAAGCAACATCGACAATAGACGGCAGTACAATTATCCCAAATACGCTCAGCATTGCTGCACTCAGCCAAGGTATCCACTCGCGCATTTGAGATAGAGGATCTGGTCGATCGAGAATCGAATACTTCACCACACTGTAAAATAGTGCGGCTAAAGCACCGCTAGCAACAGGTGTCGCTACCCAAGTTAGGGAGATGGTGCCGATAGTTCGCCAATCAACTGCATTAATTCCGGCTGCAACACAGCTAAAACCCGCGATCGCGCCCACCACTGCATGGGATGAAGAAACAGGCAAACCTCGACTGGTAGCGATTTGCAGCCACAAGCCGCAAGCAATCAGCACTGACACCATCCCGATTAAAAATACTTGCGGTTGAGCCGCGAACACTTCTGCATTCACAACTCCTGTGGCGAGAGTTTCGGAAACTCCTTGCCCGAACAGCACTGCGCCGGAAAACTCCAGTATGCCTGCAACAATTATTGCCTGCCGCAGCGTTAGGGCCTTCGAGCCTACGGATGTCCCCATCGAGTTAGCGACATCGTTGGCACCCAAGTTGGCGGCGACGTACAAGGCCAGTGCGGCCATTGCCCCTAGTTGCAGAAATACGACCCCAGAGGTATCTAACATAGAAATTTTTTGACATAAAACGGGCATTTCGATATATGATAAGGGATTGTGAGTTTTGGTAAATCCGATGAAAGGCGCAGAAATAATCCGTTCTATCGAAACGGCAGAAATAGATAGAGTCAAGCAAGAACTCAATAAACAAGTTCCCGAAATTTACGTCGGCGACACAGTGCGAGTCGGCGTAAGAATTAAAGAGGGTAACAAAGAACGGGTTCAGCCCTACGAAGGGACTGTGATTGCCATGCGTAACGGCGGGATTAATGAAACAATCACCGTCCGCCGCGTGTTTCAGGGCGTCGGCGTGGAACGGGTGTTTTTGATTCACTCGCCCCGCATCGCCACGATCCAAGTGATGCGTCGCGGGAAAGTCCGCAGAGCAAAACTTTACTACCTGCGCGATCGGGTGGGCAAAGCTACTCGCGTCAAACAGCGGTTCGATCGCTCCCTGTAGGAATGCACCCAGCTTCCCCTTGGTTCATGGTTCATGGGAAATTAAAAAAATTCAAAAAAAGTTTCCCATTTACGAGCGCACTGTGTTAAAATAGAAATCTAGAGGTTAAGCGAATTTCAGCAACCTCACCTGTGCGCTCTTAGTTCAGTTGGTAGAACGCAGGTCTCCAAAACCTGATGTCGGGGGTTCAAGTCCTCCAGGGCGCGCTGAATCACCAAACTTTAAATTCTGCCCGAAAGCGCCCGGACTATTGGCTGGCAACAGTCAAAACCGCAAACTTTCGGGTAGAATTAATTTTTGTGGGCGGTTCGCAAAAAATGCCATCAACAAATGCTCGGTGTGGCTTCTCGATCATCGGTTTCGGCGATCGGCATTTACGCCGTTGATTGGTTGGGCTTGTAAAAAAGTCGTGGCTTTAGATTTGAGATTTGGGACTTGGGCGTAAGTGGTTAGTGTCACAAAATCTGAGAGCCGCGGGCCACTCACACCATCTAAAATCTAAAATCTAAAATCTAAAATCGCAAGGGGGATTGAATCGTGGCGAAAAAAGACGAAGCTCAAGAAACTCAAGAAATAACAGCGCCTGGGTTTGACCCTGCGGGTTTTTTTAAGGAAACTAGAGAAGAACTCGACAAAGTGGTTTGGCCTAGCAGGCAGCAGCTAATCAGCGAGTCTTTGGCCGTGCTTTTGATGGTGATCCTCTCAGCAAGCCTGATCTATTTGGTGGATAACTTCTTTAACTGGGGCGCGGGAAAGGTGTTTGGGCCATGACTTTTGCATCAGAAGAATCTGAGTATTCCACAGAAGCGACGGGACAGGCAGCATCGCCAGATGTGCCGGAGATTGATGCTCGCTGGTATGCTGTTCAAGTTGCCTCTGGCTGCGAAAAGCGCGTGAAGGCAAACTTGCAGCAGCGGATTCAAACTTTGGATGTTGCCGATCGCATCGTTCAAGTAGAAATTCCGCAAACTCCGGCAATCAAAGTCGGCAAAGACGGTTCCAGGCGGCAGTCAGATGAAAAAATCTTTCCCGGCTACGTACTCATCCGTATGTTTATGGACGAGGATACGTGGCAGGTGATCAAAAATACCCCGAATGTAATTAATTTTGTCGGGGCAGAGCAGAAACGCCGCTACGGGCGCGGCAGGGGTCACGTCAAACCGCTACCTCTGAGTCATTCGGAAGTAGAACGGATCTTCAGAAATGCTCAGGAATCAGAACCAGTTGTCAAAGTATCGATGTCTACTGGAGACCACGTTGTGGTACTTTCCGGGCCATTTAAAGATTTTGAAGGTGATGTGATTGAAGTTAGCCCGGAACGAAACAAGCTCAAAGTTTTACTCTCGATTTTTGGGCGCGATACGCCTGTAGAATTGGAGTTCAATCAGGTTCAGAAACAGAACTAACTAATGGCAAAGAAAGTTGTTGCAGTAATTAAGTTGGCGATTACGGCGGGAAAAGCCAACCCAGCTCCTCCGATCGGCCCAGCTTTGGGTCAGCACGGCGTCAATATTATGATGTTTTGCAAGGAGTACAATGCTAGAACCGCAGACCAAGCAGGTCTGGTGGTTCCGGTAGAAATTTCGGTTTTTGAAGACCGCAGTTTTACGTTTATTCTCAAAACCCCGCCGGCGTCGGTTTTGATTCAAAAAGCTGCTGGCATTGCTAAGGGTTCGGGAGAACCTAACCGCAAGCAAGTAGGCTCGATTACTCAGGCTCAACTGCGAGAAATCGCTGAAACCAAAATGCCTGACCTCAATGCTAATGATGTTGAGGCTGCTATGAAAATTGTGGCAGGAACGGCTAAAAATATGGGCGTGGCGATCGCGGATTGAAGTCAGTTGTCAGTTGGCAGTTGTCAGTTGGCAATCGGTAATTCCCAGTGTTGAAGCTCAAATCTTCAATCTAAAATCCAAAATCCAAAATCCAAAATCGATCGGTTCAGGGGGAGAAGCAAAGCTTCGCTAGTAACCGAAAACGGGTAGATTTTAAGATTGTCCGATAGGTTCAATCTAAAATCTAAAATCTAAAATCTAAAATCGACTGACCCCAGGAGATAACAATGGCAAAGAAAGTATCGCGAAGACTGCAAGAACTTCAAAAGAAAGTTGAAGACAGACCTTATCTACCGCTGGAAGCTCTGCAACTTTTGAAAGAAACGGCAACCGCTAAGTTTGGCGAAGCTGCTGAAGCTCACATCCGTTTGGGAATTGACCCGAAATATACTGACCAACAGTTGCGGACAACTGTATCGCTACCAAAAGGAACTGGTCAAGTAGTCAGAATTGCGGTGATTGCTAAGGGCGAAAAAGTTAAAGAAGCTCTAAATGCCGGCGCGGATATTGCTGGTTCTGAAGAGTTGATCGATGAAATTCAGAAGGGCATGATGGACTTCGACTGCCTGATTGCTACCCCAGACGTGATGCCGTTGGTGGCAAAATTGGGTCGGTTGTTGGGCCCGCGCGGTTTGATGCCTTCTCCGAAAGGTGGCACGGTGACGACTGACATTGCTCAGGCGATCAACGAGTTTAAAGGTGGTAAACTAGAATTCCGTGCCGATCGAACTGGCATCGTTCATGTTATGTTTGGCAAGGCAGCTTTCTCAGCGGAAGATTTGCTCGTCAACCTTCATGCTTTGCAAGAAACAGTTGACCGCAACCGTCCTTCTGGTGCTAAAGGTCGCTACTGGCGCAGTTTGTACGTATCCGCAACAATGGGCCCGTCGATCGAAGTCGATATCAGTGCTCTGCGCGATACCAAACTTGATGCTGCGTAGAAAGAATTCAGCAGAAGGCAGAAGGTAAAAGACTGCTTCGGCTGTCTGTGTAAATCTCTTACAAGACTTACGCCAGACCCCAGCTAATGTCTGCCTTCTGGTGATAGCCTAATCAAAAATCAATAAGCTGAAGACCGCAGGTGCCGACCGCTTAATTTCCTGCCGAGGCTGAAGAAATAAAAACTCAAGACTCAAAGATTAGAAATTTTCTATTTTTAATTCTGACTTGTTAATTTTTAATTCTCTGCCCCGGCTCTAAGGTCGGGGTTTTTGGTGGGCAGTTTTCGATCCTAAAAGGAGGTGAAATAAGTATGGGCAAAAGTTTAGCAGTAAAAAATGAGATTATTGCAGACCTCAAGCAAACCTTGAGCGAATCTCAACTGGCGATCGTGATTGACTACACGGGCTTAACTGTTGCTGAAATCACAGATTTGCGTCGGCGTTTGCGTCCGAAAGGCAGCAGTTGCCAAGTGGCAAAAAACACGCTGATGCGAATTGCTGTTGAAGGCAACGAAACCTGGCAGCCGATACAAGAATTGCTGACAGGTACGTCGGCATTTCTGTTCGTGCAAGAAGATATTGGCGGCGCGATTAAAGCTTACCAAGAATTCCAAAAAGTCTCTAAGAAGACAGAACTTCGCGGCGGCGTAATGGAAGGACGGGTACTGAAAGAAGCTGATGTTAAAGCATTAGCCGATCTGCCGTCGAAAGAACAACTCATGGCTCAAATTGCTGGCGCTATCAACGGTGTCGCAACCAAGTTGGCTGTGGGTATCAATCAAGTTCCTACTTCGATCGCTCGCGGTCTTAAAGCTTATGCTGAAAAAGACGGCGGTTCAGCAGAAGTAGCAGCAGAAGCACAACCAGAAGCAGAAGCAGAAGCGCAACCAGAAGCAGAAGCAGAAAGCGCATCTGTGTAAGTCATTAGTAATTAGTCATTAGTCCTCAGTCATTAGTATTTAGCAATAAATAGAAGACTGGAGACGAAAAACTAAGGATGAATGAGCAAATCTCAAATCCCAAATCCCAAATCTACAATCGAACTAGGAGTTTAACGAATGTCTACTGCAACTGACGAAATCTTGGAAAAACTTAAGTCTCTGACTTTGCTCGAAGCTTCTGAATTGGTCAAGCAAATTGAAGAAGCTTTCGGCGTCAGCGCTGCTGCTCCTGTAGGCGGCATGATGATGATGGGCGGCCCTGCTGCTGCTGCTGCTGAACCAGTAGAAGAGCAAACCGAATTTACTGTCATGCTGGAAGAAGTTCCTGCTGACAAGAAAATCGCCATTCTGAAGGAAGTCCGCGCAATTACCGGTCTGGGCCTGAAGGAAGCGAAAGACTTGGTAGAAGCCGCACCGAAAGCAGTTAAGGAAGCTATTGCTAAGGAAGCTGCTGAAGAAATGAAGAAACAGCTTGAAGCTGTGGGCGCAAAAATTTCTATCAAGTAGTCAGAGAATCTAGTTGATATCAATTCCGGTGACACCGGAATGATGGTTGACTGTTGACTATTCCCTAAAATTAATCGCGCGATAGTTACATCTCTCGCGCGATTAATTATTTTTGGTGTAGGGAAACGGCCTTGCTGTGTCCTCTTAGGATCGCGAATTAAATAATTTACAATTTTAATTGTTCTTGTGGGATGGGCGTCCCGCCCCTCCTGTTTGGGCGGGCGGGACGCCCATCCCACTTTCAAGAGTGGAACTTATTTAATTCTCATTCCTTAGATTTTAGAGGCGGCTTCCATTTGCCGCACTACTGTTAAAGCTGAATAGGAAACGCCGGCAGTGCCTTCTCCCGGATGGGTGGAGTCACCTACTAACCACAAGTTTTTAATTGGTGTGCGAGTGGCAAATCCGAAGGGGCCGAAGGTTGGTATTCGCTGGCCGATGCCACCCACAACGCCTCTATCTCTCGCTGTATAGCGGGCAAAGGTGCGGGGTGTGGCGGCTTCTTGGTGTACGATCGACTCTGGCGTCAAATTGAAATATTCGCTCAAACGGGCGATCGCCCCTGCGCTGTATTTTTGCTTCAATCCTTCATAATCAACCGCATTCCACCACATTCGAGTATCAGTAAATGACGAAGCGATAATTGTCGCCATTCCCTCCGGTGCTCGCCCATCACCCGGATGACTGACTGAAACAAATAATGAATTATTCTCCCCAATCTCGCCGTCGTAATCGTAGAGAAACTGAAGGTGGGGCGGACAATTTGCCGGAATTGCGCTTTCATGGACTCCCAAATATATGACAAATGCACCGGATGCGGGCGGCAATTTATCAACTCGATATTTGTAGCCTGCCATTTGATTTGGGAGTTTATTAGTTGTCTCTGAAGTCTCTGATTTGACCGATAAATTATCTGTTAAATTTCCGACACTTGGCTCGCCTGACAACAATTTTACTAGATTTTGGGCGGTCACGTTGGCAACAATGCGATCGGCGGTTTCTGTCCAAACTTCGCCTGTTTTTTGATTGCGAATCACTGTACCGATGGCTTTGCCGTTGGCGGTGACAATACTTTCAACTGTGTGCCGCAACAGGACTTTGCCGCCGTCTCGTTCGATCGCCTCTACCAGTCGATCGCTCAATACCTGCATACTTCCTTGTAGATGATACAATCCCTGCGGCTCTTGCGAAACTCCTAAAGCCGTCGCCGCGTAAAGTAGCGCCGTTTCTTCGGTATCAACTTGAGAATACAATTTTAACTGCAAATCCAGAAAAGTTTTCAAGCGCAAATTGTCGCCCAACCCACAAAGCCGCAAAGCATCTCCCACTGTCATAAAAGTGAAAGGCAAAGTAATTAGAGTGTCGGGGCGAACTGCTTGAATTAATTGCCAGAAATCCCAGAAGTTTCTGGGCGGTAAAACCGGATCGCGCCCTTGAAACTTCCAGCTAGCTTGGAACAATGCAGACAATAATTGCCAAAAAGGTTCGCTTCCAGGAAACTGCCGCTGTCTTTCTTCCTGCCACTTTTGCGGATCTCGCCACACGCTAATCGGTGCGGTTTCTCCCGGCAAAAACACCGCACAAGCGGGATCGCAGGGTGTCGCGGCGGGAAGTTCTATGTCTAATTCTGAGAAAATTCGGTGGTGAATGCCTCCGGGTTCCAATCCTGCAACCTGCGTGGCGCCGACATCGAAGGTAAAGCCTTTGCGTTTGAAGGTGGAAGCGCATCCGCCAGGGACGATCGCCTGTTCTAAGACTAGCACTTTGTATCCTCTGCGGGCTAGCAGGGCTGCTGCTGTCAGCCCGCCGATGCCGCCTCCAATTACCGTGACGCGGCCCTTAGTGTCTGTGGGACTGGATTTGCCAAAAGGGGTGCGATCGCCTGTCATAAATTTATTTATTGTAATATTTCTTAATATTATGCTCATATTTTGCAATAAAAAGCTCTTGTAGCGACAGGTTCAAATCTATCGCTACAAGAGGAAGGAGGTCGAGTTTAGAGGACTTTTTAGGGGTAAAATGCTCTGGGCGCACCCGGAGCGTTAGACTGTGGCGTGCCGATCAGAGAATCAGGGACGGCGCCACTTGTTGAGATAAGCTTCGCCAATCCCAGCCACAGCCTGCATTTGACCTAGCTGTTCCCGTAAAGCTTTGATGGTTCTTAGCTGTTCTTGAGACTGTTGCTGCAAAGCGTCGTAATTTCGCTGTATCGCCGCACTCTGGCTCAATTCATTTTCCAGATATTGCAACTTGGTCAGTTTAACTTGGAAGTCGCCGATCGCACTTGACTTTTCTGCTAACTCGTGCTGCAAAGATTCATAACTCGACTTCGACACGGTTTCCTGGAATTGGCTTTCGAGATTTTGCTTTTCGGTGGCGAATTGCTGCTGCAAGGATTCCACAGCAGCGGATTTTTCAGCGATTTGGTGCTGCAAAGATTCCAGAGCACTGGATTTTTCGGCTAGCTGTTGCACAAACTCGTGTTCGCGGTGTTCTTTTTCAGCGATTTGGTGCTGCAAAGATTCCAGAGCACTGGATTTTTCGGCTAGCTGTTGCACAAACTCGTGTTCGCGGTGTTCTTTTTCAGCGATTTGGTGCTGCAAAGATTCCAGAGCACTGGATTTTTCGGCTAGCTGTTGCACAAACTCGTGTTCGCGGTGTTCTTTTTCAGCGATTTGGTGCTGCAAAGATTCCAGAGCACTGGATTTTTCGGCTAGCTGTTGCACAAACTCGTGTTCGCGGTG
>NZ_JAUBUY010000004.1:185013-185162 GCF_036705565.1 Microcoleus sp. AT8-B5
TCCAGAGCACTGGATTTTTCGGCTAGCTGTTGCACAAACTCGTGTTCGCGGTGTTCTTTTTCAGCGATTTGGTGCTGTAAAGAAGCGATCGAACTTTCGCGTTCACTCAACTGCTGCTGTAAACTTTCGTAACTTGACTTCGCTACTGT
>NZ_JAUBUY010000004.1:185262-252411 GCF_036705565.1 Microcoleus sp. AT8-B5
CGGTAGCGAGTTGCTGCTGTAAAGAAGCGATCGAACTTTCGCGTTCACTCAACTGCTGCTGTAAACTTTCGTAACTTGACTTCGCTACTGTTTCGGCTAATTGGCTTTCGAGATTTTGCTTTTCGGTAGCGAGTTGCTGCTGTAAAGAAGCGATCGAACTTTCGCGTTCACTCAACTGCTGCTGTAAACTTTCGTAACTTTCTGGCATCGGATTTGGCTTTACAATCACCGAGTCCGATAGAGTTTCTGCCGTTACAGCGTCATTAACTTCGCTTTCTTCGGCTGTTTCCCCTTGCAAGGGGGCTGCCTCTACCTCAGTTTCTTCACCTTTTTTCCAAGTGACAGTAACTTCCGTCTTGTCCTTAGAAATATCCAGAGCGCCTTGTGCCAAGCGTTCTAGGAGTTCCGACCTTGATATTCCGAGCTTGCGAGCGATCACGTTTAATCGATCGGCACTAGAAGAAGTCAGCGAAAGTCCGACTTTGACTTTACTTTCTGAATTGGAACTAACTACATTGCGATTTTTTTTGACCATTGGCATTTTCCTCATGCCAACCTACACTAATAAGTGTAGTGGCTGAAGCTTCTATTAAAATTAATTCTTGTTACTTACCAATTGTGCCAGCTTCTGTTCCCAATTGAACAAAAATTCGTGAATATACTCTTCGATCCATTCCTCGCCGTAGAACCGCTTAAACATTCCCTCGGCCGGGTTTTTTTCGGCACGATACGGCAGATATTACAGTTGAGCTTGTAAGCCGTTGTTTTAAAGCGAAGCTTCCAAAGTCGCACCTGCAACCCGATGATCTCGATCTTTTGCCAAATAGCTCACAGCAGCGCGAGCTTGAGGATTTTGACACTCCTGGGCCTAAAGGCACGAGGATTCTTCGTTCATAGACCCAACTTGCCCTAGCAGGATTACTCCAACCAAGGTAGAGGTCGAATCTCCCGAAGCGTTCGGATCTATGACCCAAGTTCCGGTATGCCCTACCGTACTCAAGGCTAATTTCAGGATATTAATAGCAGCATTCCAATCCCGGTCTAAGACGAAGCCGCATTGGCAAGTGTGGGTTCTCATAGAGAGGGATTTTTTGATTAACGTGCCGCAATTAGAGCATTCCTCAGAGGTGTAGGCAGGATTGACCGCTACGGTTATCTTGCCAAACTTAACCCCGAAATACTCTAACCATTTCCTGAACTGATACCAACCCGCATCATTAATAGACTTGGCAAGACAATGGTTCTTGACTAAGTTCTTAATCCTCAAGTCTTCATAGGCGACCAAATCGTTAGATTGGATTACACAACGTGCCAGTCTCTTGGCATATTCTTCACGTTGCCTACTTATTTTGAGGTGTAGTCGTCCTAGTCTATTAATGGCTCGTTTACGATTGGCAGAGCATTTTCTTTTACGAGAAACACGTCTTTGTCGAAACTTTAGACGCTTCTCGCCTGCTCGATAAAATTTAGGGTTAGGCTCAGTATGACCATTGCTATCGCTGTAGAACTCCTTGATTCCTACATCTAATCCAACAATTCTACCTGTCGGCTCAATGTCTAGTTTTCCAGTTTCGATTTTCACCAAGAACTGAACGTAGTAGCCATCGGCACGACGCACTAGCCTAACCCGCTTTATTTGGTCTAGTTGGTAGAAGTGTAAGTCCCACGTCCCTTTAAGTTTAAGTTTACCAATGCCCTTCTTATCAATGAAATTGATTGAGCGTCTATCGGGGGAAAGCTTCCAGCCAGAAGTTTTGTACTCTACCGAGCGGCAATTCTTCTTAAATTTTGGATATCCCTTCTTTCCGGGAATAGACTTCCTGCAATTTTCGTAGAATCGAGCAATTGAGGAATATGCCCATTCAATAGCAACTTGGCAAGCGTGAGAGTTCAAAGTATTTACAAAGGGAAACTCAGCTCTCAGCTTGGTGTTGTAGCGATACAGCTCTTTTTGCCCTACGCCGCGATTATCCATCCAAAAACGGATACATTTGTTGCGGACGAATTGAGCAGTTCTAATCGCCTCATCTATTGCTGAGTATTGAGTTGTTTTCCCTTTAGCTTTGAACTCTAAAACTCTCATTTGACGTGGACAAACCCTACGGCAACTAGCTTACCATAAATAAAGCCGTCCTAGAAGGACGGGGCTTGAATCCCATTATTGTTGGTCAAATTTGCTCAGCGCGCGAGCAACTCGCAGCCGAATTCCCCAGTTATCCGAACTTACTAGAGCTAATAATTGCTGCAATGCCTGTTCTTGCTTCGGGGTATTTGCCAGCACACCCAATCCGTCAATTGCTGCTTCCTGAACTGGTAAATCTTCGTCGCCAAGACCGATCGCACAAATTTCAAATACTGCATCAGGACACTGCATTTCGTACAGCGGAGCCATAATGCTGCGGCGGACGAGCCAATTGTCATCGCGGCGAAAAGCTTCCACTAAATGAGAAATTGCCTCGGTTCCGAACCTTGACAAAGAGTTAGCGGCTTCGGCAATTTTCATAAGCCAATTATAAATTTTTGTTACGTTTCTTTACAATTTTAGCAATTATTCCCGGATTTGGGGCAGATTTAAAAAAACTTCACTGCTGAATCAGAATTTTTGTGGGTATTTAAGCGAGGTTTTGTATTAGTAATTAAGGCAATCAGTACCCTATTTATTTGAGTATGCGGAGGCATCTTTATTTTTTAAATAGGTTTTAAAATCCGATTTTTTACAAGCCGCGGCTGGGGCGCAGTATACAATAGAATCATTTTTAACCCCATTTTTCGGAGATTAAAGCGCCAGTTAAAACCCTAATTCTCCGGCGCATAAAATCCCAAATGATTGGCAATTGGACGTTCCTGCATGGGAATTTTATTCTGAATCGGAGCATTCAACAGTTTCGCTCCTGACGGCGATGCTACTGCAAAAGTTACCGACCCGCCGCCATCTAAATTCAGCACTGTCTCCGCTCCCAACTGCATCGAAATATCAGCTATTTCACTCAATTTCAGCCCTTCACTGTAAAGCCTCTGCTTGCCGTCTGCCAGAATTAACCACAACTTA
Source organism: Microcoleus sp. AT8-B5 (assembly GCF_036705565.1). Taxonomy (NCBI): domain Bacteria; kingdom Bacillati; phylum Cyanobacteriota; class Cyanophyceae; order Oscillatoriales; family Microcoleaceae; genus Microcoleus; species Microcoleus sp. AT8-B5. Next base: position 188,312 of record NZ_JAUBUY010000004.1, read on the forward strand.
TCGCCTGTTTTGTCGATCGCCGCGACTGCACGGGGATAGGGTTTATCCTGCTTGCGTTCTTCCTGACTTTGTGCTACGGGCTGGCCATTTTTTACCAGCAAAGTATCTCCGGCAACGGCATAGGCTGTTCCCGCAGGACAAGTGCCGTTTTCGATTATTTGAGCGCGGTTTTTGGCATCAAAACAAAGGGCGGGAAAGTCTGGATTGGGTTCAGAATAAGCTTGGCTTTTGGCAATGGCGTGTCCGACATTATTTACTCGATCGCCACTGCGGGGATAGTAATCCCAAGGTGCTTTCTCGATGCAGGGATAAAAAAAGTTGCCGTTGACTGCTAATTGCAATTTAAATTCTTTCAGGAATTCAGTAGCCGTGCGGGCATTGGTTTCTGTTAAATCGGGTGTTGGATTTCCGGGAGTGACAAAAATTCCTATTCCCGGCGCTTTTAGGTCGATGCTAACAATGTGAATTAGGGTGGGACGCGGATTAGTCCGAAATTCCCTGCGGTAGGCTATCCCTTGAAAGAGCGATCGGGCTTCGTTTGTTTGTTGGGGACGCAAAAAGTAGGGAATGTTGTAGAGTAGTATTGGTGCGAGCAATATTCCGAGACCGAGAATATGCCAAGTTTGTTTGAGGGTGGGTCGATAAGTCATACCATTTTAGATTTTAGATAGGGGATGGGAACACTGACAGATTTATATATTTTTAAGCATCCTGTACTAATATGAAGTATTCGGATTCCAATAATTTTAGCAATCAAATTTTACGAAACCGATCGTTCCAAGGACAAGTTCTTAACGGTGCTGATTTCAGCGGTGCGGATGTTCGAGGCTGCAATTTTAGAAATGCTCAGTTAGCGGGTGCGAATTTTGTCGGTGCGAAAATCGGGATTTCTAGGCGACAGATAGCTGTTTTGAGTGCTGGGGCGATCGCGATTTGTTTGGTTGTGGGCGATGTTCTGACTCGACTGATTTTGGGATCTCAAGGACAATTACCGGGCTCTGGCAGTTGGCCTTTTGTTCTGTTGCTGTACGGGGTTTTGAGCGCTGCTGGCTTCGCTTCGGCGATCGCCAGCAAACAGCCAAAAACCTCAAAAGCGGGTAGATTGGCACGAACAATTTCTGCTATTCTATCAGGAGCTTTGTTGGGATTTTTCTATGCTGGCACTGCAACTAATAATAATTCCCAGGCTGCTCTTGCTGGAATGTCGATCGGCGGGGTGTTAATGTTTTTTGTGAATTCCCGGATTCGTGGCCAATTTGCACAGGTGGCGATCGCATCGGCTGGAAGTGTGGCGACTTACGCAGCGGCTTTTTTGTTCAGTGCAACGGCGAGCGCTTTTCTGAGCACTCACAAACTGTTTTGGGGTATGTGTTTCGGTTTGCTGTCGCTGCTGTATCTTTGGTTTGCGTTTGTGTCTTTCTCCGCTATGGTTCGAGAGATTGGAAATGCTGAGGGTACTTCTTTCAGAGGGGCAAATCTCGCTGATGCTAAGTTCGATATAAGTTACCTCAATCTTAAATCTAAAATTTAAAATCTAAAATTACCCGACTGATATTCAAACAGTAATTGAGCCAGCAGAAAGCGACGCTTTGCTGCAAACGGTGGCGATTGGTGTAGGTCACTATGGTTTTCTACTATTGGCATTATATCTGGGTGTTTATTCTCGGCGCGATCGCCCTAATTTACCCTCAAAAATATACAAGCGAGATCCCTTGATTTTTCTCAAAGAATTCAAGGGATCTCGCTCTAATCAAACTATTTATCTCATATCAGAGATTTTTTTTGCAAGCTGTTTTTTTTGCCTAAACAGCTTGATTAACGGAGAGGGAGGGATTCGAACCCTCGTTAAGTTGCCCTAAACACACTTTCCAGGCGTGCGCCTTCAACCGCTCGGCCACCTCTCCAGGGCTAAATTAATTCATTTAGCCACAGCTAAACTATATTAACAGAACAAATCTGATTTGGGAAGGGGTAACGGCATAAATTTACTGTTTAATGTGGATAGGGTGTCAAACGAGCCGGCTTGGATTCTCCTACCTATGTCGCAAACCCCTTCATCTAAAGGAGTTTGCCCGCCAAACCCCAATCTAAAATCTAAAATCTAAAATCTAAAATTCCATGACTCACTCTTACACAATTAAAATTCATAACAGACAGACAGGCGATCGCCACACCGTGCGAGTACCCGAAGACCGCTACATCCTGCAAAGCGCCGAAAACCAAGGAGTAGAATTGCCCTTTTCCTGCCGCAACGGCGCTTGTACCGCCTGTGCGGTGCGCGTCAAGTCGGGGGAACTGCACCAGCCAGAAGCAATGGGGCTGTCTGTGGAACTGCAAAAAGAAGGTTATGCCCTGCTGTGCGTCAGCTATCCCCGTTCCAACATTGAGGTAGAGACGCAAGACGAAGACGAAGTGTACGAACTGCAGTTCGGCCGCTACTTCGGCAAAGGTAAAGTTAAAGCTGGTTTGCCGTTGGATGAAGAATAAGGCAATTTGATAAATTATCAACTACCAATTATCCATGCTTTATCGGTTATTTGCGATCGCCCTTTGTCTGTGGCTAGCTAGCTGCCAAAAACCAGAAATGCCCCAAGGTACGATCGCCAAAGTAGAAAGGGCCATCAGCGGCCAAACAATCGAAGTTATCAGTACAGCCGACAAAATAGCCTTATTAGAACAAATCAGGCTAATTGGTATTGATGCGCCGGATTTAAAACAGCAGCCTTGGGGAGAAGCAGCCAAACAAAGACTAGAACAGCTAACTAGGGGAAAACAGGTATTGTTAGAATCAGACATCGAAGAGAAAGACCAGTTCGATCGCAAACTAGCCTACTTGTGGCAAGATAAAAATTTGCTCAACGAACAGCTAGTCAAAGAAGGTTATGCCCTGGCCTGGGTGCGATCGCCCAACACCAAATACCAGCAGCGACTCATCAACGCTCAAGAATGGGCGAGACTCATGGGTAAAGGCCTGTGGAATCCAGAACGAGCTTTGCGCCAAACTCCCGCAGAATTCCGCCAACAAAATCGGAAATAGTCAATCGATTTTAGATTTTAGATTTTAGATTTTAGATTGAAGCATTGACCCCACCGATAAATACGTTCGGCAAGTTTCATCGGGTACAGGTTTTTATTTCTGGACGGATGAATCACGTGGCGGGTATCGTGGATGCTTTCGGTCAGTTGGGAATTGTTGACAACTGACAACTGACAACTAACAACTAACAACTAACAACTGACAACTGACAACTGACAACTGACAACTAACAACTAACAAATGACTGACAATCAACTGCAAAACTTCTTAGAAATAGCCACCGAAGCAGCCCTAGCCGCCGGTTCCGTCCTGCAATCTTTCTGCGGAAAATTAGAAAAAATTCAAGAAAAAGGCCGATCGGGCGATTTAGTCACAGAAGCTGATAAAGCCTCAGAAGCCGTCATCTTAGAAATTCTCGGCCGCCACGTACCCCACCACGCCATCCTCGCCGAAGAATCCGGCAAATTAGGGGATGCTAGCAGCAAATACCTGTGGGCGATCGACCCTTTGGACGGCACAACAAATTATGCTCACCAATATCCTTTTTGGGCCGTGTCGATCGGACTTTTAATCGACGGCATACCACAAATCGGAGTAATTTACGACCCTTTTCATAACGAATTGTTTCGGGCAGGCAAAGGATTGGGAGCAACCTGCAACCGATCGCCGATCGAAGTTTCCCAAATCCCAGAATTGAGAACCAGCTTGCTAGTCACTGGCTTTGCATACGATCGGCGCGAAACAGCCGACAATAACTATGCCGAATTCTGTCACCTCACCCACCTCACCCAAGGCGTGCGACGCAGCGGTTCCGCATCCCTAGACCTCGCACACCTCGCGATGGGGCGATCGGACGGATACTGGGAACGGGGACTCGCCCCTTGGGACGTAGCAGCAGGTGTACTCATCGTCTCCGAAGCCGGAGGTCAAATTACAGCTTATGACGGTAGTGCCTTTGAGATGAACTCTGGTCGGATTTTGGCCACAAACGGCAAAATACACGCCGAACTCAGCGGCGCACTGCTAGCCGTTCCTCCCTTATCTTCTTGGAAGTAGCACCTCCCAGCAATAGATCGGGGGTAGTACGGGGGTCAGAACCCCTTGACTCAAGCTACATTAAAGAATAGTGAGTGCGATTCGTTTAACCCAAATGGGTAGCAATACTCAGGGAAGGTTAGCCTAACCAACTGGTTAGTATAACTGAATACACATCTAGGTGCAGGATTCACAAGTCCCTAGTCCTAGTCCGCAAGTGCAGCGGTAAAAGCATATCCCCTATTTTGTTGGGTAGCAACCAATAGGGTAAAGCGGGGATAAAAGACAAGAACTACTGGTAGCCGAAACTGGTAACTGTCGAGCACGAGTTCATGTGTAGCGAAAGCAAAGATGTGTCTGAACCATCGTAATTTTCAGATGGTCAAATGGCTAAATCAAGAATAAACCCGTTGAAAAAACACGGTAAAGACTGATTAAGACCAAGCCAAAAGGCAAGGCTAGGGCATAGGCAATTTCACACTTGACCTATAAGCACCGCCCATAAACCCGGTGGATAGCATCGCACTAAAAACTCAAACAATGTGTATTTGGAACGAAGTAACTCTTATATATTTCTGGAATCATGTCTATTATCCAGTAAGTAGCTAACGAACAATATATGAGAGAGGGATTGTATCAGAAGCCAATGCTCTGTTGTAATGACAGAGATATGCAGACGGGTACACGGTAACTTCAAGGATAGGAACTTAGTAGCAATGAATAAGTCTAAAACGCGGGACAACCCGACGGTGGAATGGAATCAAATCAATTGGCGAAAAGCCGAAAGATTGACATTTAAGTTGCAAAGACGTATCTATCGAGCAAGTGAGCGTGGCGATGTTAAAGCAGTTCGGAAGCTTCAAAAGACCTTGATTAATTCATGGTCTAATAAGGTTCTAGCGGTACGACGGGTAACACAAGACAATACTGGCAAGCGTACAGCAGGTGTGGATGGCATAAAATTGTTAACCCCAAAGCAACGATTAAAGCTAGTAAGTCAACTCAAAATAACTGGTAAATCTCAACCGACTCGTCGGGTAATGATACCAAAACCAGGAACTAATGAGTCAAGACCATTAGGAATACCTACAATGTACGACCGCGCCTTACAAGCAGTTGTGAAAGCAGCACTTGAGCCAGAATGGGAGGCAAAATTTGAGCCAAACTCATACGGTTTTAGACCCGGTAGGTCATGTCACGATGCGATTGGAGCTATCTTTGACAGTATCAGATACAAAGCTAAATATGTGCTAGACGCTGATATTTCCAAATGTTTTGACCGCATTAATCACAAAGCATTACTTGACAAAATCAATACCTATCCAGGACTCCGAACACAAATTAAGTCCTGGCTTAAAAGTGGGGTATTAGACCAAGGTGAAATCTTCCCGACCAAAGAAGGCACACCACAAGGTGGGGTCATCTCTCCACTTTTGGCTAACATTGCCTTACATGGAATGGAAGAACGGGTCAAACAATATGCGGAAACGCTAACAAAAGGATACTACGGAATCAGTAAAAAAGATAAACGAGGTTCTTTAAGTTTAATCCGGTACGCCGATGATTTTGTGATTATTCACAAAGACATTGAAGTAATACTAGCCTGTCAGAAAATAATTGCAGAATGGTTAAGTGATGTTGGCTTAGAATTGAAGCCAAGTAAAACAAAATTAACCCACACCCTCAACGAATATAATGGAAATGTTGGGTTTGAGTTCTTAGGATTCCATGTACAACAACACAAGGTAGGCAACTATCGAAGTGCTAAAAATACAGTAGGAATACCGCTAGGTTTTACAACATTAATCACCCCGTCTAAGCCCAAAGTCAAAGCCCATCTGGCTAAAATTGCAGAAGTGATAGACACCCATAACACCGCCCCCCAAGTCGCTTTAATTAGTCGGCTGAATCCAATAATTAGGGGATGGTCAAACTATTACTCAACAGTAGTAAGTAAAGATACCTTTAACAAGGTAGACAGTCTTACCTATGACAAACTAAGAGCATGGGCGAGAAGACGGGGAAAAGGTAGCATCAATAAAGACAAATACTGGCGAACAGTAGGCGACAGAAATTGGTGTTTCAGCACAGAAGAAGGTTTAGAATTAGTCCAACACAAAGCAACGCCTATTGTAAGGCACGCCAAAGTGAAGGGTAACGCAACGCCTTACGATGGTAACTGGATTTACTGGAGCAAGAGACGCGGAGAATACCCGGAAACACCAAAAAGAGTGGCAACACTGCTTAAGACACAAAAAGGTAAATGTACCCACTGTGGTCTGTATTTCACACCTACAGACATTGTAGAAGTTGACCATATCCAACCTCGCTCATTAGGCGGTAAGGATGAGTACAAAAACCTCCAACTTCTACATAAACACTGCCACGACACAAAAACGGAAAATGACGGTTCTCTCAACAAGGACTATTGTAACAATCCGTTTTGAATTGTATCCTTAACAAAGGATGAAGATATCAAGGAGCCGGATGAGGCGAAAGTCTCATGTCCGGTTCTGAAGGAGAGGTAGGGGTAGAAATGCCCCTATCGACTCTAACAAAGCCAGGAAAGGAAGAGTAAAAGTTATGTCTTTTGAAATGACAAAAGGGCTGTTCAAGTATGACTTTACAGATCAGCACGCAATTTTGGGAGTTCCCTTAGACGCCGAGTTTAACGACATCCGCAAGCGCTACATGAAAATCGCCCGCCGGTTGCATTCGGATACTTGCTCTTTTGAAAGCCAAGCCGATAAAGATTGGGCTAACCAATTTTTGTCAAAAGTAGTCAATCCGGCTTACAATAAATTCTCTAAGGAAAGCGATCGCAAAGAATACAGCCTGCTATTAGCAGCCATCGCCAAGCGCGTTGTTAAAGAACAGGCGAAAATGCAAATTGAAAGCGAAGCAGCCAAACAGTTAGCTACCGCTAAAGATTGGGAAGAAGCTTACAAAACAGCAGTTAGCAAACTCGCTCTCAAGCAGTACGAATCAGTTAAGGAAACGCAAGAGGCGATCGATCAAATTAGCGAACTTAACATGGTTTACCTGCTGCGAAAAGAGCGCATTGGCATTGCAACTCCGCCACCACCCCCAACCCCAATTCCCCCAACCCCAATTCCAACCCCAACCCCAAATCTACCCCCAAATCTACCCCCGGACAAAGACGACCCGCGGATCGAAGCTTATTGCCGCCGAGCTCAAGGATTTATGGACAGCAAAAATTACGCTAAAGCAAGTTTGGAGTTGAGGGAAGTCCTGAAGGGTGCCCCGAAACACAGCAAGGCTCACGCTATGTTAGCAATGTGTTACCTTGAACAAAATCAAGCCACAATGGCAAAACTTGAGATGAACAAAGCTTTGGCGTCAAATCCAGAAGAACCGACGGCTTTGGAGGTTAAGAAAAAGCTGGAACAAGCTTCCGCCAAGGCAAAAAAAGGTGATGAAAAACCAGGATTTTTTGCAAGTTTGTTTGGCGGGAAGAAGAAGTGAGAAGTTGTGAGTTGTGAGTCTTGAATATTGAGAAACGGGTGAACAGCTCAGCAGTCGAGTGTGATCGAGCCAAACAATCAAGACTTGGTGATATCAAATCCGGTGACATCGGAATTATACTGTCAGTGCGATCGTCCCGCGATCGCGGATGCTCCAGAAAGAACGGGACGATCGCACTGACGGGGAAAATGATTATTTCGATGGAAACGAAAAGGATATGACGCCTGAATTTGTTAAAGTCGAATGTTAAGCTTGCCTGGTTCGACTTTAACACCGTTCCCTAAAGCTAAGCCTCTGAACCCAATCTAAAATCTAAAATCTAAAATCTAAAATCTAAAATTCCGATGACACCTTAATTTGTTAAAGTCGAATGTTAAGCTTGCCTGCTTCGACTTTAACACCGTCCCCTAAAGCTAAGCTTCTAAGCCCAATCTAAAATCTAAAATCTAAAATCTAAAATTCCGATGACACCTTAATTTGTTAAAGTCGAATGTTAAGCTTGCCTGGTTCGACTTTAACACCGTCCCCTAAAGCTAAGCTTCTAAGCCCAATCTAAAATCTAAAATCTAAAATCTAAAATTCCGATGACACCTTAATTTGTTAAAGTCGAATGTTAAGCTTGCCTGCTTCGACTTTAACACCGTCCCCTAAAGCTAAGCTTCTAAGCCCAATCTAAAATCTAAAATCTAAAATCTAAAATTCCGATGACACCTTAATTTGTTAAAGTCGAATGTTAAGCTTGCCTGGTTCGACTTTAACACCGTCCATAAAGCTAAGCTTCTAAGCCCCATCTAAAATCTAAAGTCTAAAATCTAAAATTGATATGGTTCACCAACCCCCATCGGGTGCAAGAGATTTATTGCCCCTTGACGTTGCTCAAAAAATTTCGATCGAACGGCGCTTACAGCAGGTTTTTCACCGCTGGGGCTATCACCGGATTATTACCTCTACTCTAGAAAGGCTGGAGACATTGATGGCTGGGGGCGCGATCGACCGATCGACCTTAATTCAACTGCAAGACGCCGAGGATGGAGAACTTGGTTTGCGGCCGGAATTGACAGCATCCATCGCCCGCGCGGCTGCAATGCGGATGGCCGGGACTCGCTGGCAGCCTCAGCGCCTCTACTACAACGCTAACGTGTTCCGCAAAGGCCCAGATACTGGCTCAGGCGGGCAACAGGAGTTCTATCAAGCTGGGGTAGAACTCCTCGGCGCGGGGGGGGCGGTTGCGGATGCGGAAGTGCTGCTGCTGCTGTCTGAGTGCTTGCAGAGCTTGGAAATTGATGACTGGCATTTGGTTTTGGGAGAAGCGGGCTTGACTGCGACATTGCTGGAACCGTTTCCGCCAAACGTGCGCCAGAAAGTTCGGGGGGCGATCGCCAATCTCGATCGAATTGCCTTGGAAACTTTGCCGCTGTCAACGGAATTGCGAGAAAGAGCTCTGCTGTTATTTGACTTGCGCGGCCGCCCAGAAGAGGTGTTGCCAATTGTTGCTAAGCTGGATTTAGATTTGCCCCAGCAAGCCGCGTTAAATAATCTCAAATCGGCGATCGAATTGCTGCACCAATGTCAATCAAAAATTCCCAATCTCAAATCCCACATTCACCTCGATTTGAGTTTAATTCAAACATTTGACTACTACACTGGAATTGTGTTTGAAGTTGTCAGCAGCAGCAAGACAGGACAGCGAGTTTTAGGACAAGGGGGACGCTACGACCAACTGTTGGGACTGTTCGATCCCCAAGGGCAAAATTCCCCCGGCATCGGGTTTTGTCTGAATATTGAAGATTTGCACCAAGTTTTGCTGACAGAGGGGCAATTGCCCACCCAGACGCCCGCTAGCGACTGGTTGGTTGTGCCTCTAACTCCTGAAGCTGGGGCGGCGGCCTTTGCTTACGCTCGCAAACTCCGAGACTCTAGTCACCTAGTTCGGGTGGAAATAGATTTGGAGAGTCGGGAGACAGAGGAGGCGGCGCGGGAATTCGCGCGCGATCGACGAATTGCTCAAATTGCTTGGGTAAATGCCGAAGGATTGCCAACAATTGAAACGGTAAATTAGGCTAATTGGTAATTGGTAATTGGTTAAAAATCACCTGATATGATATTATGTATCCTGCTGATTGAGATCAGGTTTTGCCAATTACTAATTGCTAATCCCCTATCTAACTAAAATCTTTTGAGAGAACACTATGGCACACACTATTGTTACGAATATTTGCGAGGGAATTGCTGATTGTGTCGGCGCTTGTCCGGTTGCTTGCATTCACCCCGGCCCTGGCAAAAATGTCAAGGGTACTGATTGGTTTTGGATTGATTTTGATACCTGTATTGACTGCGGTATTTGTTTGCAGGTGTGTCCTGTCGAAGGTGCGATCGTTCCAGATGAGCGGCCCGAGTTGCAGCAAACTCCGACTTGATTGCATTAATTAACTTCATCCGTAAGGTGCGCTGCGGCTCACCCTACATTTTTTTTTGAACCACAGAGGGCGCAGAGGACACAGAGAAGAAGAGTGAGAAAGAACTGAAAAATCTAACGTTTAGATATCTAAGTGAGGTAATTAATTATGTTACTTTTGTGAGTTCTTTCTTTTCCCTTCTCTTCTCTTCCTTCGTGTCCTTCGCGTCTTCGCGGTTCGTTTAAAAAAAAGCCCGATCGCACTTTACAATAAAATCCCATGCAGCCGATCGCACTTTCCGACTCTCATATTTTATCCATGCGTACCCACGCCGAAAGCGCTTATCCTGAAGAATGCTGCGGTTTGTTGCTCGGTCGAGTTACTGGCGATGTTAAAACTTTGGTAGAAGTTTGGCCGACTGAGAATGCTTGGAGTGCACAGGCCCAGGAGAATTGGCCTGAAGAAAAAGGCTTGACAGAAAGACGCAGATATGCTATTAAGCCCGAAGATATGTTGCGGGCGATGAAACACGGGCGCGATCGCAGTCTGGATATTATCGGTATATATCATTCTCACACGGATTGTCCCGCAGTGCCCTCAGAGTGCGATCGGGCATTGGCGTGGGCGGAATACTCTTATATCATTGTGTCCGTCCGACAAGGCTGTTGGGAAGACCTCCGCAGTTGGAGTCTTGACGGAGAGGGGAACTTTCAAGCAGAGGAAATTCTCGCACAGGAACCGACTGAGATTAAGAAATAATTAGTAAAAATAACAAACAGGTAAAAATGCGAAAGATTCAGATAGGATGTAATTCAAAATCTGCGCTACACACAATATCATGCTAAATCCTAATCTGGAGGAGATCCAGCTCAACAAACAAGAATACGAACGCTACTCTCGCCACCTGATCCTGCCAGAAGTTGGATTGGATGGACAGAAGCGTCTCAAAGCTGCCAGCGTGCTCTGCATCGGTACGGGAGGCCTCGGTTCGCCGCTGCTGCTGTATTTAGCCGCAGCCGGTGTTGGCCGCATTGGGATTGTAGACTTTGATGTTGTAGACCATTCTAATTTGCAGCGGCAAGTAATTCATGGCACTTCTTGGGTTGGGAAACCGAAGATTGAGTCGGCTAAAAATCGGATTTTAGAAATTAATCCTTTTTGCCAAGTAGATTTGTACGAGACTCGCGTTAGTTCGGAAAATGCGATCGACATTGCCACTCCTTACGATATCATTATTGACGGCACGGACAATTTCCCGACTCGCTATTTGATGAACGACGTTTGCGTGCTTTTAAACAAGCCCAACGTCTACGGTTCCATCTTCCGATTTGAAGGGCAAGCAACAGTTTTCAACTACGAAGGCGGCCCGAATTATCGCGATTTGTACCCGGAACCCCCGCCTCCTGGGATGGTTCCTTCTTGTGCCGAAGGCGGTGTTTTAGGCGTTTTGTGCGGAGTTGTCGGGTCTATCCAAGCAACGGAAGCTATCAAGATTATCTTGGGTCAAGGCACTACTTTGAGCGGCCGACTGTTGCTTTACAATGCCTTAGATATGACGTTCCGCCAATTGAAACTGCGGCCTAATCCAGTGCGCCCGGTAATTGAAAAGTTAATTGATTACGAACAATTCTGCGGCATTCCTCAAGCTAAAGCGCAGGAAGCAAGTCAGCAAACGCAAATTCCTGAGATGACTGTGACGGAACTTAAGGAGTTAATCGACAGCGGTGCCAAGGATTTTGTATTGTTGGATGTTCGCAATCCCAATGAGTATCAAATTTGTCAAATTCCTGGGTCGGTTTTGGTTCCTTTGCCGGATATCGAACAGGGCGCAGGTGTTGCTAAGGTCAAGGAATTGTTGAACGGGCATCGCTTGATTGCACACTGCAAAATGGGCGGGCGTTCTGCGAAGGCTTTGGGCATTTTGAAGGAAGCTGGAATTGAGGGGATTAATGTTAAGGGCGGAATTACTGCTTGGAGTCAAGAAGTAGACCCGTCTGTACCTCAATATTAAGGCTAATCTTTTTCTGGGGCGGGCAAATCACCCGCCCGGAACCGGGATTATGGCGGCGGCAACTGTATTCTCACCCTGTTCTCCTTTGATTCTATCTTGGTAAGCATTTGCCAAATTATTTTGAGTCATCGCCCATTGTTGCGGGAAAGCAGGGCGGGTGTAAACTTCACTAGCTGCTTGATAAAATGCGATCGCCCTTTCGATGCACTACCCATGTTTGGGATATTGTACATTTTTTGTGGGGAAAAACCCGAGTTTTTTGTACAATACTTTTACCCAGATTTTGTAGGGGCGGGTTCCACCAACAATATCTAACAAATACTAACAATCTAGATAAACCCGCCCCCCACCACCGATAACCCACATCAACCTGGAATTTTCATCGCATCGGAAAATGTAGGTTGGTATTTTTCGTTGGGTGGGGGCGGGTTTTTGAGATTGTCGATTTGTGGCAATTATGGTTGGTGAACCCGCCCCTACGAGGACTATGTACATGATGATTCTTAGTGGGTGGGGGCGGGTTTTTGAGATTGTCGATTATTGACGATTATGGTTGGTGAACCCGCCCCTACAGTTTCCCCGAAATCACCTGATCCGAGTAATTAACCCAACCCTTCAACTAACAAATTGCGAGCACTTTCCAAGGCTTCCTGCAACTTACTTGCATCGCGTCCCCCAGCTTGCGCCAAATTCGGCCGCCCGCCGCCTTTTCCGCCACAAATTTGAGCAATTCCCCCGATAAACTTGCCAGCTTGCAATCCTTTCTTATTGACTTCAGGACTAAAAGCAGCCACCAAACTTACCTTATCCGGTTCAGGAATTGAGGCCAAAACAACCGCAGCATTTCCTAACTTTTGCTGCAATCTTTCCGCCGCAGTTTTCAGCGCTTCTGTATCCACATCTCCCAATTGAGCTACAATGATTTTGAATTCGCCGATCGCCTCCGCCGCACTCAGCAACTGGTCGGATTTTGCGATCGCCAATTCCGACTTCACAGCAGCCAAATGTTTCTGAGTATCCTTCAACTCATTCTGCAAATTAGTAATCCGGTTCGGCAATTCTTCAGGTTTCGCCTTAAATCGATCGCCCAAATCGCGCACCACCTTATCCCGCACATTCAAATAGTCCAAAACAGCTTGACCGGAAACCGCTTCAATCCTGCGAGTTCCCGCCGCTACCCCCGCTTCCGAAACAATCTTAAACAGCCCGATTTCTGCGGTATTGCTGACGTGAGTTCCGCCGCACAATTCCATCGAAACGCCGGGAAAATCGATAACCCGCACCACGTCGCCGTACTTCTCGCCAAACATCGCAGTCGCGCCTTTTTCTCTCGCAAGGGCGATCGGCATTTCCGCAACTTCCGCAGCGTGGGCCTCAGCAATCCAACTATTAATTAAATCCTCAATTTTCTGCAACTCTTCTGCTGTGACAGCGCGCGGAGAATTGAAATCAAACCGCAATCTCTCAGACGATACCAGCGAACCAGCTTGCGAAATCGAATCGTCCACAATTTTTCGCAAAGCTGATTGTAATAAGTGAGTTGCTGTGTGGTTGGCTTGAATTCGGCGGCGACCGCTATTGTCAATCTTCGCAGTAATACTATCGCCAACTCTCAGCGTTCCCCGTTCCACAAAGCCGAAATGCACGAAGAAATCTGATTCCTTCTTCACATCATCAACTCTTACTAACAAACCATCACCATTATCTCCGCTTTTCAAATAACCTTTATCCCCAATTTGTCCGCCGGATTCTGCATAAAACGGTGTTTGGTTCAAAACAACTTGTACCTCAGTGCCTGCGGCTGCTTCTTCCACAGATTTGCCGTCAACTAAGATAACTTCCACCTCAGCTAAACTCGACAATTCAGCATAACCGACAAACTCAGTTCCCTGGATTGTTTCAGCCAACTTATCCAAAGAACCCTGCACAGTCAAATCGATTGTTTGGCGAGCATTTTTAGCGCGAGTTTGCTGTTCCTCCATCGCGGCTTCAAAGCCGTCCAAATCCACAGAAATTCCCTGTTCCTCAGCAATTTCTTGAGTCAGTTCTAAGGGGAAACCGTAGGTATCGTAAAGAGTGAAAGCATCTTGACCGCTGATTTGTTGGTTTGCTTGCTGTTTTGTGCGATCGACAATTTCCTCCAGCAGCTTCTCTCCGCGTTCCAAAGTCTTGAGAAACTGCGCTTCTTCCCTTGCCAATTCCGCCTTAATTTGAGCTTCCCGCTGCCGCACGTTCGGATAAGCAGCTTCCGAAAGCGCGATCGCACTTTCAGCTACCCGCACCGTAAATTCGCCCTGAATTCCAATCAGTCGCCCGTGGCGGACCACCCGGCGAATTAACCGGCGCAAAATGTAACCCCGACCCACATTCGACGCGCGAATTTCGTCCGCAATCATGTGCACCACAGCCCGAATGTGATCGCCAATTACTTTCAGCGAAATCTTGACTTTTTCATCGCTATTGTGGTAATCAATCCCGGCAATTTCTGCCGCCGATTGAATGATCGGAAAAATCAAATCTGTTTCGTAATTATTGGGGACTTTCTGGAGGATTTGCGCCATCCGTTCCAGTCCCAACCCAGTATCAATATTTTGATTTTGCAGCGGTGTTAAATTGCCCTCTGCATCCTTATTGTACTGCATGAAAACCAGGTTGTAGAATTCAATAAACCTGCTATCATCTTCGAGGTCAATATTGTCGCCTCTTTCTGGGTGGAAATCATAGTAAATCTCCGAACACGGGCCGCAGGGGCCTGTCGGGCCGGATTGCCAGAAATTGTCATCTTCTCCCATGCGCTGAATCCGATCGCCCGGAATACCAATTTCATCGCGCCAAATTGCAAAAGCTTCGTCATCTTCTCGGAAAACACTAACAACCAAATTCGACGCTGGTAAACCGAAAACTTCCGTGGAAAGTTCCCACGCCCAGGCGATCGCCTGTTTCTTGAAATAATCCCCGAAACTGAAGTTACCCAACATCTCAAAAAACGTGTGGTGGCGGGCGGTGCGGCCGACGTTTTCGATGTCGTTGGTGCGGATGCACTTTTGAGAAGTGGTGGCGCGCGGTGATTCGGCGGTGCGCTGTCCGAGAAATATCGGCTTGAATTGTAACATTCCGGCGATCGTCAGCAACACTGTCGGATCTTCGGGCACCAAAGAAGCACTCGGCAATATCTTATGTCCTCGCTGGGCATAAAAGTCGAGGAATGTTTGGCGGATTTGGCTACCACTGAGAAACTTAGGAGAAATAGTCATGACAAGAACTGTTAAGAATGTAAAGATGTAGCAACAATAGAATTTATAGGACTTTTGCACGGGTGTCCAGAAACCGGGTTTTTCAACCAAAATACTTGCTTAAAATCCTCAATCTCGGTGAAAAAACCCGGTTTCTTTGTGGGCGAGTGCGTGAGTGCTAACTTACATCTATTTGGATATTCATATCATTATACTTAGTAATGTAAAGACCTATCAAGTTTTGCAAATAGTGCTTTACTCCTCGGAAAGCTCATGCTAACTTAATAATAGACACCGGGACAGGAAGAGAAAGGAGGTCGCTATATTTAGAAAGAAAGTTCGAGGATATAGACATGGTGTCTCCGGTCTAGATTCCCAGGCGCAGCAGAAATTAACCGAACACAACTTGAAATAGTGGCGAACTGCCGATCGAGCAGTCAAGCCAAACCGCAGTCGAGTCAGACGTAGTTGTAGTTGCGGATTAACAGTAAAGCTGCACAAGTTGTAAACCCTAGTAAGTAAAAGTTCTCCACCGGAAACACATCTCGTTTGTTAGAAAAAACAAAGCTCTCATATTATTGGGTCCGATCGCTGTCGATCGGGCCCTATGAATTTTTATAGGGCGATCGCAGGAGAAGAGGATTCGAGGGGGAGAGCTCGGCCGAGTTCGACTTTATAAGGAATGAGAATTAAATAACTTACAATGCGTGATGGTTCTTGTGGGATGGGCGTCCCGCCCGTCCAGAAAGGGCGGGCTATAAGCCCAACCCCTACTCCCCAAAAACTTGTGTAAATTATTTAATTCGCGCTCCTAAGTGCTTTCTGCTCAAAGGCAGCATCCCTCCGAGCCGATCGGCGATCGATCGGTGCAGGTTTTGAGTTATATATTATATATAATGGCACGTGGAGCGCGCCCGCCTGCTTTTTGCCGGGACTCCACCGCTGTCGTATGAGGCACTGTCAAGATGGGATATGATTGAGGATGTCAGTCAAGACATTAAAACCTACCCGCTGTGCTGTATAGCAGCAAAATCAACGCTTCTATGAGCTTGCTGCAAGCCAAGGATAGCCAACCGCCATTTTTGGTGACAAGACCAGGCTCAAAAATTTGAATCTCAGGATATTTAGAGTCAAGACTCTAAAAAATCCCATCCCCGACGCAGGGGTGAGAGTTCAAACAATAAAAGCCCGCCCACTCAAAAAAGCTAGTGCCACCAACAACGGTAGTAAATCACTAGCACAGTTCTTAAACTCACCATCTCCGGAGATTCCAGGTATTATGGCCGAAATAACTAAAGAAGAAATGCGCGAACGGCTGGGAAATATCGACCAGATTCGCGATATAATTTTCGGAGCGCAGCTTAGAGAATACGATAATCGCTTCGATAAAATAGATTCCGACTTGTCGATGATGCAGCAAGATATGCAAACTCGCATCGAACAAGTAAAAACAGTTCTTTCAGGAGAAATGAGGGCTGCAGTTGATTCGCTAGAAAAGAAAGTTAAATCGCTCACCTCAAACACCCAAGAAGAAAGCGCAGACATCCGCCAGCAAGTCGATCGCATTAACCGCAAATTCTCCAGCAGCATGGAAGCCCTCGACGAGGCTATAGACAATCAAACCAGTTCGCTGCGTGACGAACTCTCCCAAACCAGAGAGCGACTATCTGAAGAAACCCGCACTTTGAAAACACAGGTTTTTGAAGAACTCGATCGTCGCTTTTCTATGCTCAGAGATGTTAAAGTTTCTAGAGACGACATGGCAGAAATTCTGTTTGAACTCGGCATGAGGCTCAAAGGAACAGAATTTGTCCCCGAACTTAAAGGCGTTGCGGATAATAAGTTAAATACCGAGTTTCTGTTGCCGGAGCGCCACCATAACGGATAATAACGCATGGCTTTACCGAAAGAAAATCCGGCTGACGAAAATGAGTTAGAGGGTTTTGTTTCTCAACCTGACGAGTCTGCTTCCCATGCAGCAACCCAGCTAGAACCCTTGCTGAATCTGTTAGTCGATCTCAAAATTATTGCAGGCTCCAACCAGCAAAATGCAGAGCCCGAAGATGACAGCAGCGACAAAAATAATCAAGCTGGGGCCCTCGGCGGGTTGATGGATTTGTTGGGTATTTCTGAGCAAGCGCCAGAGGAAGTTGCAGCGAGTGTACCCGAAACTGGATCTCACCAACCGGAGTCTGGCGATTCGTGGGATGTTAAAGATGAGTTCAAAAGTTTGCTATTCGCTACTCAAAAACTCAACACTTCAGAACTGGAAAAAGACTATTCCTCAGCTAAAACTATAGATGTTTCCGCGATCGCCCAGCCGGATTTGGAGGAGGAATCACAGCCTGTCGAAGCATTGTCTAACTTGACAATAAAAGATTCTCTACATTACGTAGAGGCTCAAAAATCCCAGGGGTTCCATCCGCAACAAGATGTTTCCGCAACCGATTCCGAGTCAAAATCCTCGGAAATTTCCCATAATCCCATATTTTCCAAAGTCTCAGATCCACCATCAACTGCATATTTAGATCCGGTGGTTGCTTCTTCGCTTCAATCGATGCCAAACTTGGTAGAACAGCCGACAACGAGATCGCAGCCAGCAGAAATATTAGGTCAAATTAAACAGGATTTAAATGAAGCAGACAGCGCGATGGAAACGCTGCAAAATCTGATTTTTGGCTCAAAAATATCAGATATCGAGCAAGTCAAAAATCTGCTGGCAGAAAACGATTTGCCGGGTGTGCGCCACCTGATGGCAACAATCGACGATAAATTAGGAAAATTGGAGCACCAAATCTACGATCCCCAAGAGTTGATTGAGTTGATGTTACCTTGGATCGCAGAAATTCTCAGTCGCAAAGTCGCCGATTCCAGGGAAGAAGTTGTTAAGGCGATCGTGCCGATTATTGACGAAGTGATTAGGGCAAAAACTGTCGAAAACAAGTCGGCAATGAGTGCGGCAATAGCTGAGCTGCTTCCCGACGCACTTGCTCAACAAATAGTTAATTCGCCAGCGGATATTGCTAAGGCGATCGCCCCAGAAATTGGTCTGGCAATTAAAGAGCAAATTCGCCTTGACCAAGAGTCGATCGCTCAAGCCCTCGCCCCGGAAATGGGCAAAGCGATTACAGCCCAAATTGAACTCGAACGCGACGCAATGGTGGATGCCCTCTATCCCGTAATTGGCAATACTATTTCCCGATACATGGCAGAAGCTATCAAGACAATCAATGAAAAAGTGTCAAACGCCCTCAGCGTTGAAGGAGTTCAGCGCAAAATTCGCTCCAAAGTACAAGGAGTCTCCGAAGCCGAATTAATCCTCAAAGAATCAATACCCTTTACCGTCCAAGCAGCATTCTTAATTCATAAAGCATCAGGCTTGATAATTTCCGAATTTCAAAACTCAGAAAGCTACCAGTTAGAATCAGAAATGGTAGCAGGAATGCTCACCGCTATTCGCAGCTTTGTTAACGAGTGCATCGTGCAGCCCGGAGAAGTTTCCGAACTAAATCAAATTGAATACGGCGACTCAAAAATTATGCTCGAAGTAGCGGGATATTGCTACATGGCAGTCGTGATTAAAGGAGAACCGCCACAGTCTTTCATCAACAAACTGCGGCAAACAGTTAGTAATCTCATCCTTAATTATGCTAAAGTAATTCACGAGTTTAACGGCGACCCCGGTACTATACCGGATTCGCTGCACCCCTGTATAAAAAGTTTATTCGACCCGCTGCAAAGGGAAAAATCAACAAAACCCCCGATCGCCCTAGCGGCTATCAGTTTAGCCGCCCTGAGCTTAATCTTAGTACCTTGGGGAATTTCTCAGTATCGCAGCAACATTTACCGTCGCCTCGAAGCAAATGCCATCGCAGCTTTAGCATCCACTCCCCAATTAGCAGTTTACCGCTTAGATGTTACAGTTGATGGCAAAACTTTAAAGCTAACCGGAAAGTTGCCAAATCAAGAATTGCGGGCACAAGCTGCAAAAATAGCCGCATCAACTGCACCGAAATTGCAATTAGATAATAGAATTCTAGCTGTAGATGTCCCCCCAGATCCAGTTTTGACGGCGGCTGAGGTACAGCGGATTACCGCTGTTTTGAATCAGAAAGAGGGCCTTTCTATTTCTACGCGGTATGGCGATCGTAAAGTGACAGTAGAGGGTAGCGTTAGAGATGGTGCAGACGCACAGAAAATAGCTCAGTCCCTGAAGCAAATTCCCGGTGTTCAATCGGTGATTAGCACAATTAAATTAGAGCCGCTGAAAATTACAAGCCGCATTTACTTCCAGCCAGGAACGGCAAAATTAGACCCTACATACGGAGAAATCATCGCCAGTGTCAAAAATTTCATGGATCAATATCCTCAAAAACATATTAAGATAATTGGGCACAGCGATCGAACTGGGGAACTTGCCACAAATCAACGGTTGTCACTCCAGCGTGCCACAGCAGTGCAAGAGGCTTTAGTGCGGCAAGGTGCTGACCCCAAGCGCCTTGTCGCGATTGGCAGCCCACATCCTCCTTCCGGCTTGGAACCCAATCAACCGCTACTTTTAAGCAGATGTGTGCTATTTGAACCAATAACTAAGACCATAAACAGCAACTAATTATGTCAGTTACTATATCTAAAAAAATGTGCATGATTGGGGATTTCGGCGTGGGTAAAACTAGCCTAATCCGCC
Source organism: Microcoleus sp. AT8-B5 (assembly GCF_036705565.1). Classification (NCBI taxonomy): domain Bacteria; kingdom Bacillati; phylum Cyanobacteriota; class Cyanophyceae; order Oscillatoriales; family Microcoleaceae; genus Microcoleus; species Microcoleus sp. AT8-B5. The sequence goes on from NZ_JAUBUY010000004.1 coordinate 208,197, forward strand.
GTTTTGTCGATCGGCAATTCAGCGACCAATACCTCTCCACAGTAGGAGTAAAAATTTCCAGCAAAATCGTAGAATTAGAAGGGATAAAACAGCGGGAAAACGTCACTGCAAAGTTGCTGATTTGGGACTTAGAAGGGCATACAAAATTCAAAGGAATAGCACCGACTTACTTGCAGGGAGCTAGCGGCGTTTTAATCGTTGCCGATGTCAGCCGCTCCGAAACAGTTGAGCGAATCTCCGAACACATTCAGCTTTTTTCTTCAGTCAATCCTAAAGGGTCAATTATCGTCGCTTTGAACAAAGTAGACTTGATTGACGAGGAAAAATTGGCGCTGCTAGTGGAAATGTCCCATTCGATAAGTCAAGACAAAGTAATAGGAGTTTACACAACATCTGCTAAAACAGGCAAAGACGTTGACGAAATTTTCTACAAACTAGCTTACACAATGGTAGAACAAGTATGAACCTCCTGTTAAGAAAGCTGTTAGGCCCGCGACAAACACAGTATTTTCTAGTAAATCACCATTTCATCATTCAGGAAACCTCCGCCGAAGTGCAGCATTATGCTGATATTCCGGGCCAGGCTATACCCGGTGCAGATGCTCGCCTGAGTTTTCCCGAACTGATTGGCATTGAAAATATCCTCATGTCCATCATTATGGGACGGCTGCCCGGTTTTGAAGTCAAAGGTATCGCTCGGTTTGCCGACCCAAACCGCCCTTTATACTTTGATATGTTGGCTATCAAATATGAAGAAGAACAAGAAGATGTCCCAAGTAAATTGCTAATTTTGATTGAAGATACCACCGAAAAGATGGTCATGAAGCAATCGTTGATTCAGAGGGCGAATGAAGCTAATCTTTTGGTTAGTGCCTTAGCCGCTTCTAAAGATTATATAGATAAAGTTATTCGTTCGATGGGTGATGCTTTGTTGGTGACAACAACATTAGGAAATATCAAAAAAATCAATCAATCTGCCCAATGGTTATTTGGGTATAACGAAGCAGAATTAATCGGCAACCCCCTGTCCATAATAGTAGTCGAAGAAACATTAATTTACCAAGCTCGCCACCGATATATTTTGTCTCAAAAAGAGCTACGTAGAGAACTAGAAATAGTCTGCACTACTAAAGCAGGAGAAAAAATTTGGGTAGAATTTTCCTGTTCGGCAGTTCAGACAGAATTAGAGGGACTTTACGATTTCATTTATATAGGTAGGGACATCACAGAACGCAAACAACAAGAAATAGAAATTCGCCGCTCTTTGGCAAAAGAGCAAGAACTCAGACAGGTAAAATCTCGTTTTTTCTCGATGATTGCTCACGAATTTGGCAATCCTTTAAGTACAGTATTATTTGCTACTAAAATCCTCCAAGACTACGGCGACGATATCACCCACGCGGAAAAACAACAATACCTGCAACACGTTAAATCAGCATCTCAACAAATGGCTCAGCTATTAGATGACGTGCGGTTGCTCAGCAGCGCCGAAGCAGGAAAACTCGAATTCTATCCCGCACCAGTTGACTTAAAAAAATTTTGCAGCGAGTTAGTAGAATTCATTAAAATTAGTTATGGGAAAAATCATACAATTAACTTTATTTATCAAGAATTAGTTACGCCAGCGAAAAAAGATGATACCAACTTACAGGAAACGGAACAGTTGCCCGCACTAGATCCCAAATTGCTGCGACACATCTTGACAAATTTGCTGTCAAATGCAGTCAAATATTCGCCCCTCGACAGCAATATTTATTTTGAATTAAATTGTCAGAATAATGAAGAAGCCACATTTAAAATTAAAGACGCAGGCATTGGCATTCCTCTCGAAGACCAAGAACAACTCTTTGAATCTTATTATCGAGCCAAAAATGTCGAAAAAATACCCGGTACAGGACTGGGTTTATCCATAGTCAAGCAGTGTGTAGATTTGCATGGAGGTCAAATCGAGTTTTCCAGCGAGATAGGGCTAGGCACTACCTTTTTAGTCAGAATTCCATTTAATAAACAGAGATAAATAGATTGATTTTAGATAATTCAATCCCTAGGGCGCATTCAATAAGAAAAATCTCACATGAAAACCTTGTTAAAAAAACTGTTAGTTCCCCACCACTTGGAGTACCTAGCACTGGATAAAAACTTTTTTATCCAAGAAATCTCTCTACAAGTGCAGCAGTTTGCCGACTGTCCCGAGGAAGTAGTCGCCGGCAACGATGTTCGCATTCCCTTTCCCGAATTAGTGGGAACTGAAGAAATTTTAATCGATATTTTTGAAAAACGTTTGCCAAATTTTGAATTAAAAGCGATGACGCGACTATTAGAAAATGGTTCGCGGCTTTATTTTGATATGTATATCGTGGAGTTTAGCAATGACGAAAATTATCAGAGATTAATTATATTTTTTCAAGACGTAAGCGACAGGATGGCTTTAGAACAAACTCTAGTGCAAGCTACCAATGAAATGGATATTTTATTGAGTACCTTAGCCGCTACTAATAATTATGTTGAAAAAATTATTACTTCAATGGCCGAAGTTTTATTGGTAACAACAGCATCGGGAAAGATTAAAAAAGTCAATCAAGCGGCTCAAGATTTGTTCGGTTACAGCGAATCAGAATTAGTAGGCCAGCAAATAGACGCTCTTGCTGCTTTTGGCTCCTCTTTGCAAGCAGTTAGCCCAGATGAGCCTCAACAATCGCAAACTAATGCCGAAGTAATTTGCACGGCAAAAACCGGAGAAAAACTAACAGTTTCGTTTTCCTGTACGGCTATTTCGACTGACATTCAAGGCATTTCTAGTTCTTTGCCCACCCTTCAAGATTTCGTGTACATCGGCCGCGATGTCACAGATAAACAGCGCGCCCGCAAGCGACAAATAACTCAGTACATCGCTACTCGCATCCTGTCGGCATCCGAAACAATCAAAAAAGCTATAGCAGCAATTCTCCCTGTAATTTGCGACAGCTTGGGATGGGATACCGTCGAACTTTGGATGCCAGAATCCGGGGAAAAACTGCTGTCAGAAACTAAGAGAATAACTGCGGTTTCCGCTCCCAATTTGCTTCGCTGTGTCGCCAGTTGGACAAAACGCTCACTTTCGATCCCCAAATTTGCAGAATTTACCGAACAAATGACCTGTGCATTTGGCGAAGGATTGCCCGGTTTCGTTTGGGCTAGCGGTTCAGCTCAGTGGATTGCAGATGTCACAAAAAGTGACAGTTGTCTGCGCCGAGAAATCGCTGCTGAAGAAGGGCTGCACGGAGCTTTTGGTTTCCCAATTTTGGGTGGCTACGAGGCGGAACAATCGGCCCGGTCTGTTTTGGGCGTGATGATTTTATTCAGCAGGGAAGTGCAGTGTTTTGATGAAGAATTGCTCCAAACCATGGCAACAATCGGTAGCCAAATTGGTCAATTCATTAAGCGCAAGCAAGCTGAAATAGCTTTGCGGGAAAGCGAAGAACAACTGCGAGACTTATTTGAAAATGCTACTGACTTAATTCAAAGTATAGGAGCGGACGGTCATTTTTTGTATGTAAATCGGGCTTGGCGGGAAACTCTGGGCTACACCGAAGCAGAAATTGCTCAAATGACTGTTTTTGATATCATTCATCCGAACAGCTCGCCTGAGTCTCTGGATATATTCTATAAAGCTATTACCAAAAAAACGGTCAATGAAAATACATTGTATCCTGACTCTATTCAAACAATATTTATTACTAAAAATCACGAACAAATTTTGCTAGAAGGCAGCATAAGCTGTAAATTTGCGGAAGGTTCGCTAGTAGCGATTCGCGCTATTTTGCGAGACATTACTGCTCGAAAAATGGCCGAGGACGCCCTAGCAAAATCTGTATCCCTGCTGCAAGCAACTTTTGATTCTACTGCTGACGGTATTTTAGCTACTGACAGGAGCGGAAAAATAGTCACTTTCAATCGAGAATTTGTGGAAATGTGGGGCCTACCTAACGAAGTGATGGCACTCCGAAATGACGCCACAACGATCGCCTTTTTCCTGAATCAACTCAAAGACGCCCAAACATTTCAAGAGAGAATAGAATCGCTTTACGATCAGCCAGAAGCCGAAAGTTACGACTTGTTGGAATTTCAGGACGGCAGATTTTTTGAACGCTATTCGCAACCGCAGCGGTTGGGAGATAAAATTATCGGCCGAGTCTGGAGTTACCATGACATTACGGAACGCAAGCAAGCAGAAGATGCCCTGCGGGAAGAACAAGAAAAATCAGAAAAGCTGCTGTTAAATATCTTGCCCAAGGCAATAGCAGAACGCCTCAAGCAAAACGAAACTACTATTGCCGAATACTTTCCAGAAGTGACTGTTTTGTTCGCTGACATTGTGGGGTTTACTGCTTTGTCTGCCGTCATGAATCCGATCGAACTGGTGGATCTTCTGAATCAGATTTTTTCAGGATTTGACCTTTTGTGCGAACGGCATGGGTTAGAGAAAATCAAGACCATCGGCGACGCATACATGGCGGTTGGAGGGCTCCCTGAACCCAGGGCAGACCACGCAGAGGCGATCGCCCAAATGGCGCTAGATATGCAAGCAGAAATAGCCCGATTTAATGCTAGCCATAATAAATATTTTAGCATCCGCATCGGCATTCACAGCGGCCCGGTTGTGGCTGGAGTAATTGGCATAAAAAAGTTTATTTACGATTTGTGGGGCGACACAGTAAATATTGCTTCCCGCATGGAATCTCACGGTTTGCCTTGGCGGATTCAAGTGAGCGAAACTACTTATAAGTTATTGGAACACAAATATGTATTTCAGGAGCGGGGAACTATTGAAGTTAAGGGCAAAGGGGCAATGAAAACTTATCTGCTCCTTGGCCGAATATAAGGCAGGTCATCGGTCATCAGTCATCAGTCATCTGGCTGATGACTACAAGTGTTGCTAAAGTTAATTAACAATACTTTTTCACCAAGACTAATGGAACTTGCTAATTTGTCGGTCAATTTACGATCGCCCGACGAAGCTGTCGATCGCCATCCTGTGATGGTTGGGCCCTCAACTTCGCTCCCAGAGGCGATCGCCCTGATGCGTCGGACGAACAACCATTGCCCACTGCCTAATTCACCTGCATTTCCCGACTCAAACGAAACTGTAAAAGCATTTATTAGTTGCGTCTTAGTTGTCGATAAAAATCAGCTAGTCGGACTGCTAAGCCCGGAAGATGTGCTCAACTTAGCTGCGACCGAATATGGATGGCAAGGCATGAAAGTTGCCGACGCAATGACGCGGAATTTAATTGTTTTAAAAGAATCAGAATTTACAGATATTACTACCGCATTCAAGCTATTTTGTCAATACTCGATTGATTGCTTGCCAATTGTAGATGAACTGGGTCAGCCAGTAGGTTTAATCAGTGAAAAAAGTATTCGTCCAGCAATGTATAGCTGGAGCGAGGCACTGCACCAAGAAGTGGCAAAACTCCAGGAACAATGCGAACTGTTAGAGGGCAATTGTGAACTAGAAAAAGTCAGCGATCGCCAAAATGCCGAAAATACCCTGCGGCAGAGCGAGGCGCGCTACCTGGCGATTGTGGAAGACCAAACCGAACTGATTTGCCGCTACCTCCCAGACGGTAAAATAACTTTTGTCAATCAAGCTTATTGCCGTTATTTCGGCGTGCAGCCGATCGACTTACTAGGCAAATGCTTCATGTCGCTGCTGCCAGAAGCAGACCGAGAATTTTTTCAACAGCAATATACTTCTGTGTCTCCCGACAACCCTATTTTTACCTGCGAGCACCAAGTAATTTTGCCGAGCGGGGAAATTCGCTGGCACCAGTGGATCGATCGGGCTATATTTGACGAGAGCGGACAAATCGTCGAGTATCAAGCTGCAGGCAGGGATGTCACGGATCGCAAACAAGCAGAAATCGCTTTGCAGCAGCTCAATGCAGAGTTAGAACTGAGAGTGCAGCAGCGGACACAATGGTACGAACTGGCAGTATCGGCCGGCAAAGTGGGGGTTTGGGACTGGAATTTGCAAACCGATGAAATCTACATTGCTCCCTCTTTGAAAGCTTTGTTGGGCTATCAAGACACAGAGATTCCTAACCGCATGGAAAATTGGGCATCTCACGTTCATCCCGACGATCGAGTTGCCGTCGCCCAAGCAGTAAATGCTTATTTAGAAGGTTTGACAGAAATTTATGAAGTAGAACACCGGATGGTGCGTAAAGACGGCAGCACCTGCTGGATACTAGCCCGCGGCAGCGCGATTCGATCGGCTTCTGGCAGGGCTTTCCGCCTGACTGGCACTGACACTGACATTACCGATCGCAAATTGACCGAAGAAAAACTCCAAAACTCCGAAGCCGAACTGGTGGCGCTGTTTAACGCCATGACGGATATCGTGCTGGTTTTCGACACAAGCGGCCGCTACCTCAAAATCGCCCCCACGGCTCCCGAACTGCTGTATAAACCGGCTCCTGAAGTGCTGGGGAAAACCCTCGCCGAAATCTTCCCAGAAGCGGAAGCTAATTTTGCCCTAGCCCACATTCGCCAAACATTGGCATCTGGGCAAACCCACAGAGTTGAATACAGCATGGAAATTGGCTGCAAATTATTTTGGTTTGATGCGAGTATTTCGCCCCTGGAGCTCGATCGGGTGATGTGGGTAGCCCGAGACATTACCGCTCGCAAACACGCAGAAGCTGCACTGCAAAAGAGCGAGGAAAAGTTTCGCAACTTATTTGACGATGCTCCGATCGCGCTTGGTTTGGCAAGCGTGCGCGACTTCCGCACGATCAAAGTGAATGAAGCTCACCGCCAGATGTTGGGCTACAGCGATTCGGAGTTGGCTAGCACGACTTTTAGTGAACTCACGCATCCAGAAGATTTACACGCAGATGTAGAGGAAGTCAAGCAGTTGATCTGTGGCAAGATTTCTCGCTTCCAAAGGGAAAAACGCTTGATTAAGAAGAATGGCGAGCTGATGTGGGCAAACTTGACGGTGACGCTGATCCGCGATCGCGAGGGCATTCCTCTCTACAGCATGGGGGCGATCGAAGATATCAGTTATCGTAAGCGAGCAGAAATGGAATTTCAGCAGTTAAAAGAACGCCTGCAATTTTTACTGGGTTCTAATCCGGCGGTAATTTTTACAGCCGCACCGATGGGGGACTTTTGTACTACTTACATCAGCGACAACGTTCAGACAATCGTTGGCTACGACCCCCAAGAATTGTTAGCAGATTGTAAATTTTGGTCGAGCCGGATTCATCCTGAAGATCGGCCACAATTTTTAGTAAATTTTTCGGATTTGTCTGAGGAAAAAAATTGCATTTGCGAGTATCGTTTTCTACACCAAGACGGAAGTTACCGCTGGCTAAGGACGGAACTCAAACTATTGGTTGATAGCAGAGGTGTTCCGATCGAAATTATTGGTTATGCCGCGGATATCAGCAATTCTAAATATGCCGAACTCGCTAGGGGGCAGCAGTTCGAGCAAGAAAGGCTTGTGGAGGCGATCGCCCGTCGTGTGCGCCAGTCTTTGCAATTAGAGGAAATTCTCAACACTACCGTTGCCGAACTCCAGCAAGTATTATTAGCCGATCGAGTTTTGGTTTATCAACTTTTACCCGAAAATGGCGGGCGAGTCATTGCTGAAGCCGTTGCAGAAGGATGCAGCCAACTGGTGGATAAATGTTTTGGCGAAGAGGTTTTTCCGGCCCAAAGTTCTCAGCTTTATTTGCAAGGGCGAATTTGTGCGATCTCCCAACTAGATGATCCCTCCCTTACACCTTGTATGGCCCAGTTTATGAAACAGATTCAAGTTAGGGCCAAGTTAGTAGTGCCGATTATTCAGCACAGCCAAATTTGGGGATTGCTAATAGCCCACCAATGCGATCGCCCTCGTGAGTGGCAAGAATCGGAAATCAATTTATTTCAGCAGTTGGTAAATCAATTGGCGATCGCGATTCAGCAATCTCTACTTTACCAGCAACTGCAAGCTGAACTGAGCGATCGCAAACAAGCAGAAGCAAATTTGAAAAACTCCCTCAGAGAAAAAGAAATTTTGCTCAAAGAAATTCACCACCGCGTCAAAAACAACCTCTGTGTAGTTGCCAGTCTGTTAGAATTGCAATCGAACACAGTTGCCGACCCCCAAGTCAGCAAAATGTTTGAAGAAAGTCAGAATCGCCTTTATTCTATGGCTCTGATTCACGAAAAACTGTACCGTTCGACTAACCTAGCGCAAATTAATTTTGGCGAATATCTCGAAGACTTGGTAAGTAACTTGTTTCACTCTTACAATATTAGCAACAACCGAATTCAGTTGCAGGTATTAGCTGAGCCAATATCCCTAAATCTTGAAACTGCTACTCCCTGCGGTTTAATTGCCAATGAATTGGTTTCAAATACGCTAAAACACGCTTTTCCTGATGGCACAACTGGTACAGTTAGTGTAGAATGCTATCAAACGGGCGATCGAGAAATCAACCTTTTAGTTAAGGACAACGGCATTGGCTTTCCTCAAAACTTAGATTTTCGGAAAACTCACTCGATGGGGTTTCAAGTTGTCTGCACTTTAACCGAGCAGTTAGAAGGAACAATCGAAATATCCAGAGAAGTTGGTACATCCTTTCACTTAAAATTTAACGAGTTAAACTACTTTCAAAGATTGTAACAATATGAGCTTGGTCGAAAAACCAATTAAGATTTTGATTGTCGAAGACGAACTGTTAATTGCTAAAAACTTATCCCCTAAATTAGAAAAATTGGGATATCAAATTGCCGATATCGTTTCTTCTGGAGCGGATGCCATCCAGCGCGCCCGCGAACTAAGACCAGATTTAATTTTAATGGACATAGTTATCAAAGGCGACATTGACGGCATAGAAACAGCAGCAATAATTAATCAAGAATTAGATATACCAATTATCTATACAACTGCCTATGCTGACGACGAAACTTTGCAGCGAGCCGAAAATACGGGTTCTTACGGCTACCTGCTCAAACCTTTTAAAGAAAGAGAAATGCACGCCACTATCAAGATAGCACTGAGCAAACATCAAGAAGCAGTGAGTTTGAAAAATTTAATGGCGTTAGCAGCAGAAAAAAGCGAAAATAGAGCCCGCTTTATTTCAATGGCTTACCACGATTTAAGCACTCCTTTAACTACCATACAATTATCGGCGGAAATGCTAGAAGATAGCGACTTGCAGAGAAGCGCCGGAACCACCCATAAAAATGTCGATCGCATAAAAAAAGCCGTCAGTAATATGAGTGGGTTGCTGGAAGATATTTTAATGCTTAGCAAAGCCGAATCAGGCAAAATTTCCTTAAATTTAAATCCGATTAATGCGACGGATTTATGCAATTCTATTTTAGAAGAACTGCAACCTATCGTCACCGACAAACACCTAATACATTTCCGCAGTCACACAAATCCGCTGCACGCCAATCTTGACGCCAAACTACTGCACCACCTTCTGACTAATTTGCTTTCCAACGCCATTAAATATTCTCCAAACGGTGGCAATGTCAGTTTAGAGTTAAGCTGCGAAAACCAACAAATAATTTTGTGCGTTCGAGATGAGGGAATTGGGATGACAGCGGAATATCAAGAAAAACTATTTCAGCAGTTTGAACGGGGTGCTAATGTAGGCAACATTAAAGGATCGGGTTTGGGACTCTGCATTGTCAAACACATAGTTGACCTGCACGGCGGTACAATAAGTGTGGAAAGTGCGATCGGCAAAGGTACTACATTTATTGTCGCCCTGCCTTTTTTAGTTAGTAGTCAGTAGTCCGTAGTCAGTCGTCAGTAGTCATTAGTCATGTCCGGTAAAATAAGCACAATACTTGTAGGGGCGGGTTTCACCAACAATCTATCATCCAGACTAACAATCTACATAAACCCGCCCCCACCACGCGACAGAATTTCATCGCGGACAATTCAACTGAGAGGAGATAAAAGTATCGGGGGGGCGGGTTTATGAGATTGTAGATTATAGGCAATTATTGTTAGTGAACCCGCCCCTACAAAATTCATACAAGTCTCAATCAGGCCGGACATGATATCATTTTTAAGCAAATCGATCGGGAGACAAAAGCTCGATCGCCCTATCTTCTTCTCCCCCCGCCCAATTAGCAAATCGCTCAGCCAAAGCAGGTACAATAGCCAAAGGATTGCTGAGACCCGAAAAAACGTTCAATCCAGGGCGATCGGCGATCGGCCCCACTACAGGCAAATTATCAGCGCTAAATGCCACACTACACTCGTGCCAAGTTGCAGGTAAACCTGCCAAATCAGGCAAAACCTTGCCGATTCCTGCACGAATTGCCGTTTCGCTGGTTTCTCGATCGACTTTAGCATTCAAATCGCTCAAAGTGCGCGACAATTGCCCGATCCGCAAACTGCCATCATTAAATTGAATGGCACCCGAATCTAAAATCGGTGACAGCAACTCTTTACCAGGTTCATCCCAAAGAAAATCCACCTCATTTCTACTCGATTCAGCTTCCAATTCAAAACGTTTTAATACCGCAGGCATCACCAAAGTTCTGAGTTTCAAATCCACAGGTGCAGTTTCCAAAATCTCCGTGCGAGTAAAATAAACTCCCACAGAAACACCAGCGGCTTTCAGTAAACTCCGACTCCAACCTCCAGCACAAATAACCGTATTTTCGCAGGCATAACTTTCCTGTACCGTCTTAACTCCCGAAATCCGATTTCCCTCTTCTATAAACCCAATTACTTCAGCAAATTCTATAGTTCCTCCCAACCGCAGAAACCCTTGACAATAAGCTTTATTTGTGGCAGTCGGCGAAATGTGACCGTGACGCACAGTCAGAGCTCCGGCGATCGCACTTTTATTCAACAAAGGTTCCAACTCGCCAGCTTCTGCAACACTCAAAAGCTGCGGAACGATCGCAAATTGCGCGTAATTAGCCGCCACTTTTTCTACATCATTGCCCGCATCAATTGTCAGCAACAAATCTAACTCGCGAAACTCAGTATCAGCATCTAATTGGGCCGATAAATGGCGGTGGCGTTCGATACCTTCCCGACACAATTGCCGAGTTAAATCAGTCGTTCCCGACCAATAAGCCAAGCCGCCATAACTAAAACGAGTAGCATTTTGCATGGTAGCATCTCGTTCCAAAAGCAGCACAGCAAAACCTTTTTTTGCCAGTTCGTAACTCAGTGACGCACCCGTAATGCCACCGCCGACAACAATCCAATCGTAACTTTTCATGGGCAACTCAAAGGGAAGGAAAATATCATGCTTAGATTTTAGCTTAGTTTTTTCGGAACAAATCGAAAAACCTCTACCTACAGGAAGAGGCTGTCTGCGATCGCCCTAACTGAAACTTCCACCCGTCGGGAGATGTTTGCGTAGAGATATTTTTCGTTCAATAGTAGGAATTAGAGTCAGCAAAAAATTAGAAATACCAGAGAGGTTTTTATGAGTATCGACAAACCAGGCAAAGATATGGAGCGCACGGTCAATCCGGGCGATCGTATTTCCGACCAACCGCAAACCATTGAAGAAAAAGCCCAGCAACTAGCGGTAGACCACGTACCCGACATCGTGGGAGATACAGTTACAGTTCCAACTTATGTAATCGTCGAAGAACCAGACGGGGAAAAGAAAGCTTTGCACCACGTCAAAGACGCCGACGAAATTTCTGACGTAATTCGGCAGGCCCGCGTTGACGAAAATGGCGAACGGGTTTGGGATTAAGTTCAATCCAATAAAAACGGGTTTTTTTGTACAAAAGTTATCGTAGAAATCATGGAAACAAATCCCAGAAATAGTACGCCCTATCCCAATCTTCCGCCGATTCTAGAAAGTCACGATACAGAGTACCGCGACGCCGGTATTACGAGTACGCTTTCAGTTGCAGGCCATCCCATCCACCCCATCATCGTCATCTTTCCGGTAGCCTTTTTAGTAGGAGCCGCCGGCACGGACATCGGTTATTGGCTGACAAGCGATCCGTTTTGGGCGAGAGCTTCGGTTTGGCTGATGGGTGTGGGTTTCGCTGCGGGGATTTTGGCCGCAATCACGGGCTTTTTAGATTTTTTCAAAGTTAAAAGAGTGCGCGATCGCAGTGCCGGTTGGTTGCACATGGGCGGCAATGTGGCGGTTATGGTACTTACCCTGATTAACTTGCTATTGCGACAAGAAAATCCGGCGGAGCCGATCGTATACACAGGTTTAGCAATATCGATCGTCGTAGCAACTTTGCTGGGCGTTACAGGCTGGTTCGGCGGCGAACTAAGTTTTCGCCACAAAATCGGCGTCATCGGCCCTACCAGTCATAATTCCTAGGTTTCTGACCATTTTTAGTAGGGAATTCCGTCCCTCTTCATTGGATAATTTAGGACTAAAATCTTGACTACAAACTTAAAGATTGTCCCAGCCAATTGAGATAAGCATCGCTGCCAGCGATAATAGGAATAGCAATAATTTCGGGAACTTCATAGGAATGGAGTTCCTGAACTTTTGTTTTTAAAGCCTCAAATTTAGCCAAATCAGTTTTAATCAGCAACTGCCACTCTGACTCGGAATGAATCTCGCCTTGCCAACTATAAATCGAGCGAATTGGTGACAAACTCACACAAGCAGCCAGCTTGTTTTCAATTAGAGATTTCGCGAGATTCTCCGCTTCCGCCTCCGATGCCGCAGTTACCAGCACCACCCCAAAATTAATTGTCATAGTAATCAGTGAACAGTCAATCGATTTTAGATTTTCGATTTTAGATTTTCGATTTTCGATTTTAGCATTGACTTGCGCGAGATAAATTCGGGGGATCCTTTATCGGATACAGGTTTTTTATTTCTGGACAGATGAATCACGTGGCGGGTATCCTGGATGCGGGAATTGTCAACAGTCAACAGTCAACAGTCAACAATCAACCGTTAATCTCATTAACTTCCCAAGAATTGACTCTGCCAGCCCCAGCTAAGGAAAAATAGCGCCTAGTAGATTCCGGCAAAATAGCTCCCGTCAACAAAGCATTATCTAAATTAGTTCCTATTAACGTCGCCTCGCTCAAATCTGCCGCCATCAAATCTGCTTGAGACAACTTTGCCCAATTCAGATTTGCCCCTCTCAAACAACTTCCCCTCAACTTAGCCCCGGTTAAGTTTGCACCCGCCAACTTCACCCCACGCAACTGAGCCGCGCTGAAATTCGCCCCCGCCAAATTCGAGCCTTCCAAATTAGCTCCCATGAGTTTAGCTTCGCTCACGTTGACGCCGCTCAAATCTACACCGCAAAGATTCACCCCTGTCAACTGCGCTCGTCGCAGACTGACTCCGGTTAATTGAGCTCCAAAAAGTTTTGCACTATTGAGCCTTGCACCGTAAAGGTTGGCCCACTTAAAATTAGCTCCCGTCAGATTCGCGCCCAGCAAGTTAACTAATTGCAAGTCGGCGCTGCACAAATTGGCATTCCACAACACAGCACCCCGCAGGTTTGCGCCAGTTAAAGTTGCGCCGCTTAACTTTACCTTGGGCATTTTTGCTTTTACCAAAAAAGCTCCACTCAAATTAGCTTTTGTCAAATCTGCACCAGAGAGTTGGGTTTCACCCATTTTGGCAAAACTCAGATTTGTTCTGTGCATCTGTGCATCTTTGAGTGTTGCTTTGGTGAGAAACGCCCTACTGAGGTTCGCCCCGGAAAGATTAGCTCGCGAAAGGTTGACTCCGATTAAGATTGCTCCGCTGAGGTCTTTCCCGCTGAGGTCGGCTCCAGTAAAGTCTCTTTCTCCTTTTTCGTAATTGTTGAGCAGTTCGCTAACTTCCATAGGGCATCATACCTTCTATGATTGGGGGGTTTCGATCCAGAAATCTTTACTGTTAAGGTTGTTTCAGAAAGGAAACTGTTTCAGAAAGGAAACTGTTTTAGCGTTTGCCTCAAACGGTATAAATTTCATTAACATCACTTTCTGTTTAAAGGCAATCTCTTAATAAAGATTTTATATCTTCCTCGCGGTAGCGATCCCAGTTTCGGTATTTTTGAATTAAAAATTAATGTTTCTTGACATAGATAGTCATTCCTTAACGATCGCCTGTAATTCGCAACTTCAGGCGCAGCGTGCCCTTGAATCCTGCAGGAGGTTGCCAGGAACTCAAGGCCCTCTTGAGAGTTTCTACGGCGTCTGTTGCTTGCAGCGTCGAGGTTTTAGTGTCGAGCGCCAATCGGGCAACGCGGCCGTCTTGTACCAATAACTTCCACACCGTTTCACCGCTAACCCCCGCCGGGAGATTAACAGATTGCAGGTATTGACTCAAAGCCGCGATCGCCCCGGCATCCAACCCTTCGACGCTAACTACTTGGAGGCGAGAAGCCAAAGGCTTCGGGCGTTGCAACTCACCGTAACCTTGCTGCGGCGCCATAGCAGGAGCTGGACTCACCGGTGCCGAGTTGCGAGTCGAGGTAACGCTGCGAGTGCCGCCCCTAGTTGGCTCTTCCCCTCCCGACTCGAAAATACCCTCGTAGCTGACACCCTGCGGCAATTCCACAGGCACTTGCACGCGGCGACGAGATCCATCTGGTTCCACTCGCACTTCTTCGCTCACAGCCACAAAAGCCGTGTATTCCGACAGCAAGCGATAAGTCAGAGCAGTATTAGTCACAGCTTCCACCAGAGATTTAGTCTCGCCACCAAACATTTGATTCATTAAATCTTTAATGCGCGATCGCCCCCAAAGTTGAGCTACCGCCGGATTGCCAAAATCCGTAGCGGTTGCTGCGACGGAAGTAGACTCTCGCTGCCGCCCGCCGGATTGAGCAAAATTAACCGGTAAAACTTGCTCGTAAGCTTTGCCGCCCGCCAGAGTGCCGCGGATGCGAAGTTGGCCGTTAGTTCGATCGGCCTTTTTGCCAAACAAAACCAGTGGCCCACTCGCAAACAAGTCTGGGGGCGCGATCGGATAAATCTCCGGTTTTTCCCCCACTCCTTCCCAACTAATTTGAATATTAGTCAATACCGGACGATTAATTTCACGAAAAAACTTTTCTGTCGCTTCTGCCGACGGTTCATCTTGACGAATTACTTGAGAAGTGCCTCTTCCCACTTCCGCCAAACGGTTGAGCAAAAACCGATTCACCGAACCGCCAACACCAAAACTATAAAGTCGATTTCCTGGTTTCAGACTCTGCTGAACCAGAGCCAGCACTTCATTTTCATTACCAATGTAACCATCCGTAATTAATACAATACTCCGCAGCCTTCCCGTAGCCGCCGCCGGAAAATTCATCACTGCTTGAAGGCCGTTAAGCAGTTCACTGCCACCGTTAGCCTGCAACTTTTCGATATAATTAATTGCGCTTTGTCGATTTTCTGCCGTATTCGCTAAAGGAGTAGTTGAAAGCGCTTGCGTAGTGTTGGCAAAATCAATAATAGTAAAAGTATCGTTGGAATTCAACCCTTGAATAAAGCGGCGCATCAACTCCTTAGATTTTGCTAGTGGCTCGCCCTTTTGAGAACCGGAAGTATCCATCAGAAACACGACATCTTTAGGTACAATTTCATTATTTTTGTAATTTAATGCCGGAATTAAATAAGTAGCAAAATGACCGCCCCGCTGGTCGGATTGAGTCAAGACAGTTGCGCGCGTATTTTCGCCCGCCACTCGATAGCGCAAAATTAAATCTTTATTGGGAATTGTGTCAGAATTGGCTAATTGGACTTGCACAATATTTCCCCTGCGGTCAGTTGTAATTTGATGGGAAGTAGAGCGGACATCGCCGATCGCAACTCCGGCATCTATTTCTACCGAAACAGCAATATTGTGACCCGATCGCGCTCCCGGAGGCAAAACAGGCGGGTTAATGCGATCGGCATCGGTCGAATTTCCCGAAATATAGCGAGGCCCTACCACCATTGGAAACACAAATTCGTAATCGCCGCCGACAAATTTGAGACTTTCGGTGTAGCGAATCGTAACTTCAATTTTTTCTCCCGGTTTGATATTAGCCAGAGACTGAGTAAAAATATTGGATCGTTCTTGTTCCAACAAACCTGCACTCCGGCCTTGCTTTCTGGCTTGTTCGTACATTTCCAAAGCTTCCTCCCGGCGTTTGATATCAGCTTTAATAGTTCGTGAGCCTATTTTAATTTCCATATCGTCCACCGCTGCTTCGTCGGGCAAAGGAAATACATAAACAGCTTCTATAGATTCGGGAAAAGGATTTTCAAACTTCTGAACAACTTCGACGCGGGAGATATTGCCAGCTATTTTGGCTTTAACTTCAGTCTGTTTCAGAGGAAAGACTTGTTCTGGCGTCGTGTTGGGAGTTTTGACGAACAAACCGCCGACTGGACAGGGAGTTTCGGGCGATCGTCCGCCATTGCAATTAACATCGTTACTAGCGAGGATTTTCGGCGACACAGACGAATAATTTTCCCCAAGAGCATTTGCCCGCGCCCCATTGGGAGCGAGCCACACGCCACACTCGATGGCTGCGAGCAATGCGATACCAGTACAAAGCAACCGTTGAGGGGATAGAACGCAGACAAACTTCATAGCTGTTTTTTTTTAGCAGACTTGAGGTGCTTTGTTTACCATGACTTTACCATTGCCGAAACGTTCCTCAGTTAGCTTTTTGGGAAAAATGACTGAGCGCGTAGGGCTGATTTTAGATTTTAGATTTTAGATTAACTCTACAGGCGCTCATGGGGGAGTGGAACTTTTGTCTAGACTGCTGTGGGCTTGCATCCGTATTTGGGTGAAGTCGGTTGGGGCGATCGTCCGCGAACCCAACCTAGAAGATTGTATGATAGTTAAATAATTAAATAACTCTAACCTCAACCTCTCAATCTCTAATAAATTGAAAAAGCCATGAATTTTATTAACCCCAAAACCGACTTTGCATTTAAAAAAATCTTCGGCTCGGCTGACAGCAAAGACATTTTGATTAGCTTCTTAAATGCCATCCTCTACGAAGCGCAGCCAGTTATCGAAGATTTAGAAATTCTTGACCCTTATTTAGCTCCCAAAATCAAAGGAGTCAAAGATACTTACTTGGATGTTAAAGCAAAAATTGGTGGCAGCAAAACTGCGATCGTTGAAATGCAGGTATTGAATGTAGAATCCTTTGAGAAACGGATTTTATACAATGCTACCAAAGCTTACTCAGTGCAATTAAAAAGCGGAGAAAACTACAACCTGTTAAATCCCGTGATTGCCTTGACGATTACAGATTTCCAAATGTTTGAGCATCTGGAAACAGTAATTTCGCGGTTTTGTATCAAAGAAAAAAACAACTTAGTCGAGTATTTGGCGGATGAATTAGAATTTGTCTTTGTTGAGTTGCCCAAATTTGACAAGACTTTAGCAGAATTAGAGACTCTGACTGACAAGTGGATATATTTCATGAAAACCGCTCGCACGTTAAGGTCTGTGCCGGAAGAGTTGGGAAATGTACCGGAACTCCGCAAAGCTTTTACAATTGCCAATGAAGCAAATCTCGATCCTGATGAATTGGAGGATTTAGAAAGGCGAGAAATTTTTATTCAAGACCAGCGCGGTGCAATTACCAAAGCTACCAGAATCGGGATAGAACAAGGAATCAGACAAGGCATCGAACAAGGCATCGAACAAGGCATCGAACAAGGCATTGAACAAGGCATCGAACAAGGCATCGAACAAGGCATCAAACAAGGAAATATGACATTAATTGTTCGTCAGTTGGAGCGCAGTGTCGGCGTGCTGTCGCCGGAGTTCAAAACCAGCATAGCTCAGTTATCCGCTCAGCAATTAGAGAATCTAGGAGAGGCACTATTAGACTTTGCCAGTTTGTCAGATTTGACAACTTGGTTGCAAGCACATAACAATCGTCAATAATTTGGTCAAATGGGTGTAGGGGGCAATCCCCCGTGGTTGCCCTTATGGATTACCAAAAACTTGGGTCTAAAGCCCCATCCTTTTAGAACGGCTTAGTGTTAGTATCTTAGCGTAGCGATTTTCCACGTAAGATGTTCGTTCTAGAATTCAAGGCGAAAGGAAAACCAAATCAGTACGCAGCAATAGACGAGGCAATTAGGACTGCTCAGTTCGTTCGGAATAAGTGCATCCGTTTCTGGATGGATAACCGAGGTGTTGGGCAAAAAGACTTGTATCGGCACAGCACTGCGCTCAGAGAAGAGTTTCCTTTCGTCAAAACCTTGAATTCTAGTGCTTGCCAAGCGTCAGTCGAGAGAGCTTATTCTGCAATTGCTCGGTTTTACGACAACTGCAAGAAAGCTCTTCCCGGAAAGAAAGGTTATCCGACTTTTAAGAAAAACTGTCGCTCAGTTGAATATAAAGTGAGCGGCTGGAAACTTTCAGAAACCCGCAAGCAAATCACTTTCACTGACAAGAAAGGAATTGGTAAGCTCAAACTAAAAGGAACGTGGGATCTAAACTTCTACCAGCTCGATCAAATAAAACGGGTACGCTTGATCCGTCGCGCTGACGGTTACTACGTTCAGTTTTTGATCGGTGCTGAAAACGAAGTAGATACGACGCCGACTGGTAAAACACTCGGTTTGGACGTAGGGCTCAAAGAGTTTTATACAGACTCTAACGGTCACTCTGAACCAAACCCCCAGTTTTATCGAACCACTGAGAAACGGTTAAAGTTTCGACAGCGCCGCGTTTCTCGTAAAAAGAAAGGCTCTGCCAACCGCAAGAAAGCAATTAATCGATTAGGAAGAGTACACCTCAAAATAAGTAGGCAACGTGAAGAACACGCTAAGAGACTGGCGCGTTGCGTAATCCGATCTAACGATTTGGTCGCCTACGAAGATTTGAGGATTAAAAACTTAGTAAAGAATCACTGTCTCGCCAAATCGATCAATGATGCGGGTTGGTATCTATTCAGGAAGTGGCTGGAGTATTTTGGAGTAAAATTTGACCGGGTGACGGTTGCCGTCAATCCAGCATATACTTCGCAAAAATGTTCTAACTGCGGTGCAATCGTAAAAAAAACCCTATCCGTAAGAACCCATGTTTGTGAATGCGGGTTCGTTATGGATAGGGATTGGAATGCTGCGATTAATATCCTGAAATTAGCCTTGAGTACGGTAGGGCATACCGGAACTTGGGTCAAAGACCCGAACGCTTTGGGAGATTCGACCTCTACTTTGGCTGGAGAAATCCTGTCGCAAGCAAGTTGAGTCTACGAACAAAGAATCCCCGCTGCTTTAGCACCGGGAGTGTCAACTATGTCACATTTGAGTCTGACCTGACATTGAAACATCTAAAGTCGAAAATCCTATGAGCAAATTTGTGTTTGTGACTGGTGGCGTGGTTTCCAGCATCGGCAAGGGAATTGTCGGTGCTTCCTTGGGCCGCCTATTAAAGTCGCGGGACTATTCAGTCTCGATTTTGAAGCTAGACCCCTATATTAACGTTGACCCCGGCACTCTGAGCCCGTTTCAGCACGGAGAAGTCTTTGTCACGCAAGATGGTGCGGAAACTGACTTGGATTTGGGGCACTACGAGCGTTTTACCGACACTTCCATGTCTCGCCTCAATAGCGTCACCACGGGTTCCATTTATCAAGCGGTGATTAACAAAGAACGCCGCGGTGAGTATCAGGGGAGCACGGTGCAGGTGATTCCGCACATTACTAACGAGATTAAAGATCGAATTCACCGGGTAGCAAAAAATACCAATCCCGATGTGGTGATTACGGAAATCGGCGGAACGGTGGGAGATATTGAATCTTTGCCGTTTTTGGAGGCAATTCGCCAGTTTCGCAAGGATGTCGGTCGGCAAAATGTTGTGTATATGCACGTCACGCTGATACCTTGGATTCCTTCGGCTGGGGAGATGAAAACTAAACCGACTCAGCATTCGGTGAAGGAATTGCGGTCGATCGGCATTCAACCAGATATTTTAGTCTGTCGGTGCGATCGCCCGCTGTCTTTGGGCATGAAACAGAAATTGTCGGAATTCTGCAACGTCCCCGAAGAATGTGTCATCACCGCTCAAGATGCTAAAAGTATCTACGAAGTGCCGCTGATGATGGAACAGGAAGGTTTGGCGGAACAAACGCTCAATTTGCTGCAACTCGAACATCGCCAGCCAGATTTGCATCAGTGGCAAACTTTAGTCAACAGGCTTTACAGTCCCAATCACAAAATTGATATTGCTTTAGTTGGCAAATACGTGCGGTTGAACGATGCTTATCTTTCGGTGGTCGAAGCTTTGCGGCACGCGGCAATTGCGATCGGCTGCGACCTGAATTTACACTGGATTAACTCAGAAGATTTAGAATCGGGAAACCTCGATAATTATCTCAAAGGTATCAACGGCATTCTTGTACCCGGAGGTTTTGGGGTTCGGGGAGTTGACGGCAAAATAGCGGCGATCGAATATGCTAAACACCACAAAATTCCATTTTTGGGATTGTGTTTGGGGATGCAGTGTGCTGTGATTGAATGGGCGCGCAACATCGCTCAACTAGAGGATGCCAACAGCGCTGAATTTAACCCAGATACAGCGAATCCGGTAATTAATTTATTGCCAGAACAGCAAGATGTAGTCGATTTGGGCGGTACAATGCGACTGGGTTTGTATCCGTGCCGTGTCAACCCAGACACGCTAGCTTTCAAACTTTATCAGAAAGAAGTGATTTACGAGCGGCACCGCCATCGGTACGAATTTAACAACGCCTACCGCAATCTTTTCTTAGAATCAGGTTATGCAGTCTCCGGTACATCTCCAGACGGCCGCTTGGTAGAAATGATCGAATTTCCCAACCATCCCTTTTTCATAGCCTGCCAATTTCACCCCGAATTCCAATCTCGACCTAGCGCCCCCCACCCCTTGTTTCAAGGGTTTATCCAGGCCGCTAGCATCCAGGGAAAGCAGGATGTTTTAGAAGATGAGGATCGCGACTTGGTGGCCGAGAAAGTTGCAGCAAACTGATCTCATATCATGTGCGATCGATTAGTTCTGATATATTAGATGTCTGTAGGGGCGGTTCAGAGTACACAATATTCAAATCGCCCCGGCAATCGACATTACAAAACCCGCCCAACAGACCAATAGGATTTGATAGGGGTTGCACTTATCGGACTAGATATCGGGCAGCATTCTCAACGAGTGAAAAACCTCCCCCCCAACCCCTATGCTAGGGCTGGGGGGCTAGTACCACAAGGGAGAAGGCAGAAGGTAAAAATGCAATACGGTTCAGTTAAGCTCGATCCCCTGGCGCCTAGGGCGGGCACAGGGGCACCGCCCCTACAAAGGGGAGTAGGGGGTGGGACAAGAACTTACTCTTGCGTCCCCCTTGGGAAGGGGGATTTAGGGGGATCTCGCCCGGAATAAATAGTTTTAACCCAAGCGTATTGGGTAAAAATGCTGATATTTTTACTTAACTTTTTAGCTTGGATTTCAATGGTGATACCAGTAAAAAAAAATGTAACTTTAGGCAACTTCCCAACCCCGATAGTCATCAGTCATGCCCAATCTAAAATCTAAAATCTAAAATCTAAAATGGTATGAGTTGTCAAACTATCCTAAAATACCAGGAAACACAGGTTTGAGGAGGCTTTGTGGCTTATTGGAGCAAAATTACTTATGAGAAAAGTACATACATAATTGACCTTGACACTATTAGTGCTTTTTCTAGCGAACTGGATAACAAGCGTCTCACCTTTTGGCTGCCTAATAGCAGTCAGCCGATTATCCTCAATCCCCAAGGCAATTCTGAGGCTTACAAGCAAGTTCTCGATTACCTCAAAAAAACCATCGATCGCAATTCGAGAGGTTCGTGGATTAAAATTCATTATGACCGCAAAGAATTTGCGATCGATATGAGTCGAATTAGCTCTTTTGCTTGCGAACAGAACGGTCGGCTAAGCTTTTGCCTGCCGGACAGCGCAACTAATATTATTATCCTGCGCCAAAACAACCCGGAAACTTATCAAGAAATTCAGGAATACATTAAAAATACCACTGGACAATCTCTGCCATGAAGCAGTCATTAGTCATTAGTTGTTAGTCATTAGTCATTAGTCGTTAGTTGTTAGTCATTAGTCATTAGTCATTAGTCATTAGTCATTAGTTATAAGTATGAACAATGAAGGAGGAAGGAAGACTATTTTTAGTAAATCCTAACATTCATTTTATTTTTTTTTGGGGTAAGGTGCTTAGGTTGCACCCTAAGTTTAGATATGAAAAAAGCGCAATAAACTGCGCTGCTTTTTGAAATTTTAACTATTGAACAAGCTGCCAAGCTAATTTTGCTGCCCCTACAATGCCTGCTTGATTGCCCAATTCAGCCACCAATAACTGTAAATCCTCGCGAGAACTCGGCAGTACACGTTGCTCAATTTCTTGTCGAACCTTCGGCAAGAAAAATTCTGCACCTGCACTAATTCCACCGCCGATAATAATAGCTTCCGGCGTCAAAATATAAATGAGACTTGCCAAACCGATACCCAGATAGCGCCCGTAATTTTGCCAAAATTCTAAAGCTTTGGCATCTTCCGACTTAGCTAGATTTGCTAATTCTAGCGGTTCCAAACCCGTTTCGCGGCGAATTGCTTGCACCGAAACGTACTGTTCTAAAGAACCGCGATTGCCGCTGTTGCACTCCGGGCCGTCGGGATTTATAGTAATCAATCCTAGTTCTCCGGCCGCGCCTTGATGACCTACAAATAGTTTGCCGTCTAGGATAACTGCACCGCCGACTCCTGTACCTAAAGTTATTAAAATTAGGTCTTTAAAGTGCCTTCCTGCGCCCAACCAAGCTTCTCCCAATCCGGCACAGTTGGCATCATTTGCTAATATTGTCGGCAGTCCGGTTTTAGCTTCCAACCAGTCAGCGAGGGGGACGTTATGCCAGTTTTTGAGGTTAATTGCTACTCTGGCTATGCGGCCGGCGGCGTCTGCAGGGCCTGGAGTGCCGATGCCGATCGCACTTACAGCATTTTCCACCGGATTCAGTTGTAAAATAGCATCGGTCATCGCAGCTAAAACGGCTTCTGGCGTTGCCGGTTGAGGAGTTGGAACAGTTAAGGATTGGTGACAAATGCCGTCTTCGCTAAATCTGCCGAGTTTAATTGCGGTTCCGCCTAAGTCAATGCCGATTACTTGTGTCATTCGATTTGAGTTTTGGATGCAAGGATTTGGGATTAATCCTCATAGGATAAACATATTTTAAGGTGCGGACTGTACACATTACCAAGTAAGTTTGTAGTGATAATTTAAATCCTCCAACTCCTATTTTAGTCTATAATACTTAGCGACAAAAAATGGGTTAATTATTAATACTATCATACCCATCGCAATTCCTAGCAAAAATTATGGATACCAGCGAGTTCGCCTATTTAATTTCGCCTAACTTACGTTGCGCTACCTCTCGGTTGTGCAAAGCATCGTGATAGTCTGGTTGGAGAGCAATTGCCTGGGTATAAGATGCGATCGCATCTTCAAATCTTCCTAAATTATACTGCTCATTCCCTCGATCGCACCACGCTTTCGCCTCTACATTAACTTCCGATTCTGCCTCCGCAGCCTCAGCGCCTCTGCGGTTCCCTTCCCCAGAAAAACCCAAACCATCCCCAACAAACACCGCCTCAATTACCATCCCCTTTGTCTCCTCCTCCTCAACCTCCGGCAGCGGAAACCGTGTCAATATCTCCCGCCCAATTCTCCTCGCCACCTCTGACAATTCCCCGCTGCCAATTCTACCTAACAAAACCAGCCGCTGCGCCAATTCCTGAAGCGATGCCACCGCATCCGTAGGGGCGGTGCCCCCGTGCCCGCCCTGCTGGTTTTCCCCCTCTAACAATCGAGTCCCAAACCGTCGCAGCCAAGCAGCCAATTCACCATCTTTAAGGCGTTTTGCGATTAAGAATCCCGCTACATCTCCTCGACTCCAGCCGACATTCACCCCTTCCAGGATTTCCATGAATTTCGACTCGTATTCCGCGTCAGTTTGGGTGGGGCGGGGCGCAGGTGGTGGCGGCGGTGGTGGGGGTGCGGTTCCTAATAGGCGCTGGATGAGTCGTTTGAGGAATTGCCAAATTTTGTTTAGCATTTGTGGGGATGGGTTGGGTTGTTTCTATTTTATACGAATGCGGACAGGTTTGTCGGTATCTGCGATGGGAAAGGGGCGGGTGTTTGAGTATCTGGGATGGGTGGGTGCGGGTTGATGAATTATGCTATTTGATGATATAAATTTCGGCTAACCCGCCCTACCAATTTTGCTATTTTAGATGTATTATTTTATTATCAAATACCGTAGGGGCGGGTTCGCCCACAATCTATAATTCCCATCCCAAATATTGATAAACCCGCCCCTACCCAACCAACTAACCCATATTACCAAATACCTAGATAGAGTGAATATCGAAGAAACCGGGTTTTTTCCTAATCTGCGGATTATCGCGAATATTTTTTGTAAAAACCCGGTTTCTGGCCACTCGCTTTGTTCCTACTTTAAAAGCGGATAATACAGTTCTCCTGTTGAGTTGATATAACCGGCCCGATCGCCCGCTAAATCCCCCGTTCCCATAAATACGTCAACTCTCCCCGCGCCTTTGATTGCGCCGCCAGTATCCTGATCCAAAACGTACCGATTCACGGCATTTTGTTCGAGTTGTCCCGCCCCATTCGGATAAGGGAGTTTTGTACTAATTAATGCTAGTGCGCCGGGGGGCATTAAAGCTTTGTCGGTGGCGATCGACCTTTCGGCAGTTACTGGCACTCCAATGCTTCCTGTGGCTGGAGCTCCATTACTATCCCGGAAGAATACAAAGCTTTCATTTTTCGGCAAATATTTGTTCATATCTGCGGGAAAGTTGGTAAAATATTCCCTTAGTTTCGGCAAAGTTAACTCTTCTAAAGTAAACTTTCCGTCTTTAACTAATTCTCGTCCGACTCCTGTATAACTGTGACTGGTTTTGCCTGCAAAACCGACGGTCATCTCGCTACCATCTGTTAGTTGCAATCTCGCAGAACCTTGGACGTGCACGAGAAATGCTTGGAATCGATCGCGCAACCAAACTAATTCTAATCCTCGCAGCAATCCTTTACTTGCCTGCAAAGCATCTGCGCCTTCTAATTGCAATCTTGTCGGGTGAGGTTTCGGCCAAGATGCCATGTTTGGCGGCATCCGGTACAGGGGATAACGGTATTCGGAATTCGGCGTCCGAGATGCTGCGTAAGTCGGCTCGAAATAACCTGTAAATGCTACTGTTCCTTTGCCGTCTTTGCCCGTGGATTTGTAAAATACAAATTCGCGCTTGACAGATTCCTGAAGTTGTGCTGGGGTTGTGGAACTGACAACTAATTGGCGGAATCGATCGAGGGAACGGCGGACTCGATCGCGCGTAACTCCTGCGACTGGATAGCGGCTGTAAGCGCTGGCGGCGGCTGATGTATTGAGATAGCGGAGGCTGTGGTCGATCGACCTTAACAGCAATTCTTTATCGCCCGGTTTGCCATTTTCGCCCCAGATTTGAGCGTCAAAGGCGATCGACTCCAACTCACTCGCTTGTAATTGATTTACACTCATTGGTTGCAGCGATGGAACTGCAACGGCGGGCACCGAAAAAGCGATCGCCAAAACGCAACAGGCGATCGCTAATAGCTGATAGCGAAAAATCTTGCTCAATTTCCAATCTTCCCTACTGAATTGATTATTTTCCTTATTCATCGTATCGTTCGACGCTAGAAGTAAATATCGGTTCTACGCGAATTGCGAGAACACTGGTAGGCCGAACTACCATGTATTCGCCTTGAATATTTTTAATCGGGACGTTAAGAAATTCTCTTGAATCTTGTTTCGGCACCAGCGTACTGCTGTACCATTTTTGAAAATCTTGCAGGGTTGCGAAACGCACTTCTTCGCGGTGCCCGCCCTCAAGCAGCAGGTGCACGGAATATTCGCTGGGAGTTCTAGGCATAGGAGATGGGGAGAGTTGTTGGAGGACAATTTAAAATCTAAAATCTAAAATTGATGTGGCTGCCCTCAAGCAGCAGGTGCACGGAATATTCGCACTTGTGTTCTAGGCATATCTGTATTTTAGATTTTTGATTTTAAGCTTTTGGAACGATTCCATATTTTACCTCTTCCTCGGCGCATTCCCTCATTTAGTAGGTTGGATTGAGGGAGGGGGAGAGACTGGGAGAAGGAGAGAGTGGGAGAGGGGGAGAGTGGGAAAAGGGGAGGGTGGGAGAGACCGGAGAGTTGTTGCAGGAAAATCTCAATCTAAAATCTAAAATCGATAAAGTTGTTGCAGGAAAACCCCAATCTAAAATCTAAAATCTAAAATCGCGCAATCGATTGACGGCGGCCCCCATCTGCGGCTACGCTGTGAAATTAAGGTTGCTTTGCTTGCAGAGGAAGCGGCCCGCGTCGCCCAAAAATCTAGTTGCACTGCCCAAAGCTGTTACCAGCAGCAATGGACAGCTACCGCCAAACTGAGTAAGCAGTATGGAGGCTGATTGAGAATTCTAACATTCTCTGTAGCCGCCCTGCTCTGTGTTAACGTGCGGGGCGGCTGGGTTTTTGGGTTTTCCTAGAAAACCAAAAACCAGGAGATCATATTATGTCACAGGAATTCGTGCCTGACGATAACTTTTCCGCGCGTCCAAATGACGACTCAGCAGTATCCGAACAGGAAGTCGTGCGGATAACGGTTGTCGGTTCCCGCGCCGCCGTGTTAGAAACCATCCACACCTTGTACCGACTGGGATTTGCCGCCGTCGGGGATTGGAGTCCGCCCCAGCGAGGCGCACAGCCGGGACAAGTTATAAGCGTACTCATTCGCCGATCGCGCAAAGCCTAAAAATAGGGTGAAATACGGTAGGGAAACCGTGTCTTTCGTTGTGTCAACAATCGCCTGAAACCATTGATAAATCTAGCTTTTAGCTAAGTCTAGATCCCCCTAAATCCCCCTGATTGTTGGGGAGTAGGGGTTGACTTTGAGAAGACTCTTGTCCCCCCCTTCTTAAGGGGAGTAGGGGTTGGCTAGGGGGGATCTAGATTTAATACTCAAACAACAGTCTGTGATTGGGTTTGACGTTAAGTTGACACCAATGGCTTCTTGGAGTGTCCCTACAATGATTAATCTGGCGGAATAAATGGATTGTGTATTTTAGAACACGATTTGACCGCAACACTTAAAATAGTCTTGATTTACCGATCGACTGCACCCTTTTCTCATCAATATTTCTGGTTAGCTGGGGGTGTCTGTGGGCCGGAGTTGCTAGGTTCTGCTTCCAAAAGGCTGAGAATGGTGCACAATTTCAAATTAACAACAAAACTTGCACTTTTTTGAGTAAGCTTTTGGGGGAACAGCTTAGAAAGCCTGTTTCTAAGAGTGATGCAAAATATCAATTAATCCTCAACCTTGTCCAATTACCAATTACGAACCTATGCCCCGTCGTCAAGACTTAAAAAAGATTCTTCTCATTGGTTCCGGCCCAATTGTTATCGGTCAAGCGTGCGAATTTGACTATTCAGGGACACAAGCTTGCAAAGCTTTGCGAGAAGAAGGTTTTGAAGTAGTGTTGGTGAATTCCAACCCGGCAACGATTATGACCGATCCGGAAACTGCCGATCGCATTTACATCGAACCTCTAACGCCGGCCATCCTCGAACAAATCATCGCTAAAGAAAGACCTCAAGCAATTTTACCGACTATGGGCGGTCAAACGGCGCTAAATTTAGCAGTTGCCGTCGCTAAAAATGGCGTTTTAGAAAAATACAACGTCGAGTTGATTGGTGCTAAATTGCCAGCAATTGAAATGGCAGAAGATCGGCTATTATTTAAGGAAGCGATGGCGCGAATTGGTGTCGCCGTTTGCCCTTCGGGAATTGCCAACACTCTCGACGAAGCCAAAGCCATTGGTCACCAAATCGGCAGTTATCCGTTAATTATTCGTCCTGCTTTTACAATGGGCGGCACGGGAGGCGGCATTTCTTACAATCAAGAAGAATTTGAAGAAATGGCACAAGGCGGGATTGATGCCAGTCCAGTCTCGCAAATTTTGATCGAACAATCTTTGATTGGTTGGAAAGAGTACGAACTCGAAGTAATGCGAGATTTGGCAGATAATGTAGTGATTATTTGTTCGATCGAGAATCTCGACCCGATGGGCGTCCACACCGGCGATTCGATCACCGTCGCCCCGGCGCAAACTCTCACAGACAAAGAATATCAGCGCCTGCGAGATGCTTCGGTGAAAATTATTCGCGAAATCGGAGTTGAAACCGGCGGTTCCAACATTCAATTTGCCGTCAATCCAGTCAACGGAGATTTCATCGTTATTGAAATGAACCCTAGGGTTTCCCGTTCCTCCGCCTTGGCCTCGAAAGCAACTGGTTTCCCTATTGCCAAAATGGCGGCAAAATTAGCGGTAGGTTACAGCCTAGACGAAATTTCCAACGATATCACCAAGAAAACTCCGGCGTCTTTTGAGCCGACAATTGACTACGTGGTGACGAAGATTCCCCGATTTGCCTTTGAAAAGTTCCCCGGTTCCGAACCGACTCTGACAACGCAAATGAAGTCAGTTGGGGAGGTAATGGCGATCGGGCGCAGCTTCAACGAATCCTTCCAAAAAGCCCTGCGGGGATTGGAAACAGGCCGCGCGGGTTTCGGCTGCGACAAACCGGAAAAGTTGCCGAGTTTGGAACAAATTCGCGCCGGATTGCGGACGCCAAATCCCGATCGCATTTTTACAGTTCGCCACGCGATGATGATGGGAATGTCGGTGGAAGATATCTTCGAGTTTACAGGAATCGATCCTTGGTTTTTGGATAAAATGCAGGAATTGCTGGAAACTGAGAAGTTCTTGAAACGAACGCGGTTGGAACAGTTGACAAAAGAGACAATGTTTGAAGTAAAGCAGTTGGGTTTTAGCGATCGCCAAATTGCTTACGCCACCAAAACATCGGAAGATCAAGTTCGCGCTTACCGCAAACAGTTAGGCGTCATTCCGATTTACAAAACAGTCGATACCTGTGCCGCTGAATTTGAAGCGTTTACACCGTATTATTATTCCACCTACGAAGCGGGTGCGGCTATTTGGGAATTGGGCGATGAAGAAAAGAAAGTTTCGCCTGTGGGCCACAGTCTCGCGCCGGAGTCGGAAGTTTTGCCTTCTACCAAGCGAAAAGTGATGATTTTAGGTGGCGGGCCCAACCGGATCGGACAGGGAATTGAGTTTGATTACTGCTGTTGTCACGCTTCCTATTCCCTAGGAGAAGATGGCTTTGAGACAATTATGGTCAACTCGAACCCGGAAACGGTTTCGACGGATTACGATACGAGCGATCGCCTGTATTTTGAACCGCTAACAAAAGAAGATGTTCTCAACATCATCGAAGCCGAAAATCCAGAGGGAATAATTATTCAGTTTGGCGGACAAACCCCACTGAAATTAGCGCTTCCTTTACAAAAAGCCCTCGAAAATCACCCCGATGTACAAACAAAAATTTGGGGTACTTCGCCGGATTCCATTGATACTGCTGAAGACAGGGAGCGATTTGAAAAGATTCTGCGCGAGTTGGATATTCAGCAAGCTGCTAACGGTTTGGCCCGTAGTTTTGAGGATGCTTTAATAGTAGCTCAACGCATAGGTTATCCGGTAGTGGTGCGACCGAGTTACGTATTAGGCGGCCGAGCCATGGAAATTGTTTATTCCGATACGGAATTGGAACGTTACATGACCTATGCCGTGCTGGTAGAACCCGATCATCCGATTTTAATTGATAAGTTTTTGGAGAATGCGATCGAGGTTGATGTCGATGCGATCGCCGATGTTACTGGCAATGTGACGATCGGCGGTATTATGGAGCACATTGAGGAAGCGGGAATCCACTCCGGCGACTCTGCTTGTTCTATCCCTTACCAAACACTTTCTGATGCAGCTTTGGTAACAATCCGTCGCTGGACTGTAGAATTAGCAAAATCCCTGAAAGTAATCGGGTTGATGAATATTCAATTTGCCGTTCAAGGGGAAGAAGTTTTCATTTTGGAAGCTAACCCG
This sequence comes from Microcoleus sp. AT8-B5, assembly GCF_036705565.1. Lineage (NCBI taxonomy): Bacteria > Bacillati > Cyanobacteriota > Cyanophyceae > Oscillatoriales > Microcoleaceae > Microcoleus > Microcoleus sp. AT8-B5. The sequence goes on from NZ_JAUBUY010000004.1 coordinate 238,193, forward strand.
CGCGCTTCTCGAACAGTGCCTTTTGTCTCCAAGGCGATCGGAGTTCCCTTAGCAAAAATGGCCTCGCGAGTCATGTCTGGCAAAACTCTAGAAGCTTTGGGTTTTACTGAAGAGATTATACCCACTCATGTTTCGGTAAAAGAAGCTGTATTGCCCTTTGCTAAGTTCCCAGGAACTGATACCTTGTTAGGGCCAGAAATGCGATCGACCGGCGAAGTCATGGGAATTGACACCGATTTTGGTAAAGCATTTGCCAAAGCTCAATTAGGTGCTGGACAAATGATGCCGCTGTTTGGAACCGTGTTGGTTTCGATGCGCGATCGGGACAAACTAGCAGTTGTACCCGTTGTCAAGGAATTCTTAGAATTGGGTTTCCGAGTAGTCGCAACTCACGGGACACGCAAAGTTTTGCGAGAGCAAGGTTTAGAGGTAGATTTGGAATTGAAACTGCACGAAGGGCGGCCGAATTTGTTGGATTCGATCAAAAATGAGAAAATTCAACTAATTATCACCACACCTTCCGGCGAAGAATCCCGGGCCGACGGAATCTTTATCCGCCGCACAGCTTTGACTTACAAAATCCCGATTATTACCACAATAGCCGGTGCCAAAGCGACAGCAGCGGGAATTCGATCGCTCAAATCTCACCCGATGGAAGTAAAAGCAATTCAAGACTATTACCCGCAAGCCTAGACTGGGAAACACTCAAAGGTAGGGTGTGCAGGGCGCACTATTAGTGTCAACTGAAGCTTTTAGTCCGCCAGTCCTCCGGCTCACCCGGCAGTCCGCCAGGGAATGAATTCCCTGTCTGATAGCGAAAGTCCTCTCAAAGAGGACTGAAGAACTCATTAGTCTTCATAGCGAGGACTTTCGCTTTGAGGCTGTTGTTTCAAACCCTGCCGGACTGAGGGTTTAACGTTAAGTTCACACCAATGACCGCGCACCTTACCCTAAACATAAGGTGCGCGTCACCAAAACCTAATCTGCATCGGAATCCAAAACTCCGCTAGACAGCATCAACCTCGGCCAAACTAACAAGAAAAAGCCCATCCAAGCTAATAAAGGAATCGCGACTAAAACCGTTATCCAAACAGTTTTTAATAAAAACCAACTACCGCTAATCAGGCTAGTACCAGTTAAAAGAATCGACCAAGGCTGACACCACCAAGGTTTGTAACTCCAAGGACTAATAGCTTTTTGATTAGAAAGTTTATTATCAGAAATAGATTTCATATTTTTAGTAATTTTTTAGGGATAATAGTCTGGGTAGCTGGATTAACCGAAGTTAAACATTCATCACATCTTCTGCTGTCAGCGTTAATTCGGGAAAAGTCCGCGACACAATTCGTTCGCTGCCTTTAAACGCGCTTCTTTGATAATTGCCATCTGCATCCAAAAGGTGAACCAATACAGTTGGAATTTTGGGATTTCCCAGAAATTCCCTGCTGCCAATTGCTAAATAATCGACAATCCAATACTCAGGAATTCCGAGGCGCCGATATTCGTCCAATTTGTCTATATAATCGTCCTCCCAATTTGTTGATGTTACTTCCACTGCCAGTTGAATTGGTTCCCGCATTGCAGCATAAGCAGAACGGTTCGATCGCCACAAATCGCGATCGATGACGCTGACATCCGGTCTCCGCCCTTGTTCGATGCCGGCTTTACTTACAGTTCTGATAACGGCTGTAGTGTTGACTACATAATTCAAATTTAGTCGCCGGATTTCATCGTTGAAGCCAAATAACAGGAAATTAGCAACATCATCATGATTTCTTGTGGAATTCATCTCTACTATTTCTCCATTTACCAGTTCATAACGTCCATCTTCTGGACATTCTACAAGGAATTGGTCAAAGGTTAATTGCTGTGTGACTGTTGCAATCATAAGATTTATCCTTATTTTGCAGTAATACTATTAGCCTATATTACCACAGGCAGGAAGAATTTTGTTTTTTTGACGGCAGACATCCAATTCTAAAATCTAAAATATACAATCAAAAATCAAAAATCGATTCACGTAAATGGTAAAATACGATCGCCAGCGGGCAGATTGAGTTAAATATGTCACCTACTTGCTAGGGTAGAAAGTAACAAACCTAGAAATCGAGCCACTCCCAGGTCAACCCCGAACCATGAGACTAGACGAAGCCGTAGAATTTGCCGAAAACCCAGAGCCGCGCTGTCCCTGCGTCCTCCTGCTGGACACCTCCGGCTCCATGCAAGGCGCACCCATAGATGCCTTGAATGAGGGGCTGGAAATTTTTAGGAATGACCTAATTAAAGACGAACTAGCTAAAAAGCGAGTCGAAGTCGCGATTATTTCATTTGACAATCAAATCAAAATCGTGCAAGACTTCGTTACCGCCGACCAGTTCGAGACGCCACTGCTGACAGCTCAAGGACAAACCCACATGGGCGCCGGCATTCAGCTAGCATTAGATACCATTGCGGCCCGCAAATCGGAATACCGCAACAACGGCATTACCTACTACCGCCCGTGGGTATTTATGATTACTGACGGCGAACCTCAAGGTGAATCCGACGATGTTGTGGAAATAGCAGCACAGCGGATTAAAGAGGAAGAAATTAACAAGCGCGTGGCATTTTTTGCAGTCGGAGTGGAAGGTGCTAATATTCCTCGTCTCGCGCAAATTGTCGAGCGCACGCCTGTAAAATTGAGAGGATTAGACTTTAGAGAGATGTTCATCTGGCTGTCGGCTAGTATGCAGAGAGTTTCTCACTCAAAAATTGATGAACAAGTAGCACTGCCCCCACCCGGATGGGGAACTGTTTAGTCATTAGTCATTGGTCATTGGTCATTGGTCATTGGTCATTGGTCATTGGTCATTGGTCATTAGTATGTGACAAGCGGTAATGTGTGGTGTACATCGCCCTACCAAATTAGTAAAGTGTGGTGTGCATCGCCCTACCTAATTAGGGATAAATAAACCCGTCCAGACTTTGCATAGTTGTGAATTTACGAAGTTTTGAGTTAAAGAGTTATTAATGCAGAATTCATCCTTTAATTGGCAAGTTGTAGCGGCATCGGTGATAGGTACGAGCCACGAAAAACGATCGCAGCCTTGTCAAGATGCCCACTGCTGGCGTCTCTTGCCAAACGGTGTTTTAGCGGCAGCGGTTGCCGATGGTGCGGGCTCGGCAGCACTCGCAGAAGTTGGGGCAAAAATTGCTGTGGAAGCGGTTGTCGAAACGATTTGCCAGCAACAGGAAAGGCTGCCTCAAAATGACGATGAATGGCAGGTATTCTTGACAGCATCACTGCAAGTTGCGCGGGCGCAGGTGGAAGCAGAAGCGGCAGTGCGGGAAGTGGCTGCGAGAGATTTAGCCTGCACTTTAATTGCTGTTGTTGCTACGCCGGAATTAATCGCCGTTGCTCAAATCGGCGACGGTGCGGCGGTAGCAGGTGATAGTGCAGGAAATGCGATCGCCCTGACAGTACCCCCCTGTGGCGAATACATCAACGAAACTATCTTTTTGATTTCGCCGAATGCAATTGAAACAGCGCAATTTCAGGTACTGCGGGAAAAACTGCAGCACTTAGCCGTGTTTTCCGACGGGTTGCAAATGCTAGCCCTCAAAATCCCAGAAGGCACGCCGCACAAGCCGTTTTTTGCGCCTTTGTTTCGGTTTTCGGGCGAGTGGAAAGAAGAAGAAGATGCGAAACAGCAGTTAGAGTCATTTTTGCGATCGCCCCGCGTTTCCGAACGCACCGATGATGACTTAACATTATTGCTAGCAACTTTTTCGAGTTCGGAGGCACAGGACAATTAAAAATAAACATTTTGCCACAGCCAATACCCATCTGGGTGAATTGGCGTCGATCTGCGGTTAAAAATTTCCGATTCTGAATTTTGCAACAAGTCTAATGCGTTCAACCTCATCAGCGGTGAAAATTTGGCGCGGTTCTATAATAAAATCGAGGTGTCAACAATTCTGCTTTAGTCTGTACAGTAGGTCGTCGTTTGCAAGCACAAGAGATTAAGGATAAGCTCAACTCCCTAATTAGCGCCGCAGATCCAATAGATCCGAGTTTGGCGAGAAGATTGGATGAAATCAATCGCTGGGTGAAAGATGTTAAACCCGGTTCGCTAACTGCTAAAAAATTTGTGATGGCTTTTTTGCTGCAGCTTATCCGAGATTCTCAGGTTTGGCTGGCAGTTCAATCTCTACCTTCGGAAAGAGAACAGCAAGCCGCGTTTGAGTTAATGACGCCGGGGGAAAGGTATTGGTACAGCTATCTATTTCCTAAATGGCTGAGCGAAAACGATCGCAAATTTTACATCTGGAAACAAAAACTCAAGGCCGGCCAATTCGATCCGGGTGATGATATCGTGATTCGTGCGATCGCAGCCCGAATAGTCGATCGCCAAGGCACTGTTTTGTATCGATATGTTGCAGATCTTTCTATGGCAACCGATTCGATCGTTAGTAGCCGCCAACAGCAGCCCCTCTGCATTCAAGTCACAACTCTTTCGGATGAATTCTCTGAACAAAAATATCATAATTGGCAACAAACTCTTCAAGATTGGGGGATTGACAGAGGATTATTTTTAAGTTATGATAAAAACGATGCAAATTTCCTGAATCAGTTAGTTAATATAGCATTATATAATAGTGATAATTTGCCCGCAGGTCGTTACCTCAAGTTCCCGTAAATCAAGCATATCTGCTGCTGAGAATAGTTCGACTGCTCCAAACTCTGTGAAAAAAAATTTGACTAACTCACATATTGCACAATTTTCGAGAAGGGCAACAGCCTAGTCCCCAGACAGATTCTGGAAAAGGGAAAACAGAGCAAGATTTTTCCTCCCCTTTTCTGTCTCCGGGAGGGGTTTGCCAGACACAGGCAAGAGGTGCTTGATACGAAGGCTAAGCAATGGGAACATTTACCGCAGCAATCAATCGGGTGAAATAACTAGCAAGTCTGCCTAAATTGAATTGAGATTTGATTTAATTGCGGTGAAATTGTTGGAAATAAAATCTAATTACATCAAAATCAAATACTATGACAGTACAAGGTACACATACCGTTGAAAATAACTTGCAAAAAGTCTGGGAAGAACTGGAAGCAGCCAGAAAAATGCAGGATGAATGGATGAATTACGGGGTAGATTTTGTGGATTTGTATGTGGAAGACGCGGGCGGTGATTGGTTGGAAAAGTGGGGAAAATGTGAAGAAGAATTAGAGCTAATAAAAAATAAAAAGGTAGATATTGAAGCAGTCAAAGCAGCGATCGACCTTTCCAGCTTTCAGCAGACAAAACTGCTGGAAATTGCCTTAAATTGCCGTTCCTCTACCAGCTATTACTCCGATCGCCCGGAGGAGTCTCCCGCTTGGCAAGAGGTTAAGTACCAACGCCTGTCACTCCTAGGGGGAGCGATTTTCGGTGCTATTGTTACCGATTACCTCTACCGCGAATATCCAGAACTAGATCCCGATGCTATCTCAACCTTAAAAGCTCGTTTAGCAGAACCCAAAAAACTTGCGGATTTTGCACAAAATCTGAAATTCAACGAACTCAGTTGGCGCGTATGGAATGGGAGAGAAACAGAAGAAAGCGATCGCAATAGAGTTTTTTCTGAGACTTGTGAAGCTTTGTTTGGCGCGATTTACTTAGAATTCGATCGCGATTTTTTTCGTGCAGAAAACTGGCTGATTCAGCACTTGATTGAACCAAATGTTTGCCAGCATGGGGAGATAACTCAGCGGCGACAAACAGGGCCAGAAAACGAGGTGAAACGCCGGGAAATCCTGGGGGCGGATATTCTAGATGCGATCGCGATCGACTATTTGTACAACCGCTTTCCCGAACGCAACGCCAGCCAGCTAACTCGCTGGAAAAATATGTTAGTGGCCAAAGAGATTTTCCCCAAAGACTTTAAGGCAAAACTAGGCAGTCAGTACCTGGAGTTGAGAAGCAATTTCTCGCGTACCCGCGACTGGTTGGTGGATAACTTTATCCAAACCGCAGTTGACGAACTGGAAGAGGAAACAGGCGATCGACTGAAATAAAATCAAATTGTCAAAAAAATTGGGGAAACAGCAATGGTTACACAACTGCAATCTCCCGAAAAATCAAATATCATCTACCCCGACGATAACGGCGAACCGATGTCAAACAATACGGATCAGTTTCGATTAATTGTTTGGATTAAAGAAAACTTAGAATTGCTGTTTGCCGACGATCCAAATGTTTTTGTAGCAGGTGACTTGCTTTGGTATCCGGTGGAAGGCAATAACAAACTGTCTCAAGCACCAGATGTAATGGCAGTTTTTGGCATCCCCAAAGGATATCGAGGTTCCTATCAACAGTGGTATGAAAATGATATTGCGCCACAAGTCGCATTTGAAATTTGGTCGCGGGGAAATCGTCTGACTCCGATGATGCAAAAATTTCAATTTTACGAACGCTATGGTGTGGAAGAATACTATTTGTACGATCCCGAAAAATTGGAACTGATAGGATGGTTGCGGGCTGAGGGAAAATTAGAACAGATCGAACAAATTGATGGTTGGGTAAGTCCGAGACTGGGAGTGCGGTTTCAATTATCAGAAACAGGACTCGAAATGTTCGGGCCCTCTGGAGAACCGTTTAGAAGTTTTGTGGAACTCGATCGACAGATCCAGCAAGCCGAGGCGCGGGCCGAACAGGCAGAAATGCTGCTGGAACAAGAACGATCGCGATCGCAAGCTTTGGAAGCAAGACTCCGAGAAATGGGCATCGATCCCAATCAATTGTAAGCACAACTGCAAAATTGAACTATTGTGGAACAGGCCCTCGTAGCCTGTTGCTGAATTTTCCAGGGCGGGCTCTCCTGCCCAACTCCTACTCCCCACAATAAAATTGAACTATTGTGGAACAGGCCCTCCTAGCCTGTTGCTGAGTTTTCCAGGGCGGGCTCTCCTGCCCAACCCACAATAAAATAGAATTATCGTGGAACAGTCCCTCGTAGCCTGTTGCTGAATTTTCCAGGGCGGGCTCTCCTGCCCAACCCCTACTCCCCACAATAAAATAGAATTACGGATTTATCAGTGGGGTAGCTTTCTTTAATCTAAAATCCAAAATCTCAAATCTAAAATCGATTGATGCCCCCATACCCTAAGCGAATTCTATGCAGTTGCAGCGCCAATTTAGCGGACAACTGATTGCGATCGACACCAAAACCGCGATCGCCAGTGGGGGTGAAGGTCGCATCTACCCGATCGCCCAAGACTCGTCCCTTGTAGCAAAAATCTACCACAAACCGACAGACGAAGACGGCGACAAACTCACAGTCATGTTCAGTATGCCGCCGGATGCGCCGATCGCGGAACCCGGGCACGCTTCCATTGCTTGGCCGATCGATTTGCTGCATACTGTCGGCGGGCGCGAAAAAATCGTCGGTTTTGTGATGCCACGCGTCAACAAAGTGATGCCGGTACACACTTTCTACACTCCCAAAACCAGGCGCGAACAAAAACCGCTATTTAGCTATCTTTACCTCCACCGTACCGCCAGAAACCTCGCCTCGGCTGTAAATGCCCTCCACGTCAGGGGTTACGTCATCGGTGACGTAAACGAGTCGAACATTCTCGTGACGGATACGGCATTGGTAACGCTGGTGGACACGGATTCGTTTCAAGTCCGCGATCCTTATACGGGTTACGTTTATCGGTGTCCCGTGGGGAAACCGGAGTTTACGCCGCCGGAGTTGCAGGGGCAGACTTTCCGCGATATCGATCGATCTCCAGAGCACGATTTGTTCGGTTTAGCGGTATTAATTTTTCAATTGCTGATGGAAGGTACGCATCCGTTTGCGGGAGTTTATCTCGGTAGCGATGAACCACCGTCTTTGGAAGCGAGAATTCGATCGGGCCATTTCCCCACAGGTACGAAACGGATTCCCTACCGCCCGATGCCCGCTGCGCCTCCTTTTGAGATGCTGCATCCCCGACTGCGGCAGATGTTTATCCGCTGTTTTGAGGAAGGGCACGGCAATCCTGCGGCGCGCCCGGATGCGAAAACTTGGGTGAATGCGATTCGGGAAGCGGAAGATGCTTTAGTTACTTGCAGCAAAAACAGTCAGCATAAGTACGGAAATCATCTCAGTCGGTGTCCTTGGTGCGATCGGGCAAAACTCCTCAAAGGGCGCGATCCGTTTCCTTCGCGGCAAGCAATCAGCCACGGATTGCACTTGCAGCCAGCGAAAATCAAGCGTAAAAAGCCCCAAACCCCGCCTGTCGTACCCCAGCCCGCAGTCCGCAGGCAACAGCCATCCACGGGGCTGCCACGCCCCATGGGCCAGTACGCAGTGCCGTTGCTACCGATGCCGATGTCTTCTCGGAGTCGGACTCCTGCGCCTCGGGTTCCCCTGGGCAAGTTTGAGCGCATTTTTCAGGATGCTGCTTGGGGTGGTGTTTGGGGTAGTTTGTGTTTGGCGGCGATCGGGGGGATTTATTCGGCAATAGCTGAGGGCGGCAGTGCTATTTTGGGGGCGATTTTTGTTGGTTCGATTTGGGGCTGTTTTTTTGGGGTGATGTGGGGGGTTTTTACTTTGTCGCCGAATCAAATTTGGCGGAAGTGGGGCGGTGTTTTGGTGGGGGCGTCTTGGGGGGCTTTTTTGTTGGCGGCGATCGGCGGTGCGGTGTTTGGCGCGATTAATAGCACTCCGGGGATCGGGGAGAGGATTTTGGCTGGGGCGGGGGTTGGTGCTGTCTGGGGCTGTGTTTGGGCGAGTTTTCAGCCTCCTCTGGCGCTGCCGATGGGGAGGGTGTGGGGCCGACGGGGAGGGTATTTGGGGGCCGTCTGGGGCTCGTTTGTGGGGACTCTGGCTGGTGTTTTTTTGGGGGCTGGGCTGGTGGTTTGGCAGCAGTACGGTGTCCAGATGCGGCCGGTGGATGAGTTTGCGCGTTTGCTGCTGGGTGTGGCGATCGTGGCGGCTGGTGTCGGTTCTGTTGGAGGTGTGGTTTCTGGCGGTTTGTTGGGTTTTTGCGGGTTTGCGCCGAAGTTGCCGATTTCGTTTCAGCCTTCGGGTGTAAGTGGTGGGAGTTTGGGGGCGATTTGGGGCAGTTTTTTGGGGACTTTTGCGGGTGCTGTGTTGGGTGCGGGGGTGTCTGCGATGTTTCCGGCTGTTAGCGCTGGGGTGCCGGTGGAGTTGGGGCCTGTGGCGGGGGCGATCGTGGGGGCTGGTTTGGGGGCGATTTGGGGGGTGGTTTCGGGTACTGTTTGGGGGGCTTTGGGTAAGTGGTGATCGGTTGATGTCTGTTTTTGGGTGGAAAATGCGTCTATGAGTAGGTGTAAAAATCGAGGTGTTAAATTGGGGGGCTATAATGTAGATGCTGTAAGGGTTAGAGGCCCTTCAAGCAATAAAATGGTAGACGCAATCGCTGAAATCTATGCGGGACAAGGGTTTGAGGGCTGTCTGAAAAGTTGGGTATTGACAAGTCGAAGGCTGAAATGGTACTTTTGTTTTATGCAGACGCAAATGAACCTTGAAAACCAAATACAGCAAAGCCTCTGGAACGGGCGGCCGCAATTAACCAAACTCCCTATCAGGGATTGAAACACATTGCTCGCTCGCTTCTGCAATGGTTTCATCCTTCGCCGCAATTAACCAAACTCCCTATCAGGGATTGAAACGTTGAACAAAATTTGCAAATCGATTGATTAAGTCTCCGGCCGCAATTAACCAAACTCCCTATCAGGGATTGAAACGACATACTTCCCATACAGGGCTACATTAAAAAGAAGAGCCGCAATTAACCAAACTCCCTATCAGGGATTGAAACTGTAAGGTATGTAAGTCAATGGTTTCAGCCGTTTCTGGCCGCAATTAACCAAACTCCCTATCAGGGATTGAAACCGATTTCGCGAGAGTCCAACACTCCCATGATTTGCCGCAATTAACCAAACTCCCTATCAGGGATTGAAACAGATTGACTTAATACTTTCTTCGACTGCCGAATTGCCGCAATTAACCAAACTCCCTATCAGGGATTGAAACTCAGAATTTTGATTTCCCCTTCCCCCGCGCCGGGATGCCGCAATTAACCAAACTCCCTATCAGGGATTGAAACTTCAGGATTTGGTAGTAACCTCGGAAAGCGACAAATTGCCGCAATTAACCAAACTCCCTATCAGGGATTGAAACTCTACCATACCATTTGCCTTTATTTTGCAATCTAGCCGCAATTAACCAAACTCCCTATCAGGGATTGAAACCATATGAGGGTATAAAGAGTGAAAATCTACTAGCCAGGCCGCAATTAACCAAACTCCCTATCAGGGATTGAAACTCCCATTCAAAAAGCATCAATTGCAATTGAAGATACTGCCGCAATTAACCAAACTCCCTATCAGGGATTGAAACGATCAACCTTGCAGCTTCATCCAAACTACTGCCGCCGCAATTAACCAAACTCCCTATCAGGGATTGAAACGGATTAATGGACATTCAATTTGTGGGTATAGAAGAGCCGCAATTAACCAAACTCCCTATCAGGGATTGAAACCCACCGCTAAAGCAATTGGGAGATATTTCCTATCAGGCCGCAATTAACCAAACTCCCTATCAGGGATTGAAACCAAGCTTTACCGTATATCCTGAATCGAAAAGTTTTTATTGCCGCAATTAACCAAACTCCCTATCAGGGATTGAAACCTTTATTCCAGCCTGTCCACTGATTTTTTTTATAGCCGCAATTAACCAAACTCCCTATCAGGGATTGAAACGTCACCCCTCATCTGCATATGTACCTACCAAAATGCCGCAATTAACCAAACTCCCTATCAGGGATTGAAACAGCATCAGCAAACGCTCTTTCGTTGGCATTGCGTTTCTGGCCGCAATTAACCAAACTCCCTATCAGGGATTGAAACACTCAAAGACTTATGCCCTGCGGCAACACCGCCCGCCGCAATTAACCAAACTCCCTATCAGGGATTGAAACCGATGTTCGCCGCACCAATGGGATGCGAGCTACGCGCCGCAATTAACCAAACTCCCTATCAGGGATTGAAACGTGAGCCATTATTGGAGGCTCTTGATATCTCAAGCTAGCCGCAATTAACCAAACTCCCTATCAGGGATTGAAACCAAAGCGTGATGCACAGAAATTCATGGAATCACTGATGCGCCGCAATTAACCAAACTCCCTATCAGGGATTGAAACTAGGGCTTCTTGGATTTTGGCGGCTGTGATTAAATGCCGCAATTAACCAAACTCCCTATCAGGGATTGAAACAGAAATTCTGCGAAGTTCTCCCAAGCTTCCTCTGCCGCAATTAACCAAACTCCCTATCAGGGATTGAAACCCAGCCAGCATTTTGAGCTCCACCGCGGGGCAAAACGCCGCAATTAACCAAACTCCCTATCAGGGATTGAAACGGCTGCATCAGGATGCTCACCAAAATCTTCTGGGCCGCAATTAACCAAACTCCCTATCAGGGATTGAAACCTTTTGAAGAGCATCAATCAAATTAAGTAATTTCGGCCGCAATTAACCAAACTCCCTATCAGGGATTGAAACAAAATTGATTGGTTGCGGTTTCAAGTTTCAAGTTAGCCGCAATTAACCAAACTCCCTATCAGGGATTGAAACAAAAATGGTTGATTGGGATGGCACTAAAGCTATGCAGCCGCAATTAACCAAACTCCCTATCAGGGATTGAAACAGTGCCGGGGTTTCTGCGGGAAGTGCGATCGGCTGCCGCAATTAACCAAACTCCCTATCAGGGATTGAAACAAACCAAGCTACAAGAAGGAATGCTTGATAGTGGTATGCCGCAATTAACCAAACTCCCTATCAGGGATTGAAACTTTTAATTCTGCGTCCCAATATTCCCAAGCAATAAGCCGCAATTAACCAAACTCCCTATCAGGGATTGAAACGATTCAGGCTGAGATTACAGGCAACACAACTCAGAAGCCGCAATTAACCAAACTCCCTATCAGGGATTGAAACGATACCGATAAGTGCAAAAAGTGGGTATCTGCAAAGCCGCAATTAACCAAACTCCCTATCAGGGATTGAAACATAAGGGATATTTTACCTTAAAGACAAAACCCAGCTAGGCCGCAATTAACCAAACTCCCTATCAGGGATTGAAACCTACACCAATAGCAGTAATTGCAATATTAGCCGAGTAAGCCGCAATTAACCAAACTCCCTATCAGGGATTGAAACACGATCAAAGCTAGCAGCAACACAGTACAGCCTAGCATGCCGCAATTAACCAAACTCCCTATCAGGGATTGAAACAAATCTGTCACCAAATAATCTCTGAAGATTGGCTGCCGCAATTAACCAAACTCCCTATCAGGGATTGAAACTGTAGACTGATTCTAGCGCTGCTATTTGCTGCGGTGGCCGCAATTAACCAAACTCCCTATCAGGGATTGAAACAAACTCAGATAGCGGCTATCAAAAAGGCTCAAGCAGGCCGCAATTAACCAAACTCCCTATCAGGGATTGAAACTTGCCCTGACCTATTTATTACCCCAGTTTATACAGCGCCGCAATTAACCAAACTCCCTATCAGGGATTGAAACTTCCGGCAACCATACCTGCACGTCGCCATTTTCCGGCCGCAATTAACCAAACTCCCTATCAGGGATTGAAACTTATAATTTCATCTAGTAACTGTCCCATTGTTACGCCGCAATTAACCAAACTCCCTATCAGGGATTGAAACCTCTGAAAGAGCAAAATACAAATTAAGTCACAACCAACCTAAATCCCATCTTTACTTCAAATGACAGTGACAATTCGGCTTTTCAATCAAAGACTCAACCAAAGCATTCAAAGCAACCGCCGCCAACAAGCCGCCGCCAAAAGTTCCCACAGTCGTAATATAAGCAACGCCCGATCGCACTAACCGCCGTTTCGCCACCGGAGAATGACTAAAACCGATCGGCATTCCAACTACCAAAGCCGGTTGCAATTGCCCACACTCGATCGCCTCGCAAACCGCCATCAGCACAGACGGCGCATATCCTATCACCAATATACATCCTTTTTCCAGTTTCAACAACTTATCAAACCACTCACGCTGCTGCCAGAATTCCTGTTCCGCTTCCGCCGCAGCATTGATGTGCGGGTCATCAATTAAAGTTGCAATACTTGTTCCCAAATGCGCCAATCTTGTCCGATCCAAAGCAGCAAAAACAGGCGGCACATCAGCCACAATTTGACACTGATTTTTCAAAGCATCCCGCGCCGATTTAATCGCCGTTTCGCTCAACTTCACAAACGGCAGCAGCGAACAATCTCCGCAAGCTAACACCAGTTTAGAAAGCAAGTCTACCTCAATTTCCGAGCGATCGGCCAAATCCGGCAACAAAAGCTGCAACGACTCCCCAAAATCCTCCGGGTGAGTGTGCGCCCCCGCATCCCAACCCTCCCAAAATTGTTCCAACTCATCCCACCCCCCCTCAGTTTCCGCCTGCAACAGCCTTAATTGCGCCAATGCGTCCGCTTGCACCGCTTGACAGGAAATATCCCGTCCCAGCAATCCTTCCAGCGCCGAAGCCGTTTCTCTGAGGCGAACAATTTGCTGAATAACCGACAGATATTGCCGTTGCAGAGTCGCCATCAGCGCGTCAGGCGAAGCATCCGCGTCAGTTTCTAACAGTTTGCGGATGTGAGACAGTTGAAAGCCTTGCTGCTTGAGTGCCACTATTCTTTGCAGCCTTTGCACATCGCTGCGGGTATACAATCTATAGTTAGAAGTCGATCGTACCGCCGGAGATAGCAGCCCCAAAGCGTGATAGTGTCGCACCATCCGAGGGGTAATTGTGCCTTTTACCGCTTCTGTAAGTTGTTTGATTGTCAGGTATTGTTGCATGGGATTTTGGGAATTTTGGGATTGTATATTTGATTCTCGAATTCACCCAGAGTCCGCTGGGGAATCAATTCCCACGCATTCACCCAGAGTCCGCCGGGGAATGAATTCCCCGCCTCATAGCAGAAGTCGGTTAAAACCGACTAAAACATTAAATTCAATTCTCAGCCATCTTCAGTCCTCTTCCAGAGGACTTGCGCTATGAGACAGGGAATTCATTCCCTGTCGGACTGTCGGACTCAACTATTCTTATTGCATGGGATTTTGGGATTTTGATTGTATATTTGATTCTCGAATTCACCCAGAGTCCGCCGGGGAATGAATTCCCCGCCTCATAGCAGAAGTCGGTTAAAACCGACTAAAACATTAAAT
>NZ_JAUBUY010000004.1:252511-277536 GCF_036705565.1 Microcoleus sp. AT8-B5
TCAATTCTCAGCCATCTTCAGTCCTCTTCCAGAGGACTTGCGCTATGAGACAGGGATTTCAATCCCTGTCGAACTGTCGAACTGTCGAACTGTCGGACTGTCGGACTGTCGGACTGTCGGACTCTGGTACTCAACGAGAGGCGAGTTGATCCTGGATTTATTTTGGTTTCACTCTTGACATTGACACTAATGTCAAGGTTTAAGCTACAGGAGTCATTCTACCAAATCAAGCTTTACAAATGACTTCTAATTCTTTGTCAATTTCTCGCATCTCCCAGTTAGCAGAAGAACATCCCGACGCTTTAACAGCCGCCCTGTGCGGAATTTTAGTAATCTTGGGTTCCCTAGCCCTGCAACTCGGCTGGCTGGGTGTAGCCGTGTTAATCTTACCCGCAGCTTATGTTATCGGCGGCTATTCCAGTACCCGCGAAGGCTTAACTACCCTTTTTCAAGAACGCGAATTAGATGTAGATTTGTTAATGATTGTCGCTGCTTTGGGCGCGGCAGGTTTGGGGCTGTGGCGGCAAGAATATCATTTAATTGTTGACGGTGCGGTGTTGATTTTAATCTTTGCAATTAGCGGCGCCCTTGAAGGTTATGCTATGCAGCGGACTGAACGCAGCATCCGCAGTTTGATGAGTTTGACGGCAGATACTGCTAGGGTGGTAATGTACGGCGTGGAACGCGAAGTTGCGATCGACAAATTGGAAATTGGCGATCGCATTTTAGTCAAGCCCGGAGAAATCATCCCCACAGATGCGATAATTATTGAAGGCTACAGTGCGATCGATCAAGCCTCGATTACCGGCGAATCGATGCCCGTGGAAAAAACCAGCGGCGATGAAGTCTATGCAGGTACAATTAACGGTGTCGGCGCGCTGAAACTCGAAGTGCATAAAACTCCAGAAAGCAGCTTGATTCAGCGAGTGATTCGGCTGGTTCAAGAAGCGCAAACAGCAGCGCCACCTTCTCAAATGTTTGTGGAAAAATTCGAGCGCGGTTATGCTAAATTAATTGTCGGTTTAGGCTTGCTGCTGGCAACTTTGCCGCCCTTTGTTTTGGGCTGGAATTGGGAAGAGACAATCTATCGGGCGCTGATTTTCCTAGTAGTCGCGTCCCCCTGCGCGCTGATGGCTTCGATTATGCCCGCGCTGCTTTCAGGAATTGCTAACGGGGCGAGACAGGGAATTTTGTTTAAAAGTGGCGCGCAATTAGAGATGATTGGTAAAGTCAGGGCGATCGCCTTTGACAAAACCGGAACACTCACCACGGGAAAACCCGAAGTTATCCAAATTGTACCAGCAGCCGGATATACTGAAACAGAAGTTCTGCAATTAGCTGCAGCCCTAGAAGCTCATTCCGAACACGCGATCGCCCATGCAATTGTCAGCGCCGCCCAGCAGCAACAGTTACAATTGTCAACCGCTACCGACGTACAAGCAAAAATCGGTCAAGGAATTATCGGCAAAGTCAACAATCAAATCATAGCCATTGGTAAAGCCGAATTTCTCGAAGCAACCTCCGAATTGACTCAAATCAGCCAGCAGTTACAAGCCGAAGGTAAAACAGTTGTTTGGGTGGCAAAAGGCGAGCAACTTTTAGGAATCATTGCAGTAGCAGATACCATCCGCCCCGAAGCAGCAGCAACAGTAAAACACTTGCAAAAATTAGGCGTAGAACATATAATTATGCTAAGCGGCGACAACGAGCAAACAGCTCAACACATCGCCCGCCAATTAGGCATCAAAGAAGTGTACGCCGAACTTTTGCCAGAAGACAAAGTGCAGGCAATAAAACAACTGCAAACCCAGTATCAAACTGTAGCAATGGTAGGAGACGGCATCAACGACGCCCCCGCCCTCGCTCAAGCTTCCGTGGGCATTGCGATGGGAATTTCCGGCAGCGACGTTGCTTTAGAAACTGCTGATATCGTATTAATGGCAGATAAATTAGAGCAACTAGCTAAAGCAATTAGTTTAGGCCGCCGCGCTCAAAAAATTGTCAAACAAAACATAGTTTTTGCACTCAGTTGCATTATACTGTTACTGGCTGCCAATTTTCTCGGAAACATCACCATGCCTTTAGGCGTAATCGGTCATGAAGGGTCTACAGTAATAGTCACATTAAGCGGTTTGCGACTGCTCAGAAATTAGACCAATCGAGACAGAGGAAGAGTGATATCAAACCCGCTCTTCATCGGAATTATTAGTCTCTCTCTTCTCTTCCTCTGCGTTCTCTGCGTTCTCTGCGGTTAAAAAATCCAAATATTAAGAAAAACTACAATTTGTGTTTGCGTCACTCAAAACACGCTACCGTCAAAAGTATAGAATCATACCAAAATCTAAAGTTGCTCGAAACTGCAATAAAAATTAACCTAGAAAAAGTCTAGAAAATGGTATAGAACTGATTGCACCAAGAGCAATAGAAAACAAGTTTTCTGTTGGAGGCTATTATGAACCACAAAGTCCTTGGGGCCACGCGAAACGTTGCAATTGTTGGCCCTTATTTAAGCGGTAAAACCGCACTGCTGGAAAGTTTGCTATCGGTGACAGGGACAATTACCCGCAAAGGAAATGTCAAAGATGGCAACACAATAGGTGATAGTTCGCCGGAAGCGCGCGATCGCAAAATGAGCGTAGAAGTAAACGCCGCCACCGCTGAATATCAAGGCGTCCGCTTCACATTTCTCGACTGTCCGGGCTCGGTAGAATTTGTCCAAGAAACTTACAATGCACTCATCGGTGTGGATGCGGCGATAATTGTTTGCGAACCCGTTGCCGATCGCACTTTAACCCTCGCACCCCTGTTTAAATTTCTCGACGATTGGGAAATTCCCCACCTAGTTTTCATCAACAAGATCGATCGAGCTTACACAGACGAAACTACTTGTGGCACCAACTTCACCGAGGTGATCGACGCGCTCAAATCCGTTTCCAGTAGACCGATCGTACCTCACCAATATCCGATCGGCAAAAACGAACAAATCATCGGTTTTATCGACTTAGTAACCGAACAAGCTTACCACTACCATCCGGGCGCCGCCGCAGATCCCGTCCCGCTTCCAGAACACCTCAAAGCACAAGAAAGCGCAGCGCGGCAGCAAATGCTCGAAGAATTGGCGAATTTTGACGACCATTTACTCGAAGAATTGCTCGAAGAAATCAATCCCGACGCCGAAGAAATTACCCGCGATTTAAAGATGGAATTAGGCGCAGATTTAATTGTGCCAGTATTCATCGGCATCGCCGAACAAGATTTCGGCGTGCGGCCTCTGCTGGAAGCTTTGCTGAGGGAAGCGCCGACACCGGAAACAACAGCCGATCGCCGCGGCATTATACAAAGTGAAAACAAAGTTCTCGCTCAAATCCTCAAAACCTATTACACGCCGCAGGGAGGCAAACTATCGTTAGTGAGAATGTGGCGGGGGACGCTGACAGATGGAGCAAATTTGAACGGCGTTCGAGTTAACGGTTTGTACCGCTTGACCGGCCAGCAAACGCAAAGTTTGCAGTCTGTCAGCGCCGGGGAAATTGTGGCTGTGGGAAGGCTAGAAGGCTTGAAAACAGGCGATACGCTGGGTTCGGAGGAATTATTGCCAAAAGCCGAAATTATCTCCCCTGTCTACGCACTGGCGATCGTCCCAGAAAAGCGCAACGATGAAGTTAAGCTGAGCTCCGCTTTAGCTAAATTACTAGAAGAAGACCCATCTTTAGTCTGGGAACAGCACGGCGACACTCACGAAATTATACTTTGGGGTCAAGGCGAAATCCACCTGAAAGTAGCCCTAGACAGGTTGCGCCGTAAGTATAACTTGCCGATGGTAACTCACTTACCGCAAGTGCCGTACAAAGAAACCATCCGCAAACCAGCATCTTCCATCCACGGGCGCTACAAACACCAAAGCGGCGGGCACGGACAATTCGGCGACGTGTACCTCGACATTCAACCGCAGCCTCGCGGAGAAGGTTTCACCTTTAGCGACAAAATAGTCGGCGGAGTCGTCCCAAAACAGTACATTCCCGGCGTTGAAGTCGGAGTGCGCGAGTATTTGGATCGCGGCCCGCTGGGTTTCCCCGTGGTAGACGTAGCGGTGACGCTGACGAACGGTTCCTACCATACCGTTGACAGTTCCGAACAAGCTTTCAAGCAAGCAGCGCGTTTGGCGATGCAGGAGGGAATGGCCAAGTGCGAACCGGCCTTGCTGGAGCCGATTGCCAAAGTTGAAATTTGCGCTCCGAACGAGTGTACATCAAAGGTGTTGCAGTTGGTCAGCGGACACCGGGGCCAAATTCTCGGCTACGAAGGTAAAAAAGACTGGAAGGGATGGGATGCAGTTTCTGCTTATTTGCCGATCGCCGAAATGCAGAATTTGATCGTAGAATTGCGATCGCAGACAATGGGAGTAGGATTTTTTAATTGGGAGTTCGATCGACTGCAAGAAGTGCCGGAACCTTTAGCTAAGCGGGTTTTGCAAACGACTGGCGGCAATGGAAACGGTAAAAGTTAAGCTGTAGGGGCGGGTTTCACCAACCATATCGGGAAGAATTGAAAGGATAAATAAACCCGCCCCCGCCCCACGGTCAATCTGAATGTACATTTCGATTTATCGTGGGGAGAGGGCGGGTTTTCGAGATTGTTTGTTTGGGGCGATTATGGTTGGTGGAACCCGCCCCTACCACATCGCAAATTATACGATCGCGAATCAACGAGACATGATATTAGAAAACTCGATAATTCATCCGTGTATCCGTGTCAAAATCCGTGTCGTGCCTTCTTCCTTACCCTAAAAAGAAATAATCAAGTAACCATTCAGGAACTTAGCACCAGTAACAGACTTTCCAGTTAGCGCCGGAGGCAGCAAAATATTGCGCCGCTGATCGCCCGCTTCGATCGTCACTTCCGGCCCCGATTGAATCAATTTAATTTCTTTCTTGTCAAACCCAGGCAAAAACAAACTAACTTGACGCTGTGCAATGTTTATGTTAATCGGTTTAGGAGCTTTTGCGGCCTCCGAAAAATCTGGCAAAGCATCAATTAGCGACTGCCAATTATTGTCACTGTGCGCCGGAACCGAAACAGCCGTCAAAGGATCAAACTCGGCAGTAATAGCTTCTGTAACCGGTGCTTGATTAACAATGACACCGCCCACAGTCAAACTAACTTGTTGAGAACTTCCCCAAAGATAGCGGGCAGTTGCGATCGCGCTTGCATCCCCAGTCGTCACCAAAAAAGCCGCCGTGCGGTTCGGATCTGCCAGCGCTTCCTTACCCTTATCCAAAAGATTATCGACTTGCTTAGTAGATTGAAAAGCATTGTCTCCCGACATATCCACCGTCAACACGGTACTCACAACCGGTTGAATAAAAGGTGAAAGCGCTTTACCCAAATCCGAATCTACCAAAGCTTGACGGAACCTGCGGATGTACCAACTCAGAATTTCCGGCATTCCCAGCATCCGCAGCGTATCCATGCCACCATTGCCGTCATAAACAATTACATCGTATTGTTTGCTGTCGTCGTATTCCCGAAGTTCGTTCAACGCCAGCGCGCTGTCCATTCCCGGTAACACCCCTAATTCTTGACCGTAAATCTGCTTGAAAAACGGAGTGCGGACATATTGAGCTTCTAGTTGTTTAATTTCGTCCCACCTGCGTTCTAGCAGTGGCGCGCTTTGCACCTGAACTGCTTTGAGGTTGGGGGCGATTTCCTGGGGGTTGAGAGTCAGGGGAGTCCCTAGCAGAATACCCAATGCAGGGCCCGGATCTTGGCCGAGCAGCAGAACTCGCTTGCCTTGAGCCGCGTATTTTTTAGCTGTTGCGATCGCGATCGTACTGCGGCCAGTGCCGCCTTTGCCCAAAAATGTCAAAATCAAAGCCATTTTCTGTTCTCACTGCCAAAGCTTACTCTTTAACATTTAAGCGCAACCTTCAGCCAGAGTGGGGGAGGGGGAGAGTGAAGGAAGAGGAGAGTCGGCGAGTGGGAGAGTGGGAGAGGGGGAGAGTAGGAGACGAAAGGAAACACAGTTAAATTCAATCCGTGTATCCGTGTCCGAATCCGTGTCGTGCCCCCTCTTCCTTCTACATCTGTTAAACGGGTTCTAGCTCATCTTCAAAAAACCAAGTCGCAAAACCGTCAAACTTGACAACCACACCTACTCCGCTACCGTCAACCATTCTGAATCCGTCAACAGTGCCTACTGGATTCTCCTTTATCTTGCCCACCATATTTGCAGGTATCCGATCTCTGAGACGGCGCACCTTCACTCTCTGACCTACTTCTATTGCCACTGAAATTGTTCTCCTGCTCTATATAACCTATATACAACCGTTTATTTTACAGTTTGGCGTCTACTTCTCAACAGCAACGCCAGCAGGCGATCGCTCCCGATGATTTTCCATCGAAATTTCCACCAACTTTCCCTAAAAGACGGTATTCTAGTCGGAGTTGGTCGATCGTCTACCCTGATTCGCTTGGGTTTGCTTCATAATGTTCCACAGCGGCAAGCTCCACTGTCAGAGGCTGTTCACCACTTAGATAATTATTTTTTATCGCTTCGCAAAAACCATCTTTTTATTAATTGCCACAACTACAGAATTTATCCCCAATTAGTCATCCTTCCGGCAGAAGCCAAAAGGCATTCACAAGCAGTAATTAATTTTATCTTTGCTATATATAAATCTCCCCTCTCTCACGTTGAAAACGGCTAAAGTAGATGCTGCCAAGCACTTTGACTAGGGTTTGCTAATTTTCCCTAAGCTCATATTTTAGTAAAGTGCCATGTTGTAACAGTTTACTAAAATATGAACATAAAAAAAGTTTTAATGCTAAACTTTCAGGCTGATAAAGTTTATTTTTACTGCTGTGTTACGGCATAAAAAATGGAACGATTTCCGGATGTATGCCGTCTGATAGAGGAAAGGAAGTCGAGGAACTTCAATATGACAAAATTGAAATTATGAATAAAATGTTTACGTGTGGGCGATCGACCAAAATTCCGCTCCTAAGTTTGTCCTTGGCTGTGCTGGCGAGTCTGTCGCCCTTTCGCGGGACGATCGCCAGTCCGCCCTCTCCATCCCCCAAACAGCCCTCGAACCCTACTAAAATTGTCTCAGTCGATCGACCGCCAGCATTGCCAACCGCCTCAAAATCTCCAACAAATCCGGCAACCGTGGCGGCGAATCCATCCCCAGCAGACACGATAAACGCCCAGGGAACAGCGGCCGCGCGATCGCTCGAAATAGAAGAAATCCGCGGTACAGTAAGCTTTAAAGGCCGGCCAGCGGTCGTGGGCGATCGGCTACTCGCCCCCGGAGACGAAATCATCACCGGCCCCAATTCCACAGCCCGTTTAGGCATCGACAACAACATCGGCACCGTGGAAGTTGCCGAAAAAACCACACTCAGAATATCCGATTTGTCAAGCCGTGCAGGCGGCGAAAAAAGCACAGCCATTTTTGTCAGCAGGGGGCGAGTCAGGTTGTCGATCGGCAAAACTGCTGCTGCAACTCCCGCAGCCACCACCTCAACAATTATCCCGCCGAACCAAATAGCCGCCCTCAATACCTTCAGCGGACTCGGCAAATCCAGTCAAATTGCCCAACAAACCCGTTCTGCCAGAACCGCCCCAATCAGGGTTGAAACCCCAGAAGGCGTTGCCGGAGTCCGCGGCACATCCTTTGGCGTCAGCGTCGGCGGTGGCAAAACCGCAGTCGAAACTATTGAAGGTGCCGTCGTAGTATCCGGCAGCGCCGACTCGGAAGTAATTGTCAACAGTGGCAACTCCACGACAATTTTCCCTCAAACCTCCCCCGTGGCGCCCTCAGCCAGCCCTCGCCTAGCTAAACTCAAAGTCCGCAGTTTATTGAGAGTCAGCGGCAATATCTATCGCCTCAGCGGTCAAATTAACCCGATCGACACAGTTTATGTCAACAACGAAGAAATTAAGATCGATCGAAAAGGCAACTTCAAGATCCAAGGAATTTTACCTCCAAGCCGCCGCCTCGAAATCGTAGTGCGAGGCCCGTCAGTCACAGAAAGGCATTACAGCTTCGCAGTTCGCTAAACAACCTATCGTCGCGAGTAATCTACGCGGGCCGTCTCTGAGGACTTGAATTATATCTAAGATGTTGCACCATTCTCAATAAGCCCTAGGGGCGGGTTCGCCAACAGCCTTAAAGCTTGCAAATAGGTTCTATAAACCCGCCCGACCCCACGAAAAAGCCTGTTCTTGACAATGGTGCAAGATGTGAGTTAGATCCTAAGTCGTATCAGGGTTGATTATTTTGTGTAGGTGCGAAGCATTTTGCCATGAATCTCGGTAGTCAAAATAAAGATATTTTGCCCCCACCCTTCGCCCTTACGTTATTGTAAAACTTCATGACAATTCCCGCATCCAGGATACCCGCCACGTGATTCATCCGTCCAAAAATAAAAAACCTGTATCCGATAAAGGAGCCCCCGAATTTATCTCGCGCAAGTCAATCTAAAATCTAAAATCTAAAATCTAAAATCGATTGACTCCCACTCCTCTCGAAATTGTGACTCGAATGTCAATGATTGCGTCAAATTAATTGCATGAAGTTCAAAAAATGGATCGATCATCTCAAACAAAATAAACTGCTCGGCCTGCAGCAACATATAACCACAAATCCTCCCTGGATCACAGGGGGATTAGTAGGTATACTGTCTGTAGCCATGCTGCAAGTGGGAATGTGGAAACCCCTTGAATATTTGGGGTACAAAACCCTATTTCAAATTCGAGAATCGGGAATTTTGCCAAATCCCGGATGGGATCAGAGAATTGCGGTAATTGCGATCGAACGGCATTCCTTGCAAGAATACGGTCAATTTCCTTGGCCTCGCAACCGCTACGCCCAACTGCTAGAAGCACTGAAAAAATCTCCCCCCACAGCCGTTGGTTTTGACATTCTTTTCCTCGATCCAAGTCCGAAAGATGATATTTTAGCCGCTGCAATCGCCACCAACGGCAAAGTTGTACTCGCTAAAACCACCAAAGAAGAACCCGTAGCATCTTTAAAAGCAGCCGCCGCAGGTGTCGGCCACATCGGCCAGGAACCCGATAGCGACGGTATTAGCCGCGAGTCAAAAATCTTTCTCAACGGGATTCCTAATTTCGGTTTAGCAATGACTCACAGGTACAATGCTGCTAATCCCCAAGATCCAGTATTGCTCCCACAGTCCAAAAATAAGCAGCCAAAAAAAGTCTGGGTTAACTGGCCGGGGCAAACAGAAAATCTACCTACCTATGCTTTTGTTGATGTCGTAGAAGGTAGAATTCCAGCAGATTCTCTGACTAATAAGTTAGTTTTAGTGGGCATAGTTGCTACCGGTTTCGATCCGATATCTTCACCTCTCAACAAGACTACGGCTGGGGTTTATTTATATGCAGCGTTGATTGACAATTTGCTCAATCAACGCTTGCTGCAGCGGCTGCCGGTACTCGTAGAAATTTTGTTATTGTTGGGGATTGGCCCGCTTACCGCTTTGGTTCTGGGCAACCGAGGTGTTAAAGAGAGAATTGCGATCGCTCTCGGTTTGCCTATAATTTGGATTGGGGCTGCCGCTTTGTTATTTGGCTTCTTTTTTTGGTGGGTTCCGATTGCCGCACCTATCGGCACTCTCATTTTATCTAGCACTGCTTTGCAACTTCGGGAACAGTACGAAAAGCAGCAGTTGATGAGGTTATTTGAAAAGCACGTCGATCCAGAGACTGCTCAGCTTATTTGGCAACGCAAAGCTGAGATATTTGAACAGGGAGAACTCGAACCTCAAGAACTTACAGCAACGGTGCTGTTTATGGATATTCGTAGTTTTACTTCAATTTCAGAAAAAATGCCACCGCGGGATTTGCTCACCTGGCTGAACAATTATTTGGAAGCGATGACTAACTGTATTATGGATCACGGTGGCGTTGTAGATAAATACATCGGTGATGCAATTATGGCAGTTTTTGGAGTGCCTTTTTGCCATAGCGAATATGCAGAAATTCAACAAGATGCTTTGAATGCAGTTGCGGCTTGTATTGCGATGCACGAACGGCTGCACCAACTGAATCAGCAGCTTAGAAGTGAACGCAAACCTTTAATTAAGTTTGGCATCGGTTTGCATACCGGACAGTTAGTTGCTGGTAGCGTGGGCGGTTCCCGGCGTTTGAATTATTCTGTGATCGGCGATGCTGTCAACATTGCTGCTAGATTGGAGGCGATGAATAAGGAAATTGTTTCTGACAGTCCTTTTAATTTGTTGGTGACGGCGAGGACTTTTGCTTATGTGCGCGATCGCTACGAAGGCAAAAAAGTAGGATCGATTCAATTGCGCGGCAAAAAAGAAGAGACTGTGGTTTATGCTATTTTGGGCGAAAAACATTAGTCAGTTGTCAGTTGTCAGTTGTCAGTTGTCAGTTGGGAAAATTACCTTTTTCCCAATTCCCCATTAGACATTCCCAATTCCCAATTCCCCGTTCCTAATGACTGCGGACTAAGCTGTCGCGCATTTAATTGGGATAGTTATGTTAGTAAAAATCTTGTGGGGTGGGCATCTTGCCTGCCCTAAAAGTGAAAATTAAATGTAGTATAGCTTACTGACCAATCTAATCAAATACGCTTAGCCGCAAAGTTTTAGCTATTTTTTCTAACAGAAATAAGCCACCGATAGAATTTCCGTCTTTATCCAGGGGCGGACTGTAAAAGCCGATCGCCCCCTGGCCCGGAATTACCGACACCAAAGCCCCGCTAACTCCCGACTTGGCCGGCAACCCCACCCGCAGCGCAAAACGGCCCGATGCTTCATACAAACCGCAAGTTGCCATCAGCGCTTTGACACTACGGCAGTTTTCCCCCATTGCTCGATCGCCGCTATTTACCAAAACCATCCCCAGCTTAGCTAAATCCTCCACATTTCCCGACAAACAGCAGATGCGATTGTAGGTTTCTAAAGCAATTTCGGGATTTTGAATGTAACCCGATTCTACCATTTTCAAGGCGAGATTCCAATTGTTTTGATTCGGATTTTTCTTCACTGAATCGAGCATTAACTCGTCAACAAATAACTGACTGTTTGCCTGTTGATTCAGCCAAGTTCGCAAGTTTTGACAGCGGGACACAGCATTTTGACCGGGAATCAAAGACGCTAGGGCGATCGCCCCGCTATTAATCATCGGGTTTCTCGGCTTCCCTTGGTCTATTTCGAGTTGAGTTAAAGAATTGAAAGGCAGTTCCGAAGGCTCACACCCAACGCAGTCAAAAACCGTTTTTTCGCCCAATTCGCACAGCAAATAAAGCAGCACAAAAGGCTTGACTACACTCATCAGCGGGAATGTGTGAGCAATGCTACCCCAGCTCACAATTTGCGCGTCAATTGCCCGAATTTGCACGGCAAACCCTTGTCTGTCGGCTTGCGCTATGAGAGGTATGTACGCAGGGATTTGACCCGATTTACTGCGATTAATTGCCTCTTTTGCCCAAACTGCCAGTTGTTCCGGTTCCAAGGAAGATAGTTGGCTGGTGGATATTTTCACTCTCGATTATTTCGATCATTTTAAATTTTAGATTGCCATTCCTGGCGCGATATTGAGCCAGAAACCCCGTTTATTAACCGAATTGCGTCACTTGGGGCCGCTCCGGGAAGAAACTGGGTTTCTTCGGGGATCTCAACCAAGCTCGAACTTCAGGCTAGTCAACTACCCAGCATCAAGCGGAGTACCGCCGGAGATGTGGGCTTGTATCTGAACTCCACCGCAATTCCGAGAACCTTTGCAGAATCTCAGCTTTAGTTTCACCGCCCGACACATTAGGGGATGCTGACAAGCTCCCCGTACTCGTCCAGTCCTGCCGAACGAGCAACGTTCTCATGGCAATATTTCGCGCACCCACCAAATCAGCATGAAGCTCATGCCCGCAACACTCGCAACGAAACAATAGTCCTTTTTTAGGTCTATTGCCGGCCGAAGTGTGTCCACATTTTGGACAGCTTTGCGAGGTATAATTAGCTGGAACTTTAGTAGCTAAAGAGCCGTTCAAATTAGCTTTGTAGTCAATATAGCCGTGCAGTTCGGCAAACGACCATTTAGCTTTGTTTCGATTAGCTTTTCGCTGTTTTTTGCTAACCTTTTTACCAGACTTGGACTTGGTTCTATCCCGAATTCCGGTTAGGTTTTCCAGTCCAATTAAAGTATTAGGCTTTGCAATATCCTTGCTGATTTGGTGGTTCACGTCAGCGATAAACCGTCTTTCTCTTCCCGACAAAGCAATTAGTCTGCGCTTTGCCGAACGAGTGTCTTTACGCTGAAGAGTTTGTCTAGCTTTATGATAGCGGTTGGCTTTATGTCTAGCTTCTGAACCTGAGTAGAAATTAGACTTGTTTTGTAAGTCTGTTTCTACGGCTAAGTAGCGCATCCCCACGTCAACGCCAGAAACTCTAGTTATTTTCAGTGGGTCGAGTTCAGGGGTTTCTACCTCAATACTTACCATCAAATAGTAAACCTTAGAGGAACGCTGATAGACAATTTTAGCTGCTCCAACTTTGGAACCATTCGCAATGAAATCCAGATGCTTGTTGTAGCCATCATACGAGACTACTATTCGACCAGTCAGGGTAATAATACTCACCTTCTGCTCGGATTTAAACGAGTAGTCACGCTGATAATTCAAGGTACAGGTTCGAGAGATATACTTAGGGGGTTGGTCTAGTCCTTTGTACCGTTTCTTGGTGTACCCTTTAGCGATAGCATCGTTAGATTGTTTTACCTTAGTCCAGAGAGTTTTATACGTTGCCGAAACTTGTCTCGGTACATTGCAAGCCATCTGAGCGCCAAGTCCAAATCGAACTCGCAATTCATTGTAGACAGCCTTTTGTAACGAGAGCACCATTGCTGGTTTTGTTCGCATCAAAAGCAACTTGTGAAGTATGATTCAAGGCATCGCGATAAGCCAAGGTAGTCTGAGATACCAAAGCTTTTTGCTCGGCATTCAGGTTTAGTTTTAGCTTGGCGGTGATTATTTGAGGCATTACTTTCACGAACTATGACAAAATTCAATCTCGTGAACATACAAAAAGCAAGTGGTGTAGCAAAATAATTTGTTCGCTCATCGACCGCCCCTCGCCTTCCAACACCTAAAGTCGTTGGTTTAGTTCGGGGCGGTTCTCTTCACTCACGCAAATTCCTCCCGACGCTCACCTGGGTACAGGTAGAGCGCGGGACTCCTTTTGATTTAGTTGACGTTTCTGTCCGCCGGGAGCAAATAAATTTTTCATAAAAAACCTGTACTTTGCATAAAAATCTCCCTTTCACCCGGATATATAAGTAGCAGCTTCAAGGCAAGGCTGCTATCTAAAACAAACCAGCACTAGCTGGAAATGCCTTCAGATTCTTATGTTTAAGCCCCAGCAAGGGGCGGGGTGCATATTTAACTTAATTCTTTCAGAGTTCGCGAAATCCTGTCCGGAAAACCCCCGAACCTTTAAGAATGTACTATCCAACCGGATTCACCAAAACCAGGATAAAAAAATGGCAGACGAACCGAAAGCTGAAGCACCAAAGCCCGCTCCCATGATTTTTAAGGGTGTGTGCAAGGAGGGAGTTCTCAAAGGCAAAGAAATTGAAGGCAAACTAGATATCAAAGTCAACGTCGAATCTGTAACAACCCCAGAAGCACCGCCCAAAAAATCCGAGTGGGAGCCAGTTATCTTTTGGGTATTGTTTGCATTCATGGCAAACTTGATTGTCGGCGATCCCGCCGGAATGAGAAAAAAATACAGCTCCCCACAAAGGTCTCATTCTCATCAGATGTTAAACCAATCTGGGGAGCAGTCGCTGTTGCCTAAGAAAAACACCAGCAACTTGCCACTTTAGGCCCTGGGAGCCTGCCAGCCACGCAAATAGTAATAGAAAGACCCGAAATATTCATCGAATACTCGTGTCGTAGTTACCAAAGCTTCTGCACTAGGCAGAAAATCTCCCGCGTCTAAGCGGAGTCTGGATTTCCCTCCTGCCGTGGGTTGAAAAGTGTAGAAGTCGGTAGCCCTAGGAATCACCTGGATTCCCATATTCGCAAAAGCGAGGCTGGCACGGCGCATCTGAATCGCAGATGTTACCAGGATTACTTTGCGCGGGGCGCCACGGCTGTCGAGTATCTTTCTCACTTCTTCGGCGCTGGTGCGTATGTTGCTGCCGTTATCGTCGAGAACGATACTGCTGCGCGGCACGCCCATGTTGTTTGCCAGCAAAGTCTCGATATCCTTCGCTTCCCCAACATAACCCTCCAACTCTGGTCTGGGGCCAGCGGTAACGATGACCATCGGTGCCACTTTTTGGCGGTACAAAACGGCAGCATAGGGCAGGCGATTACCTGTATCTGTCAGTTGAATCGCTACTCGGTTGGGGATGTGAGGCTGAGTGGTTCCCTTGCCTAGGAGAACTATCGCCGCTGCAGTTTCATCGCAGCAAGCTGTGCGGACGGCAGCAGCGGCGTCCCGTTCTGCTTGGTCGGCGAACCAGTAAGCGACAACTGGCATACTCGAAAGGATCAAAACTAGCAGGGCTGCCAGGATCATTCTCGGCGCCGGGTTGCGGATGCCCCCGTTCGTGATCAGCGCCGACGCAATCACCAGCAGAGTGATGGAAAAACCCAACGGCTTAAAGAAGAAGGCTATGAGCCCGAAAATCGCTGCTCCAACTGGTGTGTCTGGCGCAAAAAAAGCCAGGAACAAAAGGCTGATCAGCAGCAAAACGCGCAGTCGGTCTAATAACGGATTGTCTTTACCTCCTGATTGATCCCACCACGATTTGATCAGTGAGAACAGGAGGAATAGAAATAGAATGCGAGCTAACAGTTCTGGCATCTTGCAATATTCTGTGTCTTCATAAATTAGTACGGAAGTGTGGAAACGAGCGCGAATTTAGCTGCGGGAGGAAATACGGGCATCGGTGGGTTTTTAACTTTCGCGAATAACGCAGTCCGATCGCATTTATCCTGATGCTCGATTCCGGTCAGCTATCAACTATTGGTTGCAGGGTGTAAGCCCGCTACTTCCAGTCACAGATTGCTGACAGTTAATTGGTAATTGATAACTGGTAATGGTTGATTGGTAATTGGTAATGGATCGAACACGCCCCAGGTGGAATTGACAATTCAAGCCTGCTTTGTTCTGCCTACTTTTTTCCCCATTACCTGTTACCGATTCACCAATCCCAATTTATCGGCGCTTCAGTTGATTCCGAATTGCCTGCGTTACCGTTTGAATTACTTTAACACGAGCATAATACTTGTTATTGGCCGCAATTAGCGTCCAGGGAGCAGCCGGCGTGCTGGTGCGCTGAATCATTTGATTCACCGCTACTTCATAATAATTCCACTTTTCCCGATTCCGCCAATCTTCTTCGGTGAGTTTGTATTGTTTAAATGGATTGTTTTGCCGCTCTGTAAACCGCTTTAGTTGCTCGTCAGGACTGATGTGCAGCCAGAATTTAACTAAGACACAACCGAAACTGGTGAGTTGCTCCTCAAATTCGTTGATTTCCTGATAAGCTCTGCGCCATTCGGGTTCGGTGGCAAATCCTTCGACTCGCTCGACCAGCACTCTACCATACCAACTACGATCGCAAATGCCGATCTTACCAGCCGTTGGCAGCCGCTGCCAGAACCGCCAGAGGTAGTGATGCGCTTTTTCTTCGTCTGTCGGCACCCCAAAGGCATTAGCGATGTAACTGCGGGGGTCTAGGATGTCCGTCAAGCGTTTGATGGCTCCTCCTTTGCCGGCGGCGTCCCAACCTTCAAACAACACTAATACGGGGATTTCCTCTTCGTAGATGCTTTGTTGCAGTTTGCCAAAACGGGTTTGTTCCTCGCGCAGTTGCTGTTTGTATTCGTCGGGCGACAGCGATTGAGTTAAATCTACTTGGGCCAGCAAGTCGGGTTCGGTGGGTTGCAAGCTTTCTTGAGGTGGCAATTTCACGGGTGCAGATTGCATCGGCAGTCTGTCCAATGCTTCTGTAATTGTCGCTGCCATTTGCGTTAAAACTTTGACTCTCGCCCACCGTTGACAATCGCCTTCTACTAGCGTCCAAGGTGAGGGGCCCGTGCCGGTTTGGGCTACCATTTCTTCGGCAAAAGTTGTGTATTCTTCGTATTTTTTGGCTTGTTTCCAATCTTCGGGTCGCACTCGCCAAGCTTGTAATGCGTCATCTTCTAGTTTTTTGAGCCGATGCTTGAGTTCTTTTTTGCTCAGGTGAATCCAAAATTTGGCAATTGCGGCGCCGTCATCAACCATCTGCCGCTCGAAGGCGTTGATTTGCCTGATGGCTGTCGGTACTTCTGCGTCGGAGACTCGATCGAACAACCGGTCTTCTAAAACATGAGTGTACCAACTGTGGTAGAAAAAACCAATTTTGCCGCGGGCAGGAAGTTTCTGCCAAAACCGCCATAGGAAAGGATAGCCCCTTTCTGCATCTGACGGCGGCCAAATCGGGTGGACGGCAAACCCGCGCGGGTCCATGTACCCCACCAT
This sequence comes from Microcoleus sp. AT8-B5, assembly GCF_036705565.1. Taxonomy (NCBI): domain Bacteria; kingdom Bacillati; phylum Cyanobacteriota; class Cyanophyceae; order Oscillatoriales; family Microcoleaceae; genus Microcoleus; species Microcoleus sp. AT8-B5. The sequence goes on from NZ_JAUBUY010000004.1 coordinate 269,036, forward strand.
TTTTTTGACCAGCGCGCCTTTACCGGCGGCGGCCCAACCTTCGAGGACGATGATTGCGGGCAATTTTTTTTCTCTGCAGGCCAGTTGGAGCGATCGCAACTGCTGCATTAAAATTTCTATCTTGGCATCATAGGTTTCTTTATCCAGGGAAATATCTAAATCGAGGTTGTCGAGCATATTTACCTCCTATTAATCTGTAAAAAACAGTTTAACGTTAGTTTAACGTTTGGATAAAATTAAATCCTCAATTCAGGGGAAAACGTTATAAAAATTACAGTTACGGCTGGTTAAAAGCCGATCGCTCCTGCAATCAAATGCCAGCCTCGTTAATACTAGCAAGATTCCCTCGATTTCCAACTTGCAAAAAAAAACAGCTCAGGTTATAGTTGAAATAGGGAACTTTTAAATAAGTTCAACTTCTCCCCTCCCCCGATCGGGCGACGTAACAGGAGGAGCCCAAAATCCCTGAAAAAGGATTTATTGTAAAACAGAGCAAAAGTAAAAATCAACGACCCAGTGGGGGTGACAACTTCTTTACTTAGCTGTAGAAACTTTATTCAAACAATAGTAGTTACTTAAGCACCAAGCTTGGTAACGAAAGAGAGCGCGACTCATCGACATCCGACCATAAACTCACATACAAAACTAGCCCAAAAAGGCAAACCAATTTTTATGATTGCGCTATAAGATAAAACCTGAAAGCCTGGGTGATATAAACAGGTTTCTGAGTTTTATCGACACCATTCTCAAATACTAAAAACAGTTGAGTTGCGGGTTCGCGAACCCGCCCCACAAGAACATTTATTTCTTGTGGAACAGGCCGGAGTGCCTGTTACTGACATTTGTCCAAAATGTCGGAATTACTGTACTTGTTTGCCAATACCAACTAAGAGGAACAGTCCGAAATTACGGATTGCAAGTTTTTTATGAATATCTTGACAACACGCTCCTACAAGGACGAAACTGACTGGTGCGCGATCGCAAATTTGATCGATGCTTGCGAAGCAGTGGATAGACTCGGCGAAGAAGTCTCTGCAACTGAACTCAAGCTAATACTTGATGCCCCCAAACTCGACCAAGCCCGTGACGTGCAGTTGTGGGAAGATGGTAATTACAAACTGATCGGTTTGTCACTCCTAGATATGCCCGATTCCCCGAATGAAATAGACGCTTCTCTCTGGTTTTACGTGCATCCAAATGTCCGTAGCGAAGGTTTAGAAAAAGACATAATTAAGTGGGGAGAAAAGCGGCTGGGCGAAGTAGGAAAAGAACGCAATTTGCCGGCAAAATTGCGTACCTACAGCCGGGAGGACAAAACCGATGAGATGCGGCTATTAGAGAAACAGGGCTTTGAGGTCGATCGCTATTTTTGGACAATGGCCCGATCCCTCGCCGAACCCATACCCACACCCGAATTTCCCGCAGATTTTGCACTGACACACGTATCAGGAGAACAAGACATCCAACCTTGGGTAGAGATGTTCAACCAATCATTTATCGATCACTGGAATCACCACGATTTAAGTGCGGAAACCGTGCGTTATTGGATGCAAGACGCCAATTATCAGCCGGAATTAGACTTGATTGCTGTTTCGGGCGAGCGCAAATTTGCAGCTTTCTGCGACTGTCAAATCAAACCCCAAAAAAACCCCCGCAGCGGCACAAAAGACGGTTGGATTGAATTGTTGGGTACGCGGCGCGAGTTTCGGAAAATGGGTTTAGGAAAAGCGATGCTGTTAGCTGGTTTGCATAAGTTGAAAGCAGCGGGTGCAAACACAGCTAAACTCAGCGTCGATGCTGACAGTTTGACAGGGGCGACAAAGCTTTACAAATCAGTCGGTTTCCGCCCGATGGAAACTTGGATAGAGTGGGCTAAGACAGTGTAAATTCGTTAGGGTGGTCAGAAACCGGGTTTTTGCGAAAATACTGCGTTAGAGCCTGTAGATTCGGTAAAAAACCCGGTTTCTTGGGTTTTGATGCGATCGCCCTTTTGGATCGAACGGGCGATCGTACTTTTATTATGTCGCGCACATTATGCTAGGATTAACTGATCAAAAATCATCCTAATTTCTATGACGCGATTCATTCACGATCGCTTTGCTAAAGAATACCTAGAAGAACTGCTTTCACCCATCGGAACAGTTAAGGTAGGTCGCGATGTGACTTCGGAAGTCCGAGAAATCGATGTTTATTTCACTCCAGGTACCGCAATTCCCGAATACTCATCAAGCCTGGGATTGTTGGGAAAAATGGCTGACACAACTGCAATTTTTGAACCGTTTCGCAATCCGGTAACTGTCAGCGAAGTCTTGAGCTGCATGAGTAAGTTATGGGATTTGCGAGGTGAATTGGAGCGGCAGGCGAGAAGAGAAAATACTCGCTATGATGAGGATCTGTTGCCCCGAATGTGGATTTTGACACCCACAGCATCGAAAGCGCTGGTGGAGGGTTTTGGTGGGATACCAAACCCTGAGAATTGGATCGAGGGAATCTATTTTTTCCCGGAGCACTGGCGAGCAGCAATTGTGGCGATTCACCAGTTGCCAGAAATCCCAGAAACCCTGTGGTTGAGGATTTTGGGGAAAGGGAAAGTACAGCAAAGGGCGATCGGGCAATTGAGTGCTTTAGCAACGGACGATCCGTTACGGATTATTGCGCTAGAATTATTGTATCGTCTACAGTCACATTTAGTAGTCGAAACCCAACAGGAACCTGAGCCAGAAGAGCGGGAGTTAATTATGGCGATTGCACCACTTTTTCAACAACAAATACAAGCCGCACAGCAACAAGCGAGAGAAGAAGGACTAGAACGAGGACTAGAACGAGGACTAGAACGAGGACTAGAACGAGGACTAGAACAAGGACTAGAACGAGGCAGACAAGAACAGCAACGCTTAATCTTAGAAAATTTTCTGCGAGTTAGATTTGGAGAATTAAGCCAGAGAATGACAGTATTTTTATCTCCAATATCCAAGTTGCCTGCTGCGGAATTTACAGTGTTGTTGCTGGCAATATCGATGCTAACAATTGATGAAGAAGGGCGGGAACAAGCTGTAAGATTATTGGCCGAAAATGTCTTGAGAATGTACCAAAATGAATTGGGTGATATTCTGCCTACAGCCCTTACCAATTTACTAGCATTGCCTGTGGCAGAATTGACATTGTTGGTAGAACAACTGCCGCAGTTATCGGCTGATGGATTGAGGGAAAGGTTAGGGAAAATTCCTGAATAAACCTGTTTGAGTAGCTATAGAGTGCGATCGCCCTTTTGGATCGAATGGGCGATCGTACTTTTCTTGATTTCCTAAATCAACCGGAAATTAGCCGATGTAATCGCATTGGCACTCACTCCAATCATCACACCTAACTCCTCTCCTGTCAAGACATTTTTGATGAGAGTTCCCTGAGTATTTTGAGTGATTGCTAACTGACCAAAACTCAAACCTCCGCTTAATCCAATCAAGTCTTGACCCAGGGTAAAATCAGCGATGATATCAAATCCTTGACCAGTTGTTAAGGCAAAGATATCGTTGCCGCTACCGCCAATCAAACTATCATTGCCCATGCCTCCATCAAGCAAATCGGAGCCTTTGCCCCCAGTGAGAGTATCGTTATCTAGGCCTCCGTAAATAGTATCATTTCCTTCGCATCCTCCCAGGATATCTGCTGCTTCGTCACCGTTGATTAAATCATTACCTTCACCGCCGCAGATGGTATCCGAACCTAACTGTCCAAACAGGGAGTCATCTCCTTGACTACCAAGCAGGATGTCGTTACCTTTGCCTCCATATAAAACGTCATTATCCTTGCCACCATCGATGAAGTCATCATCTTTGTTGCCATAAATGATGTCAATACCTTCGCGGCCATGTAACAAGTCATTGCCTTTGCCTCCGAAGATTAAATCGTTGCCCAATTCGCCAAGAACGATGTCGTTTCCTCCATCTCCATAGAGGATGTCGTCACCTTTGCCTCCGATGATGAAGTCATTACCTTGGTTGCCATTAAAGATGTCATTATCGGCACCACCATATAAGTTGTCATCCCCGGATTTGCCATCGAATATATTGCCGTTGTTAGTGCCGAGAAATTCATCGTTTTGGGCAGTGCCTATTTGAATTCCCGATACACCAAGTATGGTGTTTTCAACTGCATTGGGTTGGTTTAATTTGGGATAGGCAATGTCATCGCAGATGCAGTCGTCATTGGGGATGTTGTTGGTTGTTGGTGTTGGCGTTACCGATGGTGTATCGGTTCCCGTTGGTGTTGGTGTTCCCGATGGTGTCGGTGTTCCCGTTGGCGTCGGTGTTACCGATGGCGTCGGTGTTACCGATGGCGTCGGTGTTCCCGTTGGTGTTGGTGTTCCCGATGGTGTCGGTGTTTCCGATGGCGTGGGTGTTCCCGATGGTGTTCCCGATGGCGTCGGTGTTCCCGTTGGTGTCGGTGTTCCCGATGGTGTCGGTGTTACCGATGGCGTAGGTGTTCCCGTTGGTGTTGGTGTTGCTGTGGAATTACTAAAGAGAATGATGTCGCTTGGTGAGAGGGAATTGGCTTTGATAGAGATAGTTTGACCATTCCCTAAGTTTAAGACTAAACCCGAAGGGGTAGATTGTAATGCTGCGAGCACTTGTTCCGGTGAGGTGAAACCGAAGGCGACATCAAGTTGTAATTTATCTTCTCCAAGGGTGAAGTCTAAAATTAGGTTTTGTCCGCCGAAAGTACCAGGAAGGGAATTAAAGATAAAGCTGTCATTGCCAATTCCCCCGGTGAGGGTGTTGTTGCCAACTCCGCCATTGAGGGTGTCATTGCCAGCCCCACCATCAAGGATGTCATCACCAGCGCCACCATCAAGGATGTCATCACCATCGCTACCGCTAATATTGTCTGGGTTGCTTGTACCGGTGAAGTTGTCGTTAAAGGGACTGCCAATGATAGTGACAGGTTGAGTGATGTTGCTGAAGTTTTGAGTAACGCTGTTGGGGGACGACGAATAATCGAAGAAGTTGGTTGGTGTCGGTGTTCCCGTTGGAGTGGGTGTTCCCGATGGTGTGGGTGTTCCTGATGGTGTTTCCGATGGCGTGGGTGTTCCCGTTGGTGTCGGTGTTCCTGATGGTGTCGGTGTTCCCGTTGGTGTCGGTGTTCCTGATGGTGTCGGTGTTCCCGATGGTGTTCCTGATGGTGTCGGTGTTCCCGTTGGAGTGGGTGTTCCCGTTGGTGTCGGTGTTCCCGATGGTGTTTCCGATGGCGTGGGTGTTCCCGTTGGTGTCGGTGTTCCCGATGGAGTGGGTGTTCCCGATGGTGTTTCCGATGGCGTGGGTGTTCCCGTTGGTGTCGGTGTTCCCGTTGGTGTCGGTGTTCCCGTTGGTGTCGGTGTTCCCGATGGTGTTTCCGATGGTGTGGGTGTTCCCGATGGTGTTTCCGATGGCGTGGGTGTTCCCGATGGCGCGGGTGTTCCCGATGGCGCGGGTGTTACCGATGGTGCGGGTGCGGGTGCGGGTGCGGGGGCCGGTGCGGGTGCAGGGGCCGGTGCGGGTGCAGGGGCCGGTGCGGGTGCAGGGGCCGGTGCGGGTGCGGGTGCAGGGGCCGGTGCAGGGGCCGGTGCGGGGGCCGGTGCGGGTGCAGGGGCCGGTGCAGGGGCCGGTGCGGGTGCTGGTGCAGGGGCAGGGGCCGGTGCGGGTGCAGGGGCAGGGGCAGGGGCAGGGGCAGGGGCAGGGGCAGGGGCCGGTGCGGGGGCCGGTGCCGGTGCGGGGGCCGCAACATTAACGTTAAAAGTTCCTAAACTACCAGCAACAGCAAGATTGCCTAGACTATCTTTAACCTGACTTGCTTGCAGATTAACAGTGTAAGTTCCATTGTCAACATCATCCCAACTTCCGCCAGGAGGAGTAAACGAATAAGTCGCTGTCCGAGGCGTACCATTACTATTAGTATCGACACTGACAAAAGTAGCAGGAATAACACCGCCCGACCAATTTATCAAAACATCCGAACTGTCCAAACTTGAAATATCGACAGCATTAGTATCGCTGAAAGTGACAGTCAAACTTTGACTTGTACCTCCGACTGTCGTAATATCAGCGACAGCATTTAAACTAGCAGTTGGCGGAGTTTTGTCAATGTCATAAACTTGTCCCGTTAAATTACCATTGCCAGCAGTTGTACCGCCTAATGCTACTCCTAAGCTATTTTTGATGCTGTCATCATCTGTCAAATTCAACCCAATTGAACCGCTGCCCGTACCTGTGTTAACTTCCAGTTGGTAAGTCTGAGCATCAACAGCAGTTAAAGTGCCAATAGTTGCACCAGTTACAACAGTTGGTACTAAAGTAAAGTCAGAAACATCAACGCCTGTTACATCTTCTGAGAATTTAATTTCGTAGGTAGCAGTAGCCGCAGCAGTGGGAGATGTCGCTAGGCGATTTATCGATGTAACTGTGGGGAAGGTGTTGTTATAAGCAACGGTATTGTCTGTACTTGTACTGGCGGTATTGTTATTACCTGCTGTATCGGTAACGCTGTTAGCTTTGATGCTGGCAATAACATTACCTCCCCCTGTCATGCCGTTGACTGCGACGTTATAAACGGGGCCGCTTCCTGTAATAGTTGGTGTTAATGTTCCCGTTGCTGTACTGGTAGTTAAGTCGATATCACTGACATCGAAACCTGTGACTGGTTCGCTAAAGGTGACGGTAAAGTTGATAGGTGAATTTGCTGTCGGGTCGGTTTGTGCTGCTGCTTGATTGATGGTGACAGTGGGTGCAACAGTCTCAATTATTAGGGCTTTATTTGCACCCAAAGAGTTAGCGGCTGCAGGTGCGGGTAAAGTTAGTGTGGCATCGTTGGTAGCGGCATCTTTAATCGTGCCACCGTTGAGTGCGAGGGCGGCTGTGGAGAGATAATCTAGGTCTGCACTGGTGTTGCCGTCGGCTACAGTGTAGTTGAAGGTGAGGGTGTTAGTACCGCTACCAGAGGCATAATTGATCGCGGTTCCTGCACCTCCTGTGGCTAAAGTTAGTTGGGGGATGCCTGTGACGTTGACGTTTTCGCTGAAAGTAACGGTAATTGGGATGACTTGACCGACAGTATAAGCGCCGTCAGTTAAAGTTGAGGTGATGCTGGTGACGGTGGGTACAAGAGTATCAATTACTAGGGCTTTATTCGCACCTAAAGAGTTAGGGGCTGCGGGTGCAGGTAAGGTTAAAATGGCATCAGCGGTGGCAGCATTCTTAATCGTGCCGCTGTTTAAAGATAAGGCAGTTGTTGACAAATAATCTAAGTCAGGACTGCTATCGCCTGCGGCTACAGCGTAGCGGAATGTTAATGTGTTGCTACCTGTTCCTGAGAGGTAACTGGCGACGGTTGTTGCACCTGCTAAACTTAGTTGCGGTGTACCTGTGACGTTGACAATTTCAGAGAATTGAACGGTGATGTCGATGTTTGTACCAATGCCATAACTGCCGTTTGGTGTGGTAGAGGTGACGCTGGTAATGGTGGGGACGGGGTTAATGGTGATGGCGGCGGTTTCGGTGGCACTGCTGAAAACGCTGGATGTGGTGTTATTGGTTCTGTCTGTGGTGTAGTTAGCCGTAGTGCCATTTGTGCCAACTATTTGATCCCAGGCGGCAAAGGTAATGGCGTTGGCGAGAGTACCGTTGTAACCTGTGTTGGGTACAAATCGGATTTTGGTGTTGGCATCGCTGGCTAATAGTAAGGCGTTGGTGGCGGAAACGGCTGGGGCGTTTGTCCAGGTTGTGCCATCGGTGGTGTATTGCCAAGTGCCGTTTGCGGTGTCTAAGGCGCTGATGGCGATGCCTTGTTTGGCGCTGGCGTTGGGATCGACGATTTTTGTGCCGCCGAGGTTGGTGATGATGGTGGAGATGAGTGTGCCTGTACTGGCGCTGTCGTTTTGGTTTTGGGCGTTGAGGGTGGGTGCGCCGGAATTATCGAGGGTGGGAGAGTCGTTGACTAAGACGGTGACGGTAATGGGGGTGGAAGCTACGCCGTCGGTGGCGGTGTATTCAAAGGTGTCTAAGCCGTTGAAGTTGGCGTTGGGGGTGTAGAGGATGCTGCGCCCTTTGTCAACCGCGATCGCATTGACACCGCCATCCATGCCGCTACTGGGGTTGAAAGCAGTATCCAGGCTGCCGTCGGCGTTCATTCTGGCGATAGAGTTGCGAGCTGTGCCGTTGACTGTGGTGAAACTGCCGCCTACATAGGGCTTGCCACTGCTGTCAAGGGCGATCGCTGTGACACCGTTATTCATGCCACTACTGGGGTTGAAAGCAGTATCCAGGCTGCCGTCGGCGTTCATTCTGGCGATTCTGTTGATAGCTGTGCCGTTGACTGTGGTGAAAAAGCCGCCTACATAGGGCTTGCCGCTGCTGTCGAGGGCGATCGCTCTGACACCGTTATTCATGCCGCTACTGGGGTTGAAAGCAGTATCCAGGCTGCCGTCGGCGTTCATTCTGGCGATATTGTTGCGAGCTGTGCCGTTGACTGTG
>NZ_JAUBUY010000045.1:0-52109 GCF_036705565.1 Microcoleus sp. AT8-B5
GCCCGTCCTTTTTGGACGGGCGGGACGCCCATCCCACAATAACAATTAAAATTGTAAGTTATTTAATTCGCGATCCTAAATGACAGACCCTTCGCAGGAAATACGGGAGAAAATGTCAGGTTATCACGCACCCTAAAATAGGTTCTGATACACAATTAATATGATATCCGTTGCAATTGCCCCCCATCTGACCACGAATTTCTTCATGTGGTACCCGCCACGTGATTTATCCGTGGAATCAATCCAAAATCGAAAATCGAAAATCACTTATTGCCCCCGCATTGATCCCTGGGGTCAATCTAAAATCGAAAATCTAAAATCTAAAATCGATTGACGGTCGAGGGGGTTTACGCTCATCTGTGAGTAATATTATAGATGGTTGGTGAACCGGCCCCTACCAAGAATTATGGTTAATTTACCGCCCATGATTTAACAGCTTATCCTAACTTTTAACTTTTAACTTTTGCGAAATCGGCAGTTCGATCGCAAATTCTGTTCCTCGGCCAACTTCTGAATGACACTCCAACTTACCGCCGTGGGTGTCTTTAACTATTTGGTAACTAATCGATAACCCCAAACCAGTGCCGGTGCCCACAGGTTTGGTAGTAAAAAATGGGTCAAACATCCTTGACTGAACTTCGGGATGGATACCGGGCCCGCTGTCAGAAATCCGCACACACACTTGATTTTCGCTGCTGACTTCAGTAACAATGCGAATCTGGTTAACTTTGCAAGTACAGTTTGCTGATGACTCTTCCACAGCGTCGATCGCATTTACCAGCAAATTCATAAATACCTGGTTTAATTGAGCCGGATAACACTCGACTTTGGGCAGGTTTCCGTAATTTTTAATAACTTGAATCTCCCGATGTTTTGGCTGTGACTGGAATCGGTGCTGCAAAATCACCAAAGTGCTCTCTATCCCTTCATGAATGTCTATTACTTTGCGATCTGTTTCGTCGAGTCTCGAAAAGTTTCTCAAAGACAGCACTATCTGCTTGATTCGGTTAGCACCTTCTTGCATTGAAGCCATTATTTTCGGGAAATCCCCAGCAATAAAATCTACCTCGACTTCTGCCAATTCTTCCTGTATTTCGGGAACTGGTTCAGGATAGTATTGCTGGTAGAGTTCAATCATTTTTACCAAATCGCGAGCATACTGTGCTGCAGGAATAATATTGCCGTATATGAAGCTGATGGGGTTATTAATTTCATGGGCTACTCCCGCTACCATTTGCCCGATACTTGACATTTTTTCGGCTTGAATGAGCTGAGATTGAGCTTTTTTTAAGTCGGCCAGAGTTTGTTCTAACTGTTGCGCTTTTTCTCGTTCTCGCTGTTCGCTAAATTGCAACTCTACTTCGGCTTGTTTGCGATCGCTAATATCAATATGCGTACCCGTCATCCGCAAAGGATTTCCCGAAGCGTCGTGTTCCATCACCTTCGCTTGAGCTAAAATCCACTTCCACTCGCCGGATTTTGTCAGCATCCTAAATTCCACTTCGTAAGTAGGATTTTTGCCTTCCAGGTGAGCATTGAGCGCTGCTTTAGCCGGAGACAAATCCTCTGGATGTACCAGTTGCTCCCAGGATGCAAAACTATTTTCTACCTCCTCTACTTCATATCCCAGCATCATTTTCCACCGTGGATTAAAATAGACTTCTCCCGTGGCAAGATTCCAATCCCACAAGCCCATCGCACTGCCTTCAAATGCCAGATAAAAACGTTCTTCGCTAATTTGCAAAGCTGCTTCGGCTTGTTTGCGATCGCTAATATCCATCACTGTTCCCAACAGTTTTATTACTTCCCCGGTTTCGCTAAAAACAGCTTCTCCCCTTCCTTCCACGTATATAATTTGACGGCTAGGATGCAAAAATCGGAACTCTCTTTTGTAGGCAATGCCTTGTGAGATAGTTAGGCTGACTGTTTCTTGAAATAATTCTCTGTCGTCGGGATGACACATCTTTAAAAGTTTGGCAGATGTCGGTTCAGTTGCACTTGAGTCAAGACCAAAAATGCGGAATACTTCTTCTGACCAAGTAATTTTATTGGTGACTAAATCAAATTCCCAACTGCCGATGTGGGCAATTTTCTGGGCGGCTGCTAGACTAGCTTCGCTTTGTTGAAGTTTAAGTCGCTGTTGTTTATCTTGTTCCAGAAGTGTTGCTTGAGCGATCGCAATTCCCATCTGTGCCGCCACAGCGCTCAATAATGTGATCTCCTCCTGCGTCCAGTGGCGGGGGCGATCGTACTGATGCAAGCATATCATTCCGTTGGCTTTTCCCTGGTAGGAAGTGCGGATGGATATCATCGATTTTAAGCCTATTTGACAGCACAAATCTCGGGCGTTTTCTAGCAGCGGGTCGGAAAAAACATCGTCAGAAACTACAGCTTGATCTTGGGATAATAAAAACTGAACGTGAGGATTGCCCTGTACGGGGATTTCTAAATCTAAAAGCGATTTGGATGCGGATTTTTTGTACTCAGCGACATTATTAATTCTGGGAATAGGGTGTTCTGTGTAGGTATGAACCAAGCAGCAATCAGCATTAAAAATTCTACCTATTTGGGCAGTAGCTGTTTGAAAAACTTGATCTTGATTTAAACTGTATCGAATTTCAAGAGTAATTGTTTCTATTAAAAACCTTTGTTTGATTTGCCGTTCTAAAGCAGATAAAGCTGTTTTTAGTTCTAGTTCAGCTTGTTTGCGATCGCTAATTTCAGTAGCCGTCCCCAAAATTTTCCAAGGTTTGTCGTCTGCGGTTCTGGCAAACACGGTATCCACGCTAACAAACCACCGATATTCACCATTTTTGTGCTGAATTCGGTACTCACACTCAAAGCTTTCACCGTCTTTTGCTGCCTCAATCCTGCTGAGGTGTTCTGAGAATCCTGGCAAATCGTCAGGGTGTATTAAGTTAGGAAGAAATCCTCCTGCCATTTGCTGGATTTCTTCAAAAGAATAGCCAATATCGCTATATATTTCGCGGTTGATATACAAAGTTCGCTGTTCAATCAAATCGGAAACGTACAAAAGATTAGGATGTGTTTTAATTACTGCCGACAGCCAGCGTTGGCTGTCTCGGAGTTCTGCTTCGATCCGCTTGCGTTCTTCTATTTCTGCTTGCAGCCGTGCATTTTGTGCTAAAATTTGTTTATAAAGACGGCTCAGAAGCAGTTGATTTTCGATCCGGCTCACCACTTCTTCTGTTTGAAATGGTTTACTAATGTAGTCGGCTCCTCCCACCGAAAAAGCTTTGACTTTATCAAAAACTTCATTTAAAGAGCTAATAAAAATCACAGGAATATGTTTGGTTTGCGGACAAGCTTTTAACTTTTCGCAGACTTGATACCCATCCATACCGGGCATCATGATGTCCAGCAAAATCAAGTCTGGTGGACTCGACATAGCAAAGTTAAGAGCCAATTTGCCATCTCGTGTCGGTCGCACTTTATATCCCCGCTTAGACAAAAGCTGGGATAAAAGCCGCAAGCTTTCTGGATGGTCGTCCACCATTAAAATATTTTCTTGTAAGACAGTGTTTTCAAGTCTAACTGTTTCTAGTCTTGGATTTTTATCGTCAGTTGTATTCACAGCAAACCCTCAAACTATTCAAGTTGTATATGTGGGAATATTTTTAAAGTCATTAACCGCTTGTAGCTAACACTCTCAGATAAACCAGCACAACTATTGGCTCTCTAGCACACTCTTAAATTATCTCTCATTATATCAAAAGTAACGATCTTTTGAAAATATTGGTAGCTCAAATTATCGGACTCTGGTGAGAAACCAGCCTAGATTCCTCTAATCACAGGCTAACCAAGCAATTTTGATTAAATAAAGGTAAAATTTTTATTCTTAGACTTTATACGACCATGCTTGCAGCCATTGATCGGGTGCTTTGTGTTGAGATTTTTCATTAGATATCCTCAGTAAAAAGGTTAATTTAAACAAGCCGGAACATTGGTGTCAACTTAAGACTAAAAATTATTTTTTTCTGGTTGGTATCCAAGTTGTGAGTTCCCTAAATTTCCCTTATTAAGCAGCCCTAGGGCAGTGTAGGCATAATTGTCAAACAGTTGTTACCGTTACTAATTATGAGCTTAAGTTGACACCAATGGGCCCTAAAAAACTCCTACAATATCTTATATCTTATTTGCGGGATGGGGCTGATTTATGGTATCTTTGTCTCGGCTTGCAATTCTCCGCAAGCGGCGTAAACGGCTTTCACGTTATACCAATTCAGAAAAATCCGAGCAATTTCTAAAGCTAGCTGGGGCTTGCCTTGGTCAATCAACCACTGTAAAAAAGGAGTCATCGTTCGCTCGTTCAGCATCCCACCTAATGATAAAATTCCCCACAAAATTTGGTGCAAAAAAGTCATTTGAATCATCATCCGTACTTCCCAACTTGGGTGTTTTTGATAAAACAAAACTCCCATTCTCCCGCGCTCAATTTCTCGGTTAATCATGCCTGGAATTTGCTCCAAACTAAAAGCTGGATGCCAGTGATAACCGACCGCAGCGGGACATTTAATGAGTTTTAAACCTAATTTTTTTAACCTAACTCCCAACTCTAAATCTTCCCATCCGTACAGTTGAAAGCGAGTGTCAAAAAGTCCAGCGGCCAGCAGCCAGTGGCGGGCGATCGCCACATTTCCCGTAGCAAAATAAGCCGCCGAAAAATCGGTGATTTTGTAAGGTTCTGAGGTAGGATTGTCGAAATTGCAAGTATTAATCACGCTGCCGTAAGTAAAAACAGCATCAGTATCTTTGTAACCCTGTAGTAAAGCATCGGCGTGTGCTTGCAAAAAATGCTCTGTTACCACCAAATCGCTGTCAATAAAAATAATCGTATCGCCCTTAGCATCTTCAACGCCCAAATTCCGGGCAGCGGCCGGGCCCTGGTGAGATTGACAGATCGATCGCACATGAGGCAACAAGTCAGCATTTGCGGCCAACCACTCCAGCGTCCCGTCCGTCGATCCGTCGTCCACGACAATTACTTCATAGTCTCTGACAATCTCACCGAACTGCTGATTTTCCAAAGCCAGTAGACATTTTGCCAAAATCGGTTTACGATTATACGTCGGAATTACAACACTAAAAAACACGGTTTTTCCCCATCGCCACAGTTACCGTATCCCACGGTAGCAGATTTTCCGCAGCAACTCCTCCGGTAAATAGCCAAGTTTATCAAAAAAAGAATATATAAATCTGTACTATTTCTGACAAGAATCGATCTCAATTAGGTGCATAATGAAAAGTCGGTTAAATATCACATCTTGCACCATTCTCCAGAACAGGCAAGATGCCTGTTCCACAAAAATGATATTTTTTTGTGGGGTGGGCATCTTGCCCGCCCTTAAAAGCTTAGTGACAAGGGTGCAAGATGTCAGTTAAATTCAGGATGTAAAGAGCAATGAGTCGCGCTAAAAAAGTTGTCCTAGCATATTCCGGCGGAGTCGATACCTCCGTCTGTATTCCTTACCTCAAAAACGAGTGGGGTGTTGAAGAAGTAATTACTCTGGCCGCGGATTTGGGACAGGGAGACGAATTAGAACCGATCCGCAAAAAAGCTTTAGCATCCGGTGCTTCGGAATCTTTAGTTATTGATGCTACGGAAGAATTTGTCAAAGACTATGCGTTTCCAGCGATTCAAGCTAACGCACTTTACGAAAACCGTTATCCCCTTTCGACTGCCCTCGCTCGCCCGCTGATTGCTAAATTGTTAGTAGAAGCTGCGGAAAAATACGGTGCAGATGCGATCGCCCACGGTTGCACAGGTAAAGGAAACGATCAGGTGCGGTTCGATGTGTCGATCGGCGCGCTCAACCCCAAGATTAAAATCTTAGCACCAGCGCGGGAGTGGAAAATGAGCCGCGAAGAAACGATCGCATACGGCGAGAAATGCGGTATTCCGTCGCCCGTGAAAAAGTCTTCGCCTTACAGTATCGATCGCAACTTATTGGGAATGGCAATTGAAGCCGGAATCCTCGAAGATCCTTGGGCGGAACCGCCGGAAGAGGTGTATTTGATGACAAAGGCGATCGAACAAACTCCCGACACACCCGAATACCTAGAAATCGGTTTCGATTGCGGAAATCCTGTCAGTTTAAACGGCACAAATTTATCACCAGTCGCCTTAATTACCCAACTCAACGAAATAGTTGGAAACCACGGAGTCGGCCGGATTGACATGATTGAAAACCGCCTCGTCGGGATTAAATCGCGGGAAATTTACGAAACACCAGCGATTTTAGTTTTGATGCACGCGCACCGAGACTTAGAAAGTTTGACGCTGACAGCAGATGTAACGCGGTACAAGCGAGGCATCGAAGAAACCTACAGCCAAATGATTTACAACGGTCTTTGGTACAATCCTTTGAAAACAGCTTTAGACGCATTTATTCAGGACACGCAAAAGCGAGTAACTGGAACCGTGCGGCTCAAACTGTTCAAAGGAAATGCGACTATTGTCGGCCGCAAATCTGACAATTCTCTGTACAGTTTCGACTTAGCAACCTACGGCGCAGAGGACGAATTCGATCACAAAGCTGCCGAAGGATTTGTCTATGTTTGGGGACTACCAACCCGCATTTGGTCGGAAAAAAATAGAGGTTACAAATAGGAGGCAATTAGGGTTAAAAACCTGATGTTCAGCCGCCAAATCGAATTCGGATTAACAATTCGATGTTAACCCACCGAATCGAATTGGCGGCTACACAAACAAAGTCCGCCTTCGCGGAATTAGAGTAGGGTGTGCACGTCGCACCTTATCTGTCGCAATCGCCCAACCTGTGCCAGTTGCGTAAGTCTTGTTATTATTAAAATCTGTATATGATTATTAAACTCGGTAAATAACCTGAAAAGTTTTAGTCTCATCACTCACATCGGGGTATTATACTGAAAAAGTCAGTCTAATTAATAGTTAGACCTCAGCATATTTGAAGCATAATATTTGAAGCATAAGATCAGGAGAAAATTGGCTATGTCTGAAGTATGTTTTAATGTGAGCGGTCATAAAATACAATTAATTCTAAGCCTGTCGGGTCAACAAAGTATTGTTCATGATAACAAAACGATTTCCGAAAAAGGCAGCTCTCTCGCTCCGACCTCTAACCACTATTTTAAAGTCAGTGAAGATGGAAAGATGTCAAGCTATGAAGTGGTTTTCAAAGCCAACTTTTCGGGTGTAATAGAATATAGTGTTAAACGAAATAATGTGCTGGTTAAAAAGGGTATATTAAGTGCATTCACACCCGGACTAATGAGGATATCCTTTTTTTCCATTGGTCTGGCTCTGTTCTTAAATACAATATCTTTAATTTTTATTCCACAATTTAGAGAAGTTTTCCTTCAGTCGCTTTTCAATTATATTGATGTCGGAATAAAATTGCTGTTTTCTATTGCTTTTTTGGGATTTGGAATCTCCTTAAAGAGAGTTCTTTTAAGAAACTTGCGCTTTGTGACCACAGTGCTCTGGATTCATATAGGTCTAATGATTTTCGGCTCCTTATCACTTATTTTCCGCTACCTACAAGAAGGAATTATTTTGAGTAACATTTGGGTTATTGCTATGAGGCTTGGATTTATCTGGCTGTTTTGGTTTCTTTTGAACAATTGTGAGGCGCTAGCTCAAGAATTTAAGTCCCAATCTTCCTAATGTGAGAGTTATCCGGCGATCGTCAAAGCAGGGGGTAAAGTACGCAGGGCCACCCTTGTCAAAGTCCGAGCGAGCGATTTGCGTCATCAAAGGCGATAGTAATAATTGGTAATTGGTAATTGGTTGTTATCTTAATAATTTGTTAAATTGTCTTCAGACAAATTTAGCTTTGAGGCAGGGGTTGAAACCCCTGCCGGATTGCGGCAGGGCTGCGCCAGGATTGCTGGGTCAACGTAAAACAGCCGATCGCTAAGATTTCTGTTTTTCCACACTGCCCAAATCCAACTTAGCCCGCAACTCCTCCTTAATCCGATTTAAAATAGAATCCTCATCCAAAGAAGACAAAATCTTGCTCACCACAGCCTTTGGCCCATCATCTCCCCAAGAAGCACCATTAGCCAAATAAGCCTTAGTAACTTGACCGATACCATAGGAAGAAACCCCCGCGATCGCAGCTTGCGTCACCGCCACAGACAAATAAGGCCCTAAAGCCAAACCCCCCGTCGCCGGCGTCGCCAAACCCAACAATCCTTTCAAAGAACTTAAACCAAAATTAGCCAACAATTCACCCGCCGTAATTCCCCCCATACTAATCGCAATCTTTTGCAGCAATTCCACCGCGCCCGCTTCCGTCATCGCAATGCCGTAAACTTTAGATAAAGTTAATATCATCACCACATCAATTACCGCACCGCTAAGAATATCAACTACAGTAATTGGATTAAGTGCGATCGCCACCGATTTCGTCATTACGCCGTTCCAGATAATTCGATTAGCTGCGTCATCTCGAATCTCCATTTTTCGCTGCACCAAATGCTCGTTAATATCCCCCGCACAGAGCATCGTATTCAGCGCGACCAAAGATTTGCCTTCCCGGTCTAAAACCTCCAAAATCTTTAATTTTAAATCTTGCACTTGTGGCAAACTGCGAGTCATTTGCACCCCCATACTTCCGTCGGGACGGCGCACCGCCCTCGCCGTCAAAGGCGAAGCCGCCGCCATCACAATTTCATCGGGAGACAACAATTCTTTCACGCGATCGTCTCGAATTTTATGATAAATTGCCAGCCTGTCTGCATCAGGATATTGGTCAATTTTATTAAACACTAATAACATCGGTTTTCCGGCTTCCCGCAACTGCGAAAGTGCTGCGTATTCCACCTTCGTAATGTCGCCAGCAACTACAAACAAAATCAAATCTGCTTGTTGAGCAACGCGGCGCGCTAAAAGTTCGCGAGTTTCGCCGTCAACTTCATCTATTCCCGGAGTATCGATTAATTCCACTTGCGACAAACGGTAAATAACTGGCGAAAGTCTATCGGGCAACTTCTCATCAATTCCCTCTCCGACATCCCACTGCCCGATAGTCGTCGTGCGAGTCACCCCGTGAGTCGGGCCAGTTTCAAACACATTTTGACCTAGCAGCGCGTTCAAAACCGAAGATTTTCCCCTTCCCACCATCCCAAACACAGCTATTTGCACGCAAGCGCGCTCTAGCTTGTCGAGCATTTTCTCCAACCCGCCAATTTCCGGTTCCAGTCCAGTTCGCTCTTGAACTGTCAAGTCGAGATTTTCTACTATATCTCGCAGAGCATCTTTAGCGTGGCGCAGGTTGAGTTCTGCCTGAATGTCTGCGAAGCTTAAAATTGTGTCATCTAATTCTCGATCGACATTTGAAAAATCCGAGGCTTCAGTCATTGTTCCCTTATTTTATAGTTCTGTTTTGTTTAAAGTTTCAGCGAATACAATGCTATTCTAGCTTTCTCTGTCTGCTTTGTACATTCTCTCGGATTTATCCAACTCTAACTCTCGGATTTACCAAATTCTAACTCTCGGATTTACTCAAGCCTGACTCAGCCAAAAGTTCTCGCATTCACCCGCAAGCCCGCCGGGGATTTAAATCCCCGTCTTATAGCAAAAGTCGGTTAAAACCGACTGCCAACCTAAATTAGATTGTGATAAATTTCAGTCCTCTTTGAGAGGACTTTCGCTATGAGACAGGGGTTTTTAACCCCTGTCGGACAGTGCGACAGACCACTAAGCCGATTTACCCAATTTCAACTCATTTACAACAATGATTAACCGCCTCCAAATAATAGCCAGTTATCCCTTTCCTTTACGTGTGATAATTTTCCTATTAATCTTGCTAGCAATTTGGCTGCCCCTAGCAGCACCAATTTACTTGTTAGTTAAAGATAGCAACCTTGCAACTATTCTCACTATGGCGCTGTTGTTTACAGAGTTTCTATTTTTGGTGCGGATCTGGGGAAAAAAGGTTTACGGACAAACCCAATTACTCAAAAGTTACGGTTTAATCAATACGCGAAAAAACGGTTTTGAGCTTTTAATCGGATTGGCGATCGGGCTTTTGCTCACTTTTAGCTTATTTGCGGTGCAAGGACTGTTCGGCTTAGTCGCGTGGCAAAATTCTGATAATTTGCCGAGAATCATCGCAGAAGGGCTGTTAAGCGCCCTTGGAGTCGGTTTTGCGGAGGAGTTGGTATTCCGAGGTTGGTTGCTGGACGAGTTGCAGCGGGATTACAATTATAGAATATCTCTGTGGGTGAATAGCCTGGTGTTTGCCCTATCTCATTTTATCAAACCTGTGGCGGCCATGCTGCAGAGTTGGCCGCAGTTTCCGGGGTTGTTGTTGCTGGGTTTGATTCTGGTTTGGGGAAAACGATCGCGCCAAAATCGCCTCGGTTTGTCGATCGGGCTTCATGCAGGTTTAGTCTGGGGATATTACATTATTAACATCGGGCAGTTAGTGCGATATTCGGCCTCTGTTCCCGATTGGGTAACAGGAGTTAACGGCAATCCGCTAGCTGGGGCGATCGGGCTGTTGTTTTTGAGTGTCTTGGCCTTGGGAATGCGAAAAATGTCCCAACAGTCCAAAGGTTTGTAATATATCCATCAGGTGCGTCGCTATGAGATTGTTGGTATTTAGTTAGGAATTTATCGCAGGCGACACACCCTACAACTAATGCTGTTTTAGCAAAGGCCTTATCAGATTAAATTGATATTTAGAGATTATTTAGGTTATAAATTATTTCTTGAGAACGCTTGAGCGCAATAGTAGCAATCGCAGATAATAAGGGAAAATTATCGTCATAGTCTGCTTGATTTCGATATCGGCGCAACACTGCTAAATTATCGGCAATTAATTGATATCTTGAGTCAGGATTAATATCAAATTCTTGCCAAACATAGCGGTGAATATCGCTAGTTTTTGGCAGGGAATGACCTTGTTTATCTCGCAAATAGTTCCGCGCTAAGATAAAAGCAGCATAATATGAACGACTGATAGCATCCCTCAATCGCGCCTCCTGTTCAGCAGGAATAGTTGCTTGACCAGCAAGTTCTTTTGCTAAATTTAGGTATTGCGACCAATCAAAACTCATCAGTATATTCCAAAATCGTATAAAAATGCTCCCGAATTTCATGGGATAATCCCCTAGACCAATTTTTACGCAATTCGTCTTCTCTATCCATTGCTTCATCGGGAGCGAGGTCTGTTAAGATGATTGAGAGAACCAGATGAACATAGTTAGGGATTTCCGGGTCATTGATGACTTGAAGTAATAGTTTTTGTTCGTGAAAATAATTGCTAATCTGAACTGGTGCTTCTAGCACAACGGGAAGTAAAAACGGATATTTGTTAATAAAGTCAATGACTTCTGTCTTGTCTCGGAAAATGTATAATTTTTCTAGGGTTTCGATGTCTGATTGGGAAATGAGGAAAGGCGCGACTCTTGGTGCTGATATCTTGTCTAAAATTAAGGATGCTATGGCATTTTGTTCTGCTTCTGGTAGTTGAGAGACGGTGGCAAAAGTTTCTTCTAATAGGTTATTCATTTTGTAAATCTCCTATGCGACTATTCGTGAGAAAAATCAATATTTCTAATTATAATCTGTTCTGCCGTGAATCTGAAAAAAAAAATAGTTTACTACGCTGGAACCCATCCTAAATCAGCACCAACTCCTCCGTAAATAAACCAGACTATTTCAGCAGACTTGTCTATACAGAAAGCATTGACACAATGACAGTGATTTTCCCAAACAGAACTTACGCACAGGTGGCCAGAAACCGGGTTTTTTGAGGATATCCTTCGCTGTACTCCACAGATTAAGTAAAAAACCCGGTTTCTTTGTCGGGAGTGCATCCAGGAGTGCCAAAAATAAATCGAGTCACCAGAGACGACGAAAAAAGTAAAAAAGAAAGAAGAGTAAAGAGCAAAAGAGGAAAAAAGCAAAGAAGAGTCCTCGCGAGGAAAACTAGGACGACGAAGAAACCGAAGCAACCGCAACACGAAAACCCCAGTACCTGTACAAGTAGCCCACAGAGTAGTAGAAGCGGATGGCAGCACGGCAATCGACCGCATAGCTGCCCCACGAACCACCACGCCGCACCCGGTTTTTACTATCTCCACCACTTTCCCAAGCACTTCCGTCAGTCGGCGCACCATCATAATCATCGTGCCAAATATCTTGACACCATTCCCAGACATTCCCGTGCATATCGTAAAGTCCAAAGCTATTAGGCGGAAAACTACCCACAGCAGTTGTTTTTTCACGATAGATTCCCTTCGGTGCAGAACCGTAGGGATAATTGCCGTCATAATTAACTAAATCCGGGGTAACTGTGTCCCCAAAATGAAATGGAGTAGTTGTCCCAGCCCGACAAGCATATTCCCATTCCGCCTCACTAGGAAGGCGATAGCTTCTACCCGTCTTCCGAGATAATCTGGCACAAAATTCAACAACATCATTCCAAAAAACCGTTTCTACAGGCAGGTTTTTACCCTTGAAGTGAGAAGGGTCAGGTTTAAGGTCATACTGAATTTTGGGCAATTTAGCCACTGCTGCCCACTGTGCTTGAGTAATCGGGTATTTCCCCAGCAGAAACGGTTTGATTGTCACCTGATGTTGAGGTTTTTCATAGTCATGACTTTCTACTTCAGTTGCAGGTGCACCCATTTTGAAGCTGCCTTTGGGGATAGAAACCATCTCTAAAGTAATGTCCTTGGCGATAGTTTCTGTAAAAACCTGTGCTTGACTTTGGCTACGGTTGGTGATTTTCCCCTTTGAATTCACTGTCACCGTTTGAAATTGAACTGTTTTTAGGGGATTTGACAATACTTTTACAGGTTGAGGCGATTTGTTCCCCAAACTTTGATACACAGTTGGTGTTGGTGTTGGTGTTGGTGGCGGTGGTGTTGGTGTTGGAGGCGGCGACAAAGATAAAATTGCTTGCAATGCTTGCTCCGCATTTTGATAACGCTGACTGAAATGGTCGCGCACCATTTTATCTAACACATTTGCTAAATTATTACTAACTTGCGCTTGATTTCGCCAAATAACTTCTCCCGTCTGCGGATCTTCTGGTAAGGTATAAGGAGGTTGACCAGTCAATGCTTGAATCCCAATCATCCCCACTGCATAAATATCGCTACACAGTTTAGGTTTGCCGTTCGCTTGTTCGCTGGGCATATAACCCGAAGTACCAATGCCAACGGTGAAGCTAGTTTGTCCTTGAGCATTAACAATCATTGTGCTAATTTCCTTGACCGCCCCAAAGTCAATCAAGATAATTTTACCATCATCTCGGCGCATTAAATTAGCAGGTTTCAAGTCACGATGAATCACATTTTGCTGATGAACAATGGCTAAAATTTCTAAGATATCGTGCAATAATTTAATAGTATGGGATTCGCTTGATTTTTTACCTATAATCAGTTCTTTGGTAATGTCATGTCCTTCGATAAAATCTTGCACCAAATAAAATTCGCCATTTTCCTCAAAGTGGGCGAAAAGGCTGGGGATTTGGTCGTGTAGCTTACCCAATTTATACAGCGTTTGGGCTTCTTTGTCGAATAAGCCTTTGGCAATTAGTAAATGGTCGGGATTGGGATCTTTTGGTTTAAGATGTTTGACGACGCACTGGGGCTGTCCGGGTAAGTCTAAATCTTTGGCGAGGTAGGTGTCGCCAAAAGCGCCTTGTCCCAAGTCTTTGATAATTTGATAACGATTGCGGAGAATAGGACTCGGCATAGTTTTCAGGGAATGCAGTGGAAGGTAGGATCTATTGTCGCACAAAAAGTAATGAGATGCTTAAATTCAGAATCGTTGCCGCATTTATACTGCTAATTAGTGCCAGTTGTTCATTTCCCGTACAAGCGCAAAATCCTGCACAAATAAAGCAAAATAACTCTTTAGTTCAAGTGCAGGTAATACGAGAACAAATTCTCAATGCTTGCGTGCAGAATCAGGCTGAAACTTTGCCAAATCGTTTTACCGATGTGCCATCAAATCACTGGGCTTACAAAGCAGTTTTGACAATGTATTATTGCGGCGCTTACCGAGAAGCAACTGCGCCTGCTTTAATTAAAGAATTACTGGAATCGGGAGATACTACTAGAGAAAGTTTGCATTCTCCATTACCTTTTCCCAATTTCCCATTACCAAGATTTTAAAACTCAGCTGCAGGCAACGCCAGAACAAATTCTCCCTGCTTGCGTGCAGAATCAGGTTGAAACCCTGCCAAATCGTTTTACCGATGTACCTTTTGATCACTGGGCTTACAAAGCTGTTTTGACAATGTATTATTGCGGGGCTTACCGAAAAGCGACGCCACCTGATTTGCTGACAAACCGCCCATTTATAAAAGTGAATGCAAAGAAGGTGAATTATACAAAAAAGTGACTATTCAGATATTAGATGCTAACAACACTAATTTCTGCGGCCGCGGGCGAGTCGAGATTTTGCTTCACCACAATTTGCACATCGCACCCTAACGCATTTAAAAATCGAAACAACCTTTCTGTTGAAAAACCAGTCAGCTTTCCTCTCATCAACGCTGACACCTTTGGCTGGTCAATTCCTAATACTTCTGCTGCTTGAACTTGATTCAGTTTCCTTTGACTAACGATCTCAGTTATCTGTCGTACCAGTTCCGCCTTCATCAGCATTTCAGCAGAATTAGGCATCCCCAAATCAGCAAATATATTGCCACTACTAACTTGAATATCGATCTCTTTACTCATGATTTCCCCCTTTTTTACCTGGTCTTAGTTATTCCTGAAAAAGTAGTGATAAGAAGCCGTCTATTTCCAGCTTATTTAGAAATATAAGCTACTCTTATCACTACTGATTCCAGTTTTACTTACTCTTGAACTTTTCGTAATGCTCTTGAGCTCGTTTTAGCCTTTCTTGGATTAACTTAATATCTTGTTGCGGTGTAGCAATTCCTTTTTTAGACTTTTTCTGAAAAGCGTGCAAAACATATACTGTATCTCCAAACTTTATCGTGTAAACTGCTCGATAGGTATCCCCATCATAGTCATCGCTAATTTCTAAAACTTTTGCACCTCCAAACCCTTTGAGAGGTCTAGCAGATTGGTGTTTTCCTCCTGTTTGTGCTAGATACAGAGCATAGCCCATGATGCCACGTACATCTTCAGGAAATTCTTTAAGATCCTTCTGAGAACTTCCGACCCATTGAATAGCTTGGAGTGATATTTGTGTCATTTTTATAGTATTTTATTAAGAATTTTCTATAGTTTTGAGTGATATTTGTGTCATTTTTACAGTATTTTATTAAGAATTTTCTCATGCTTCACCACTTCCTGTTGTTTATAGCTACACTTCTATTATGCTATATTTAGCATAAAGTGTCAAGAGTTATTCCCAAATAAATATCAATATTAAAACTGAGCCCGAACCGTAAACGAATAATCCCCGCCCGGTTCAAGCTGATAATCCCATTTTTCCAGAAAACGGTGCAGCGGTTCCTGAATCAATGCCCTACCCTGAGAAGGCTCAAGAATCAGTGTTTTTTCTGACGTGAAACGCCACTGAAACTGCCACTCAAAATTGCCGGCAGTCACTTCACCCTCAATCGTGCCTTTTTGCCAAGATTGGCCAGTAACCCGGACATATGCAGTTGTTTCAGGCAAACGTCTCGAACTCACCTTTTTGTTTCCGCGTTTGTTTCTGCAATTGTGCGACTATTGTAAAGGCTCATGGCTTTTTCTACTCCTTGGTGCAGACTCAGTTCCACAGCTTCTACAACCAGTTTAAGCACTTTCTCTACTAACTGACTTTCCTCTGAGGAAAATTTTCCTAAAACGAAGGAAATCGTATCTTTCTCATTTTTAGCAGCATCGTTTTGAGGTTTGCCGATGCCAATCCGCAAGCGAGGAAATTTGTCTGTACCCAAATGAGAAATTGTCGATTTCATGCCGTTGTGTCCGCCGGCAGAACCGGCAAGCCGCATTCTCAATTTCCCGATCGGCAAATCCATATCATCGTATACTATTAATACCGACTCCGCAGGTATCTTGTACCAATCCGTCGCCGCCCGAATCGCTTGACCCGACAGATTCATGTAAGTAAGCGGTTTCAGCAAGCGGATTTTCTGTCCCCGCGGCCGATTTCCCTCGCCAAATATGCCTTGAAATTTGCGATTTTCCGACAGCGAAATCTGCCAAGATTTAGCCAAGGCATCGACAGCATTAAAGCCTATGTTGTGTCGGGTGCGATCGTATTTAGGTTCGGGATTGCCCAAGCCAACAATTAGCTGGGGAATCACTAACTCCGCTGGTGTTTCCGACTTCTGAGTGTTGTTCATTTAAATGTCTGTGCTATCTTCCTTGGGAGTAGCCGCCGTGAGTTTTTCAGTTGCCGGTTTGCTGCTAGTTGCTACTGCTTCTTCTAACTGCTTAGCTTCCCGCGTGAACTCGGATTCAAAATCCCGCGAAGCGTCTTGAAAGCCCCGAATTGCCTTCCCCATACTCCTGCCAATTTCTGGTAATTTTTTCGGGCCAAATACCAATAGGGCGATCGTAAAAATAACTGCCATTTCGGGCAAACCAATGCCAAAAATATTCATGGTTTTTCTCCAGCAATTTGTTTAGTTACTTTTTGTTTATTTATGGCAAAAGTAATCGGAAAGGGTAAGGAAAAACGGGAAAACTTAGCTTTTGCCCTTTCTCCTCAACCCTCAGCTTTTACTTTTAGCCTTACTGTTTTGCGATCTAGTTTTAGCGGCCGAGACTCGACCAATCCATATCCACACTCTCCAGAATCAGAGAAGAGTTGTAGATTTGCAAAATAATCAACAAGAACACGAAAAACAGTCCAATGAACACGCTCATCAATAGCGTGGTTCCCCAGCCGGGGGCTACCTTGCCGTATTCCGAGTTAAGGGGTTTGAGTATATCTCCTAACCAAGTCCGTTGTGCCATAAGTCACCTGAAATGAATCTCTACAGAAAAGTTTGACATATTTCTACCGCTAATTGCGATCGCAATTTCTCAGAAATGCCACCGGGGGACTCGCAAAACGGGGAGTGGGGGCTGGCTGCCATACCGTACAGCGCCTAAAATCACGAGACTTTCAGACGGATTGTTATTTTTTGTAATATTATAGAGTGGAGCACTCATAATCGATCAAAAATATGGAACCTGCAGCAGTTCTTGGCATTTCACTGGGCGTGTGTCTGGTGGCTATCACCGGTTTCTCGATCTACACGGCTTTCGGCCCTCCCGCTAAGGAATTGAGAGATCCTTTTGAAGAACACGAAGACTAAAGAAGAAGGAAGGCACAACACGGATTCGGACACGGATACACGGATGAATTTAAGTGTGTTTCCAGATATCTCCTATTCTCGGTCTCTCCCTCTCTCCCTGGTAGATATTCTTCTAGGGGCGGGAAGGGAGTGATGCTGTGAGGCGATCGCCTGTCGTCGTCTACTCGTCAATGGTATATTTTTCATAAATACAGTAAATCTCTATTCCATTTAAGCTAAAAATTATTAGGTTTCAGGGCAAAGCATAATGGGCAATACCTTTGGGCATTTATTTCGGATATCGACATTTGGGGAATCTCACGGCGGCGGTGTGGGAGTAGTAATTGACGGTTGCCCGCCCCTGGTGTCGATCGACGCATCGTTCATTCAAGCCGAACTCGATCGCCGCCGCCCTGGTCAAAGCAAAATTACTACGCCCCGCAAAGAAGCAGATACCTGCGAAATTCTGTCGGGGGTGTTTGAAGGCAAAACTTTGGGAACGCCGATCGCAATTTTAGTCCGCAATCAAGACACTCGCCCCCAAGATTACGGCGAAATGGCGACAACTTACCGCCCTTCTCACGCTGATGCTACCTACGATGCTAAGTACGGAATTCGTAACTGGCAAGGCGGAGGTCGCAGTTCGGCGAGAGAGACAATAGGTAGAGTAGCAGCAGGGGCGATCGCCAAAAAAATTCTCCAACAAGCAGCAGGAGTAGAAATAGTCGGCTACGTCAAACGCATCAAAGACTTAGAATGTGTCGCCGACCCGGACACTGTTACCTTAGAACAAGTAGAAAGCAACATCGTTCGCTGTCCCGATGCCGAATGTGCCGAAAGAATGATTGAACTGATCGAAAAAGTTCGCGACAGCGGAGATTCGATCGGCGGTGTAGTCGAATGCGTCGCCCGCAATGTACCAAAAGGGCTGGGAATGCCCGTATTCGATAAACTCGAAGCCGACTTGGCCAAAGCCATCATGTCCTTGCCCGCCAGCAAAGGCTTTGAAATAGGTTCCGGGTTTGCCGGGACTCTGCTCAAGGGCAGCGAACATAATGATGAATACTATACTGATGATAAGGGTGTAATTCGTACAGTGACGAATCGCTCTGGCGGAATTCAGGGTGGCATTGCTAACGGCGAAAATATAATTTTGCGGGCGGCATTCAAGCCGACTGCGACAATTCGCCAGCAGCAGCGCACCGTTACCCGAGAAGGCGAAGAAACGCTGCTGGCTGCCAAGGGACGGCATGACCCTTGTGTTTTGCCAAGAGCTGTGCCAATGGTGGAAGCAATGGTAGCTTTAGTGTTGTGCGACCATCTGCTGCGCCATCACGGACAATGTGGAACCTTAAAGCCTGAATTTTAAAATGGAAATCAGCTTGTCCTCAGTAGCGGCAAATCCCCTTGATTGCCCTCAACCCTCCGAATCAATAAAAGGTATAGATGATTTTGTAGTACAGTTTTGGGGCGTGCGGGGCAGTGTTCCGACACCCGGACAGGAAACTGTTCGCTACGGCGGCAATACTTCTTGTTTGGAAATGCGAGTCGCTGGCAAACGCTTGATTTTTGACGGCGGAACAGGCTTGCGGATGCTGGGAGACCAGTTGGTGCAAGAAATGCCTGTGCAAGCTTATATGTTTTTTACTCACTATCACTGGGATCACATTCAAGGTTTCCCGCTGTTCGCCCCAGCTTTCATCCGCGGCAATAGCTTTGATATTTACGGCGCGACTCCGCCGGATGGAGATTGCATGAAAAGGCACTTCGTTGAACGGGTGCTCCACTCGAATTCGCCGGTGCCGCTGATGGGTTTGCAGGCAGATTTGAATTTCTACGAACTCAATCACAACCAGACGATGATGCTGGACGATATTGAGATTAGGACGGGTTCTCTGAATCACCCGAATACTGCTATGGGATATCGGGTGACTTGGCAGGGACGATCTGTGGTTTATTGTTCGGATACTGAGCATTTTCCCGATCGACTAGATGAGAATGTCTACAATTTAGCCCTCGACGCTGATGTGCTGATTTACGATGCGATGTACACAGACGAGGAATATCACAACCCCAAGTCTCCGAAGGTGGGTTGGGGACACTCGACTTGGCAGGAAGCGGTGAGAATGGCTAAGGAGGCGCGGGTGAAACGAGTGGTGATTTTTCACCACGATCCGGCTCACACAGACGATTTTCTCGATCGCATCGCCGAAGATGTGCAAATTGCTTTTCCGAAGGCTGTCATGGCCCGCGAGGGTCTGATTTTGCCGATCGGCTTCTGAAAAGTCGCCCTTGCCAGAGCGATCGAACCATCAACCGATCGAACCATAATTGTTATGTGAATATGTGGATCTGGGGCGAAACCAGCTCCACAATTTTTTTGAATACGCAGCAAACTCTTAAGTGCATGGTATAATTCTTGCTTGTTAAGTTTTTAGGCAGATTATTTAAGGTTTTTTTTATTCTTCAACCGCGTCCGCAAGACGCCAAGACGTAAGATAATTGGAGGATTGCCAAGGGTGAAAAGGAGACAGTTTTGAATGTCAACAAACACGGGGAGGCGAGGCTCTCGCACGCCTGAGTGCTAGTCTGAGGCCAGTAGACTTCCAGAAGCCTTGTTACAGATTAATTATTAAGGACAAAAACTGAAGTTATAGCTCGGATCAAATAAAAGCGCGATCGGTTTTTTGGGCTCATGAATATTGACAACTCTCAAAAGCTAATAGCTTTTAGGTACAAACTGAGAAAATTTTCAGCAGTCAATTTGACTAACCAGAAAGAAACGATCGCTCTGGCGTTTGGCAGTAGCTGCGGCAAGCGAATGTTATGACTTGACTATCAAAATGGGAAATTTACGTTTTAGATCTTCAGCACATCAATACAGATGGATTGCCCTAGGCAGTTTTGCTGTAATTATGGGTATTTCAGGCGCCCTGGCCTACCGCCTCGCCCCGCCCCCCGGATTCATGGCTCAAGGCACTCTCAGTTCTAATAATCCGCCAGTCAAATTTTCGACCACGGGCACGACAATTCTCAAGCAGGGAGAGCAACTCACCCCGGAGGTTCTCCTAGCAGATAATGTTGTCAAAGCAGTGGCAGATGCAGTTAAGCTGTCGCCCCAGCAAGTTCGACAAAATGCTATTGTCAAAATTTCTAAGCCGGAACAACCCCTAGAAATTGTGGTTGGGTATCGCTCGCTAGATCAGGAGCAAGCAATCAAAACGGCGGATATGTTGATGAAGGGCATGGTTGAAAAAAGCCGCCTGATTAACAGATATCGGTGGCAATCAGTCAATCAGTCACTCAACCAACGCTTGGCACAAGTCACTCAAGACCTGAAACAAGCTCAGCAAAAACTCGACCAATACGAAAGAGAGCGCGCTCGTCTGTTGCAGCAAATGAAGCTTCAGCAAGACTTTTACAACAAAACTCAGCTTGCAATGGCGGATACGCAAGCGTCGGAAAAAGAAATGGTTAGCAGTTTGGCCGCCGCTACAGTGCCGCAAATTGTGGCGACGCCTACGAGCGATCCGACAGTGCCTCTGATTTTGGGAATTGGCTTGCTGCTAGCAATTTTGGTCAGCCGCGGTTTGATTCCTTCTGTGGCGGATTGGAGGTACAAAGCAGCTTTTCAGCGAGAAGAGAGCGAAAGGCTCCAAAGTGCTTTGTACCGATTGATCAAAGAAGGCCGGGGCGAAATCACTCTGGTGCGGTTTGCGATGGAAACGCGGCTGTCGCCGGATGTCGCTCAGCGTTTTTTGAACCAACAAGCTGAAGTTTTTAATGCCAATTGCGAAATTAAAGACGACGGCAGCATCTTGTATCACTTCCACATTTAAAGGGCTGGGGGCGATCGCGCTTCCCAGAAAAATTTAGCCGATCGAGTCATCACTGCTCGATCGGCTTGTTTTTTTCTTAATCTGATATCTTGCACCATTGTCAGCAACAGGCTTTTCGGCCTGTTCCACAAAATATAAATTTTCTTGTGGAACAGGCCGAAAAGCCTGTTCATAAAAGACTAATGGAGAATGGTGCAACATCTCAGTTAATAGGACTTATATCAGGTTCGGTCGATCGACTATCCCCCTCTAGGTAGGCGCGGGTTTACCGGATCTATAACTTATACTACTACTACAGATTTTGGTGAACCCGCCGACGCGAGCTGGCGTTGCGGTGATTTTACGTGACATAATATTAGGCTCAACCCGGTTTCTTAGGTTGTAGGATGCCCCGGAGCTAAAAATTGCTCGATCGACAGAGGTGTTGAATAACGTAGAACACCCGAAGATTGTGCCAGTGCGTCCCAGACTGGCTAAAAAATATTTTTTTTGTGTTCCGCTTGCTTTTTTCTTAAATATATGTACACTTATAAAAAATAAGTAAATCTACGGTTGCTTTTTACCGGACTTACCGGATTAAGGGTACTTTATCCTTAAATATTTCTTAAGGTAGAGCTCAACTCAGTAGAAATGCTGTAGTATAGAACAATAAGCGATTCAGGGATGTTATGTAGTTTCACATCAGAAACTCGATCGGGCAAAAGCCTAGAATCAAACTCCCCGACTGAAAGGGTACATTTTCATATTGAACTTTTGTAATCACCTAGAGGCTAAATCATGATTTTTGGAATAATTGGTTCAACTTTCCTAGCTTACTTTTTGCTAATGTCGGTAGCTAATTACGGCGACACTGGAATGTAGATTAGTTAAGGCACTTATGCACGGAGACATAAGGCAGCAAGCAAAAAAAGCTGTTTGACAACTTCTTGACAAGTTCGATTAAGTCTCAGCTTCAGCCAACTCTGTCGTGTCACAGTAGTGTCCGATCAAACAAAAAAATGGATGAAGGAGTCGTTAAGTACCGTTGTGATTGGGAAGAGGCAGGCCCTGTAGCTGCCACCAACATAACAGATTTGATGGACTGGCGCGATCGGCTCCACTCTTGGGGATTAATTGGCGTCTACGAAAATGGCATAGGGTTTGGCAACGTCAGTGTCAGACTCGGTAATTCTTGCCAATTCGTGATTTCGGGAACCCAGACTGCACACTTGAGGAATCTGGGGCCAGAATCATACTGTACTGTTACCGAATTTAACTTAGAACAAAATTACCTTGGCTGCCGGGGGCCCGTACAAGCTTCGTCGGAGTCCCTAACTCACGCGGCCCTGTACCTTCAGAGAGAGGAGGTGGGCGGGATAATTCATGTCCACAATCCTAAGCTATGGCAGCAACTGCTGTTTAAGATTCCTACTACTAGAAAAGAAATACCTTACGGCACTCCCCAGATGGCCTTAGAAATGTTTAGACTTTTTGAGGAGGAGAATTTGGCCGATCGCAAAATTCTGGCGATGGCCGGTCACGAGGACGGCATTATCTGTTTTGGCGGCACCGTGGACGAAGCTGGCAAAGTGCTTTCGGCTGCGATTAATGAGATTGGAGTTGAGCGTTGATCTCTCGAACGGTTGATCCATCGCCTCGGTTGTGGTAAAGATCGAGCATCAAACTCTCGCAACCAGCTCAAAAATTGCCAAGTGCCTCTTGCCTCTGTGGTAATGGAAAGATATTCTAAATAGCAGATATATACTAGATTTAATCGTAAAAGCTGAGAGTCATTGTCAGTAACCCAGCCCTAAAGGGACTGAGCTTGGTCGCGACTGATTGAGCAAGCTGTACTGACCAGCCTAAGACTTTAGAGGTCTACGTTATTTGGGTCACGACACCGGAGAATGCGACGCTAGTTTTCCGCTCTGTCGCTTGTAGTTAAACAGCCTTAAGGTCACTGAGGCAGTGCTGCAAGCTTAACAAGCTCTTATAACATTGGCGAAGCGAACATTACCCCGAAAGGGAGCCGGAGATAACCATATCTCCACAGAGGGGTAATTATACCCCTCTACCCCTCGCCGGAGGGGAAAGCGGATTCAAGGCTGTGGTCACGCTCGCCCTTCGGCTTCGCTCAGGATAAACTCCGTCGAATGTATTGAAACCGCCCGTGTCGTTTACCTCTCAGGGCTAAAGCCTCTGAGTTTCCCACTTACCGAGCATTCTTATGAATCAAACTAAACTTGTAAGCTCAAAAGAACTGCAATCAGAGGTATCTCGTCTCACCGAAGAGCTGCAAATGCGCGACCAATTGGTGCAGCAGTTGTCTCAAGAACTTTTCCGGCTGGTGAAGGGCAATTCTAATTTTGTGCCGGCGCCGGAAGTTTCCGATCGCCACCAAGCTCAAATGCAGGCAATGCGGGAACAACTCCAAGCTGTTGAAGAACAGGTGGGTTTTTATCAGGAACAAATCGCCGAACGGGATGCTGAGGTTTACCAACTGCGGCAGTCGGTGCAAGAATTGACGGATCGCTCTCGGATGCTAGAACAGGTAGTGCAGGAATTGCCGGGGGTTTACCGCCAGAAGTTTGCCGAGCGGCTCGATCCGATTAAGGAAAAGTTGGATCAATTGCAAAAGGAAAACCGTCAGTTGCACACTGAGTTGCAAAGCGTAACTTACCGTCTCGCGGTGCGGAGCCGCAAGGCTAAGGGCCTGGATCTGCCGAGCGTCGATGAAACGGACGATCGGGGAATTCAAATGCCGAGCTTTGGCAATGTCTAAGGTTTTGATTGTGGCGGGTGGTGAGAAAGATTCGGCCGCAAGTCTCTCCGCGGCGATCGCTCAATCTGATCCTTTAACTGAAGTCAATATCTGTGGGGTTTCTGAACTCGATTCTGGCGAGATCGCTCCGGGTGGGGCGATCGTTTGTCCTTTGACGCTGGATGTGCCAGAAAATCTGGTTTTTCCTGCTCAAGATGTGTTTCGATTTTGTAGCAATGTTTCCGCAGCGCGCGATCGAGTGTCCCAGGAGTTGCTTTTTCCCGTCGGCGGTGGCAATTTTTGGCTGCCTGTGGTGTTGACGGCAAAGGGCCCACTGTATGCTGAGGCGATCGGTGGGGAACCTTCTAAGCAGTCTGGCGAGTTGAGTTACTCTCAACCGGTGCATTTGTCGGATGTTTGGCGACAGCAGTTGTATGAGTTGGCTTACCGCTTGCTGAATCTTTTAAATGCGCCGCCAGCGACTTATTTGATGCAGTTCGGGTTTGTAGGGGAAAGGATTTGTTTCGATCGACTTTTGCCTTTTCCTGCTGCACCTGCGATCGCTTCTGTCGGCGTTCAAGTGCCGGATTTATTTCTTTGTCATTGGTATTGCTTGACAAATAAACCTATTTATGATATTGAGATTCACTCTGCGGTTGCTTGAAGTCTCTGGGAAACTTGAGATTTAAACTCGGTATCTCATTTTAATCAAGCAACTAAAGCCGGAGTTTCAGTGGAGATAACTTGCTCGAAACTGTCGAAGATTTCAAAGAGTTGGTCGAGTTGAGTAATTTCAAAAATTAGCTTGACTGTCGCTGAGAGGTTGCAGATGACGAGGCGGCATCCCCGGTGGCGGGCGGCGTTGAGTCCGCCGACTAAGGCGCAGATCCCGGAACTGTCGATGAAATCTACGGCAGCCATGTCTATTACCCAGAGTTTGTGGCGATCGGGCACAATCTCGGCTAGCTGTTGCTGGAGGAGGCTGCCGGCTTGGGAGTCGAGGCAGTTGTGAGGTTGAAGGACGATGGGTGGGTTGAAGTTGGGAGATTCCATAGCAGTTATCCTAGGATCGTAAAGTATGAATAAGTTAGTTTAGTTGCTGACTCTCTTGAGAGACTCAGGGGATTTCAGCGTATGTTTTAGGATTGGCGATCGCCCTTGTGGGAATCGGTGGGGAGAGCCGTTGTGATAAATTTAGGAGGAAAACTGGCTGGCGATCGCGCGGAACGCAACTGCAACAATTCTCTATTCACCTAGTATGCCTGAAAGCCTAATTTTTAGTTGGGCCAGCGATCGCGACAACAGTGTGTTTTTCATCACAGCGAAAGATTGCACTATTGGCTGAATCGAGCCAATATATAAATGTATTGAGCTTTGCAAAAGTTTACGAAGGCAGTATCGAATGTCTTTTGAGTTTTTATCGTTAGAGACTATTCAGCAGTTTGCGCGTGATTACGGCTACTGGGCAGTATTTCTGGGAATTTTGCTGGAAAATCTGGGAGTTCCTCTTCCAGGCGAGACTATTACGATTGCTGGCGGGTTTTTAGCTGGCAGTGGGGAACTGAATTACTGGTATGTACTCGGCAGTGCGATCGCTGGTGCTACATTGGGCGGGAATTTTGGTTATGCGATCGGCAGGTACGGCGGCTGGCCGCTGCTGCTGAAGCTGGGACAATTTTTCCGCTTTCGAGAAGAACAACTGTTTGACTTAAAAGAACAGTTTAGCAAAAATGCAGCTAAAGCCGTATTTTTGGGCCGTTTCATCGCATTGCTGCGAATTTTTGCTAGCCCCCTAGCAGGTATTGCAGAAATGCCTTTTTGGAAATTTTCGCTGTTCAATGTTCTGGGTGCTGCAAGCTGGGCATCTGTAATGGTAAGTTTATCCTACTTCTTGGGACAAGTTGTGTCTTTAGAGAAATTGGTAGCTTGGGCTGCTCAATTTGCGGTATTTGCTTTGCTGTTAGCAGTTGCTTGGATTGCAATTCCTATTTGGTTGGAGGCGCGGACTTTGGACAAGACTAAGTAAGATTGGTGGTTAGACTTTTTGCAAGAGTTCGGGATTTTCTGTTTTTAACCGCAGATAAAAGCAGATGCAATGTATTTTTGCAATAAGTCTATCTAATCATTCGTAGGTTGGGTTAAGCGAAGCGAAACCCAACTATCTAGCGAAACCCAACTTTCTGGGAACCTCAAGTTGGGTTTCGTTCCTCAACCCAACCTACAACTTTTTTCCTTTTAGTCAGTTCGCTAACATAGATTTATAATAGTAAAAATCAATTATATAATAGATAAGAACTATGGGATACACTACAATTTTTGACGGAACATTTCATTTAAATAAACGGTTATTAGACAGCGAAGCTATTTACTTATTAGAGTTTTCTCGCACTCGACGGATGAAGAGAAATTCGGCGATTTTGCAAAGTATTCCAGATCCGGCGAGAACAGCGGTGGGTTTGCCTGTGGGCGAAGAAGGCTGCTATTTTGTCAATGAAAAATGGGATGAAGACTCCGAAATTTCTGTTGTTAATTACAACCGCCCGCCGAAGACTCAGCCCGGATTGTGGTGTAACTGGATTCCTACTGCTGACGGCGGGGGGATTAAATGGAGCGGCGTAGAAAAGTTTTATGATTATGTCGAATGGTTGCAGTATCTGATCGACAATTTTCTTAAACCTTGGGGTTATGTTTTAAATGGCGAAGTGAATTGGCAGGGGGAAAGAGAAGAAGATGTGGGTATGATTTGGGTTGAGAATAATGTGATTATTTCGCCCGAGGGTGCAGAGGAATTGTTGAGGTATGCGGTGTCACCGGTATCGGTGCCAAAGTTTGTTTGGGATTGTTTCAAGACGATGGAAGCGACGGGATTTTCTTTGAGGGATTGGAAGGAGGTAATTGATAAAGCTGTGGAGTTGGGACACGGGGAAGCTGCACTGTGGATCAAGCCTAATTTTGACAAGTATTTTGATGGTATGGAGCGGGGTTTTGAGTTTGAAGGAGAGGTAATGGAAACACAAGATGAGGATTTGTGAGCTGTAGTTTCGATTCATGGAGGCTCAGAAACCGGGTTTTTTACGAAATACTTCGTTAGATCATCGCAGATTCGGGAAAAAAACCCGGTTATGAAGGTCGGAGTAGTTAATCCGTAGGGTGCGTCGCTGCGAGATTTTCGATATAACTTGCAGATTCTAGATAGCGACGCACCTTACTTGCCATCAGATTATAGGTACTACATACACAGGTCATATGCTATATCATTGTAAGTACGATCGTCCGAGGATGTACTATGACGGCATTAACAGAAATCCGCGAAGCAATCGAGAAAGCACAGCCTTATTACTCTCCATTGGAGTATTTTGAATTAGAAGAAGCAGCAGAGTATAAAAGTGAATATCATAGCGGTAAAATATTACCAATGGCGCTTGATTCCGCCAATCACAACCTGATAGTAGGTAATTTGATTGCTCCTTTGAACTTCGCTTTGAAAAAACAGAGAGATTATCATTTATTTGCTTTAGGTTTGCGTTTGTGGATACCGCAGAAGCAAGTTTGTACTTATCCTGATGTGATGTTGGTTGCGGGGAGGTTGGAGTTTGCGGAGGGTAGGAAAGATACGATTACTAATGCGGTGATGGTGGCTGAGGTTTTATCGGAATCGACGGCGGATTATGACAGAGGTGGCAAGTTTAAACTTTTTCGCACGATTCCTACTTTTCGAGAGTATGTTTTGATAGATCAATACGAGATGCACGTCGAACAGTTTGTGAAGACGGATGATAATAAGTGGGTTTTGTCTGAGTATGATGGTGCTGATGCGTTGTTGAGATTGAGTTGCGTGGAGTTTGAGATTTTGTTAGGTGATATTTACGATCGCGTGGATTTTGAGTCTGAGTCTGAAGAGTGAAGTTCTACTAGAAGTAGAATCCCGGAAGCATTATGGAATGTGAAAAGTTGGCTATTACTTCTAATATCGGTCAAAAATGGGCTGTGACTCTTTGCTGCGAAGCCGAAGAAAAACTGGAATTGAGAGTTGCAAAAATTCTTGAGTATTTAGACAAAAATTATCTGTTAAAGCAATGGGCAATATCTGATATTGAAGCTACGGGCAGTTACGGCAATTGCTGGACTGCGCGGTGTAATAATCTGGAAATATTTCAGGTATCTACTTCTGATTTGTTGGAGGTAATGAGGGAAGAAGGTCAAGTTATTGAGTTAGATGCTAGTTTGATAAAAGACGACGAGGAATTGTTTAAAATATTGATTAGAGATGGGGTTTCAATTGATTTACTTGGCAGCGGGGAGATGATGCCGCTGACGGTTTTGGGGAAATATGTTTATGTTGACAAAGAACTGTTTATGTGGTAGATGACGTGGGTGCGATCGCACTTCAAAAAGCTCGATCGCCCTTTGTCAGAGAATGTTGAGATGAAAAAGGGCGATCGTAATTATTTGGCGTGTTTGCTGAAAGGCGATCGCTCCTTTTTGTTTCACTAATTTAATTTTATTTAATACTAGACAGTTGCGATCGTCTAAAGAAAAGGCGGTATAATTAGGCTGTGGCGTTCAATTCCAGGGTGGTAAAATGTCCGAAACTGACCCGTCCGAGAAAAAGCGATTTACAAAACCGGCAACCGATCCAGATAAATGCGCGGAAATGGCTAAAAAATACGGCTGGGATTATCAGAGATTTATTCCTAATAACGACCCGATTTTGAAGGTAGACTGCGAGTTTGTAGGAGAAGAGATTAACTTTCAGGAGTTGTGGTATGACCACCAAGATTAACTCGCTTAAAAGCAAGCCAACACTGAAGATTTACCGCACTGACGGTGCACAGACTGGATGGGAAAAAAGACTCGATGCAATAGGTTCTGGTACTTACTTGCTGCACGAAGAGATGGACTATTCCAGAAACAGAACTATACCCAAAATTGGCGATCGCTTGGGAGAGTCTAAACGTTTCCCAGACGGAGAAATTTACCACCGCCAAAGCAATTGGTCGATCGTAAAAGTACAGTGCTATCCTGCTGTTGGCGAAGACTGCGACTGGGATGAAATCATCCTTTGCTACTGCCAGTTTGAGCCAATAGAGTCTAAGTGGGAGAGAGTCGCTACTTTGGAGGAAATTGTAGCGGAACAAGTAGCTAAAGATACGGGTTTGGAGGTAGTTAATGGTTGAGCGATCGCACTAGCGATCGCAATTATCTTTATTGTTAAAATTTTTCACTATGGAATACAGAATTCCCAATCAAATAATTGGGAATTCTAACATAATCAATCAAGGATTTTACCGATCTTTACTGTTTTCTCTTTCTAAAAATTCCACCCCTTTTTCAAAATTAGTAGCAGTGTTAGCTGCAGCTAATCCATCAATAATGTTCTTGCCTTTCTTTCCAACTACTGCTCCTGCTATAGCAGAGAGGACTATAGTAGCGGTAACAGGGTCAATTATCGCGAGCATAAAACCTCCATAGTGCGATTGAGCTAGAAGTATTTAACGTAACCCAAAGACTAAAGCTAGGACTGCTTGGGAGGTTGCTGACCTGCTAATCCGCAAGTACCTCCAATAATCGCACCTGTTGCAGCTCCTTTTAAAGCTCCTTTAAGAGGAGCTTTAGTGTCTTTTGCCGCGCCACTTACACCACCAGCTATAGCTCCAACAACAGAGCCAATAACCATGAGACTAATTGGGTCAACTATAGCAATCATGGAACTTTCCTCGTTTAAGTTATTAACACCATAACGAATCTATATGAGCTTTGACAGTGAGAAAAGCAATAAAAAAGTAATAAAAAAGTAATAAAAAAGTAATATTTTTGACTAATTGCAGTAAAATCTATATCTGACGATGGATTTCATCTATAAGAGTGTCGCTAAGTGTTACGCCAACATTAACGTTTCCATTGTTTAGGGAGTTTAACAAATGACAGTTGAGGAAGCAATAACACTTGTAGAAAGTGTACTAGACTACCAAAGTCTCAATAAAGTTCAAGAGCTAGTGTTTCGGCAATCTTGGGAGGGGCTGTCTTATATAGAAATTGCTAAAAGCGCAGGCTATGACTCAGATTATATCAAAGATGCTGGTGCTAAGCTCTGGAAACAACTATCTGAAGCCTTTGGAGAGAAAGTCAAAAAAGATAATATTCAGTCAGTCTTAAAACGATACACGCGACGACACAAAGTGAATTTACAGCGAAATTTGACGATCGAAGTTAACCTCAGCGGTGCAAATCTAAGTGGTGCGAACTTAAATGGAGCTAGAGTAGTTGCTAACTTCATTGAAACAGATTTGTCTCAAGCTGACTACAAAGGATCGATCGCACCGGATGACAACACAGCATCATCTGAAGAATTCACAGATATTGAAGATGAACAAAATCAGGAAACTCAGGCTGGCTCAGAAAACGAAATTAACTGGAATGGTTTTCGCCTTAACTCCGACGCACAAGTGAAAATTGCCGAAATACTCGATCGCACTTCCACTCTCTTCATCCCCAACTCCCAACTGCGACTGACAACACCCGCCGGGAGACAAAACCAAGAAGCTGACTTTCTGATATTCCACCAAAACAAGTTAGGGATACTGAAAATTGACAGTGGATCATCCCATCCAAACGCAACAGAAGATGAAATGTGCCAGCTTTTCATAGATTCTGGCATCAGTCTTGTCAAACATTACGATGCTACCCGATGCAGCGAACAACCCGATCTAGTTGTGCAGGAGTTTTTGGAAAATTTGAGTCAGGTACAAGCCTAATCAGGTGTTTTTTATTTAAACTGTGATACAAACATTACCTTGGCTTTTGATATTTTCTCACTTCAACAATTAACAATCCTTCATTTTATAGTCGATGTAATAAATAGTATAGCTGTTCAATTAATTTAAACCTTCTGGGTAAAATTTTACACTAATTCACGGAATTAGTTTTGAATTATACCGTATTTAAAGGCACAACAGCTTATTTCACTTTCATTTAAATTTGTAGCAACGAGTCATCTGTTGTGAATTCCTTTTTCTCTTTCTTCCTCTGTGTCCTCTGCGTCCTCTGCGGTTACTTTCATAATTATAAATTTAACCGCAGATATACACAGATGAAGGCAGGTTGAGATTGTCTGTTAACGCATAAAACAAAGCCAAGCAATCTTCACCCCCTGCGATTGCTTCTTACTAATTATCCACGATCAATTCTCCTTTCCCCTCAATCACTTCCCCGATCGCGAACGCACCAATTCCCTGAGACTCAAACCATTTAACAGCCTGTTCTACTTCCCTCGAATCGAGCAACAGCACAAAGCCAATCCCCATATTAAAAGTATTGAACATATCGGCTGTAGCAACTTGGCCCGCTTCAGCAATCCACTGGAAAATTGGCAAATTTGGCCAGCTATTGCTGTCAATTTTCACAGATTGATTAACTCCCAAACAGCGGGGCAAATTTTCCGGCAAACCGCCGCCGGTAATGTGAGCCATGCCGTGAATTTCTAAACCGCTCTTAATTGCTTCGAGGACTGGTTTAACATAAATCTTAGTCGGAGTTAGCAGCACTTCTCCTAAAGTTTTGCCACCTAACTTTTCGGGTTGGGAATCCCAGCCAAAACCCCCATCGCCCGCAATTTTTCTCACCAAACTAAAACCGTTGCTGTGCACGCCCGAACTTGCCAGCCCCACAGCCACATCTCCCACCTGCACCCGCGAACCGTCCAACAATTTGCTCTTTTCGACAATTCCCACACAAAAACCGGCCAAATCGTACTCACCCGCTTGGTAAAAACCGGGCATTTCTGCCGTTTCTCCTCCGAGTAAAGCACAGCCCGCTTGCTTGCAACCGTCAGCAATGCCGGCCACCACCGCAGCTAATTGTTCGGGATTTAACTTTCCCGT
Source organism: Microcoleus sp. AT8-B5 (assembly GCF_036705565.1). NCBI lineage: Bacteria > Bacillati > Cyanobacteriota > Cyanophyceae > Oscillatoriales > Microcoleaceae > Microcoleus > Microcoleus sp. AT8-B5. Next base: position 31,694 of record NZ_JAUBUY010000045.1, read on the forward strand.
GGCTAAATAATCGAGAAAAAAGAGGGGTTCGGCCCCGGATGTCAGCACGTCGTTGACGCACATCGCCACCAAGTCGATACCTACCGTGTCGTGCCGATCGAGATTGTGGGCCAATTTTAACTTAGTCCCAACGCCGTCAGTACCCGAAACCATAATCGGCTCTTTTAAGCCCTCCGGGACGCTGAAAAACCCGCTAAACCCGCCGAATCCGCCCAAAACTCCCGATCGGTGCGTGCTCTTAACCATACTCCCGATGCGCGAGACAAAAGCTCTGCCCGCCTCAACATCCACACCTGCTTCTCGATAATCCATAAGTCCGCCAAATCGATTTCTTCTAATTTTTAGTTTATTCCCATAACAGTTGACAAACAGCTTTTTTAAGACTAGCCATTCGGCAGCCCACAAAATACACTAAAGTTTTGTAAAGTTTTGTAAAGTTTTCCGTAATGGCTGAAACGGCTGTAAGCCTTGGAACTAAAGGATTTTATGATAGAGGGTTTTGAGAAGATTTGATGAAGATTTGGTGAAAATCGCGATCCCAGCGATCCCCAAGCACAAAAGTTTGTGGTAGTCTGTTGCAGTTCGTGAACAAAACACAAATTGCGAATCGAGTATGAGTTGTCAAGTGTCAGGGAAGTTTGCGCCAATTTTTTTGGGGCGGAAGCATTAAAGCAAAAACGCACCCGGATACTTTGCTTTGACTCACGGGGGAATGGCGAAGGGCAAGAGAGAAATCCTTGACGCCCGCCGCCAAATGGCCAATCCTCCAATCTCGGTTGGCAATGGCTATTCACAAAAATGGACGTATGAAGGAAAAATTTGTTGGTGGTCTACTCGCTGTCCTGTTAGTTCCTATGGTAGGAACGGCATCCTCTTGTCACGCACAAGCCACAGGTGCCGACAACCAAAACTCTCAGGTTTCCGAGCAAGTAATTGCCACCCAACCGTCCCGGCAGTTAAACGCTACTCGGGTCGAAGCGCAAAAAGTCGGACAGTATCAGTATCAAGCAAGAGCTGAAATTGCCCGAGACTCGATCGCCAAAATTCAGCCCCACGACTTAGGCGGGCGACAAGCAGCGACAGTCTACGTGCGAAACATTCCAGTCATCACCTTTCTGAACGCCAATCCGGAAACAAACACCCCTTTGGGAGAAACTGGCAACAGCCAAGTCGGTGCTAGCAGTCCGTCAAAAGTAGCGGGCGCAAGAGAAAATCCCAAAGTCGGAAACATTGCCAGCAACTCTAGCAACCAAGAACCCGATCCAGTTTGGCGGGCATCAAGCTTAGCAGCAAGACTCAATCAGCTAGCCCGCAACAACATCGATCCCAACAGCATTACCGTTAAGTGGGAAAAAGGCGATCGCTACATTATCCAGGCAAACGGCGAGGACTTGGTAAAGATCAACGCCGAAACCATCCTCCCCGACACCACCAGCAACTTTAGCCGAGACGCCCTGCAAGCAACCAATCGCCTCCGGCGACTTCTGGGCAACGCCCCACCCCTGGAAGAAGTCGCAGGCAAACCCCAACCAGAACGCTCCGTGCTGTCTCTGGGCCCAGTTCAAGTGCGGCTTAGCGGCTGGGCTTCCTGGTACGGCCCGGGATTTGACGGCAACCTCAGCGCCAGCGGCGAACGTTTCAACCAAAATGATATGACCGCAGCCCACCCAAATTTGCCTTTTGGAACGAGAGTCATGGTGAGAAATCTCGACAACGGCCGCACCGTAGTCGTCCGCATTAATGACCGCGGCCCCTATGTGGGCGATCGGCTCATTGACTTGTCCGCAGGCGCCGCCAACGTGCTAGGAATGATCAGCAGTGGCGTAGCCAGAGTGGAAATCGAAGTGATCGAACCGCCGCAGCAAACAACTGGTGGACGCTGAACGGTAGTCTAAGGCAGAATACAAAACTTATCCGCAGTGTAGAAGGCAGAAAGTAGAATAAAACTGACATCTTGTACCATTGTCAACAACGGGCAAGATGCCCGTTCCACAAAGAATGAGTTTTCTTGTGGAACAGGCCGAAAAGCCTGTTCCTAAACAAGTAATTGAGAAGGGTGCAAGATGTGAGATAAAACTGACATCTTGCACTATTCTTTGTGGAACAGGCCGAAAAGCCTGTTCTTGACGGTGGTGCCAGATGTCAACTCGAACAAATTCTGACAAATAAACTCTGCATTCTGCCGAATGCCTTCAGGAGATTCTACCGGTGCGCCTGTTTACTACCATTGCAGCACTTCGCTGCTACTTAAATTTACAAAAGTCTGCTGCACCTCATTTGACAGTCGGTTTAGTGCCGACGATGGGAGCTTTGCACGCAGGACATCTGAGCTTGATCCAGCGGGCCAGGCAAGAAAATGCGATCGCCCTGGTCAGCATTTTTGTCAACCCGCTGCAATTTGGGCCGACAGAAGATTTTCAAGATTATCCTCGGAATTTCGAGCAAGACCGGCTGTTGTGCGAACAAGCAGGGATTGATGCCATATTTGCTCCCTCAGCAACGGAAATGTTCGGCCATCAAGCAGTCGATTCCCTACGGGATAGCTTCGCTTCACACACAGAAACAGAGAAAACCGCCCAAAAACAGATAGAGATTCACCTTTCATCCTTAACTCAAGTAGTGCCGCCACCGGCGATGACATCTGTTTTGTGCGGCAAAGCAAGGCCCGGTCATTTTCAAGGCGTCGCGGCAATTGTTACTAAACTTTTGAGTTTGGTGCAGCCGACAAAAGCTTATTTCGGTCAAAAAGACGCCCAGCAGCTAGCAATTATTCGGAAGCTGGTCTTTGATTTTAACTTGCCTGTAGAGATTGTCGCTTGTCCGATCGTCCGCGAAGAGTCGGGACTGGCAATGAGTTCTCGCAATCAGTATTTAACAGCAGAGCAAAAACAGCAAGCCTCCGTACTCTACCGCGCCCTGCAACAAGCCTCGAAAACTTTTTCTTCAGGCGACCGCACCGCAGCAGCAGCACTCGCCGCAGCCCACGCAGCAGTCGCAGGAGAGCCCGCAGTCAAGCTCGAATACGCCGAACTCGTCGATCCCCACACTTTGACGCCCTTGCAGGTTGTGGAAACAGCCGGACTTTTAGCCGTGGCCGCCAGAGTTGGCTCTACTCGTTTGATTGACAATATAATTCTCAGGAACCGCCGGCCCATTGTGGCGATCGACGGCCCGGCGGGAGCAGGCAAATCTACCGTAACTCGCCTTGCAGCAACAGCTTTAAACTTGTTTTATCTGGATACCGGCGCGATGTATCGGGCGCTGACTTGGCTGGCCTTGAAAACAGACACGCCGATTTCCGACGAATGCGCGATCGCCGAATTAATCAGTTCCAGTTATTTAGAATACAACCTCGATCCCGCATCAAAGATGTTGAAGATTAACGGCGAAGACGTAACCGAGGCAATTCGCAGTTTGGAAGTGACATCCCGCGTCTCGGAAATGGCGGCAATTCCCGCCGTGCGGCAGTTTCTGCTGGAGGAACAGCGGCGCTGCGGCACAAAAGGCGGAATTATAGCAGAAGGCCGCGATATCGGCACTAACGTGTTTCCCGATGCGGAAGTGAAGATTTTTTTGACGGCTTCGGTACAAGAGCGATCGCGCCGGCGGCTGTTAGAACTTAAAGATAGCGATCGGGCTAATATTAGCTTGGCCCAATTGGAACAAGACATCGCCTTGCGGGACGAAAAAGACAGCACCCGCGAGGTTGCACCTTTGCGTAAAGCGGCAGATGCTGTGGAAATTCAAACAGACAATCTGACTGTTGCTGAAGTTATTGATCGGATTGTCGGCTTGTACAAAGAGAGAACTGGCCCTAAAAATTAATTTTAGGAGTGGCGGGCGGGCGATCGCCCTCATATCAAATTTGGTTAAACTCACATCTTGCACTATTCTCGCTTAACAGGCTTTTCGGCCTGTTCCACAAAGACTAGATTTTCTTGTGGAACAGGCCGAAAAGCCTGTTCCTAAAAAGCTTATTGACAATAGTGCAACATCTGACGTTAAACCAACTTGCAGTGTCAGGTAGGGACGCGGGTCGAAGCCAGCCCAGTCCCTAAGAATATCGTGCCATTAATCCGATTTGAGCGCCGTCCCCCTAGCTGGGGAAAAAGTTCACCCATCCCGCGTTTTCATGGATTAGGGCATTTCTGGCACACAAATCTTAAATTTTTTTATCCGGGCGGACTTCCCCACGATCGGTTATTTCCAGTAGCATTTTTACGGACTGTCCAATTTAAGATTATCCTCTTAAGTGGATTAACTTGATACCAACATAAAATCTCAAATTAACTGTACAAGGTGTGAAGGAGACAATGACGTGACAAAATTGAAACTGCTGTGGAGGCGGCGAAAAACTTTAATAGTTGCTTTTATGGCAGCAACAGGAAGTTTTTTGCTGGGTGTGACATGGCCGATTAACTTGCGGGCCAATCAGCCATTGCAACCGATTCAGGCGCAAGTCTTGGCCGTATCCCAGTCGCCAGAACAACCGCCGATGTCCAATATTAATAAGTTCTCCGAGGCGATCGCCCATCGAGTTGAATTTTCCCAAAATGCTCTAGCCCAAGTGCAAGCAATCCGATTTCAATCAGCCGTACCGGATCAGTTTCAAGGTACAACCCTTCGTCACGCGAAACTCGACTCCCAGCGCAAGGCGATCGCCCTGACATTTGACGACGGCCCCTGGCCGAAAACAACTACACAAATCCTAGATATTCTCAAGGAAAATAATATTAAGGCTACATTCTTCTGGGTAGGAAAATACCTAAAAAATTCTCCCGAAATAGGCCAACAGGTCGCAGCCGCCGGTCACGCGATCGGCAATCACACTTGGAACCATCAATACCTTCAGTATAACGAAGACGGTGCCGCTCGCGAGATCGATCGCACTTCATCCTTAATTGAGGACTTGACCGGCATCCAAACATCGATGTTCCGCCCGCCAGGAGGCATTTTAAACAATGGATTGACAGCTTATGCTCAAAAGAAAAATTATGCAGTTGTGATGTGGTCTGCTGATTCTTTTGATTGGCGCACCCTTACGGAATCTTTGATAGACAACGTGATGAGGCAGGCAAATTCGGGCGGCATTGTGCTGATGCACGACGGCGGCGGCAATCGAGCAAGAACTGTAAAAGCTTTGCCTGATATTATTGCTCGATTGAGAAATGAAGGGTACAGTTTCGTAACAGTTCCCGAGTTATTGCAGATGCAAGAACAAGACTTACAACAACAGGAAACAGCACAAAAGTAACAATTTGGAAAAGTGGGATTTTACACCATTTCCCCCTTTTTTTGTATGTCGATAGATTAATTTTTCAGAACTCTAGCGGAACGAAGAAGGAAGAAGTAGTAACTGCGGCCGATTACCAGCGACGTTCTTGACTGCTGAAATCATTGCATTTCCCTTCTTCCTTCTTCCCTCTTCCTTTTTCCTTCTTCCTGACATCCGTTACATCCGTCGAGCGAATCCGTTGCCGAACTTCCTTATTCCTTCTTCCTGACCGAAAGCATCCAGGATACAATCCCCCGGATTCATCCGTGGAGAAATAAAAAACCTGTATCCGATGAAACTTGCCGAACGTATTTATCTCGCGCAAGTCAATGCTTCAATCGAAAATCGAAAATCGAAAATCGAAAATCGATTGACCTCCGTTATTCATGCCGGACGGTATTATCATGTTCGAGGGCAAGGTAATCTTCGGGGCTAAACCCAGACGGGATGGCCATAGCGTTAGAGGCAAAATTGATACCTTAATTGTAGCCATATTACCAATTTAGGCTTGAATCTAACGGCAAATCCTGCAACTGAGAATTCACCCAATTAGCTGCCGCCCAACCAGATCGCAAAGCACCCTCTATTTGACCTTCCCCGCACAAATCCCCCGCACAAACCAGTGGCAAATTCCCATCAGCCACCAAACAAGAAACAGGCAAAGGATTTCGACAAAAAGCATAGCGCCAGCGGTGAACCTGCAACCATTCCGGCTGTTTCAGCCAAGGGATTAAATATTCAGAAGTGCGATCGAGCAATTCTTGACCGACTGTTGGCAAATCGGCCGATTCTAGATGGCGATCGGCAAAATTTGCGCTGCTGTGAACCACAAACACAGGCTGCTGCGACTCAAGCCGTTTGCTGCTGTCCCAACCAACCCAAGCTAAATCAGAATTATCGGCAAAAGAAACAGATTTCCACTGCAGATTTAGATTACTTAAATCTTGCTGTTTTGCCGCAGGATAGCCAGCCATAACCGTAATGCAAGGCTCGTACTCCACAGAACGCAATTTGTCAAGAAAATCAGATTGAAAACCGATTTCCGAACTCAAAAACATTAAAGCTTGAGGTGCAGGAATTGCCACAACCACAGCCTTAGCAATCAATTCTTGAGGTATCTCTAAATTGCTGTCAGTGACTTCTAGGGAAAGACGCCACCTTTGGTTATCTGTAGTAGAAATAGCTTGTACGCGGCGGCCAAACCAAATCTCTAAATCCTGGGCCAGATACTTACCGATAGCATTCATACCCGCAGGTGCGACATAACAACAGCGAGGAATAGCAGAAAGTTTTCCCTGTCTGAATTCCCAGACAGTATCAGTCCAGAGTTTGAGGATGTGGCGATCGACCAAAACCTCAATTAACCCCTGCACCGCATCCCCCTGCGGTTCCAGATACCGCGCCCCGTGATCTGCCCTAGCACCCTGTACGCGGCGGGTAGCAACACGTCCCCCCGCCCCGCGAGATTTCTCAACAACAGCCACAGAATAACCAGCTTGACGCAACCGTTGAGCGCAACTCAGCCCCGCCATACCCGCACCAATCACCGCAACATCGAACATAATGGGACTTTCAGATACATTACTTACCGGACTTTTTCTAGGAAATAAGCCTTAAGATGATTTCTTAACTTGCAGTTAATTTGCGATAGCAACGAGCGGTGATTAAATGAGGATGAAAAACCTCCATAAAATTAGACTGAAGTTTAGTAAAAAATGTGTTCATCTCTTGCTTATCTTCTAAATGAAAAGGAAATTCTTGATTAAAACCTTTAAAGAAATACCAGTTAAGGATAATCTTCCCTGACGGAGCCAGCATTTTGTGAAAATCCATCAATTGCTGACTTGGCTTTAGTAAATGTTCCATTACATCAAAACAAATAATCGAATCGAAAACTTCCGTCGGCGATACTTCCAGACAACAGGAAATTTTCTCACTCAATCCTAACTTAGCAGCTCGGCTTTGAACAAAATTGCAATTTATGGGGTTAAGATCGCAATAGACTACTTGTTCTACTTGAGGACAAAGAGCTGCTGCAATAGCATGAGTGCCAATACCGCCGCCAAAATCTAAAACTCGACCGGCAGCCATATCTGATATTAATGTTAAAGTACCTCCTATGTAATCCTGATTGGACATATGCCAAGCTCCGAGGTCAAATAGGTAAGCTTGGCCGACTCGATCGCGATAAAACTCGCTAGCTTTTTCCCAATCAAAATCCCGATGGCCTATTTCTTTTAGGGATTGTTGACCGACAGCGAGCTCTTGTTCAATTGTTTCTAAATCTAAATTTAAAAAATCCTGTAAATGCTGCTTGAGATTGAAAGTATCTTGCCAATATCCCTGCAAAAAAGACGGTGCGACAGAAGAAGACATCATTTACTTTGTTCTAAAAAAACCAAACTCATTATAGGATTAACTGACATTTTTGAACAGAACTACACTAAATTATTTTTCTTTTCTTTATAGCGAATAAAATAGTGGGCGTTCATGGCGACGGTTTGACTCCTCAAGCTGCGGGGTTGCAGACGTACCGAGGGGTTCCGGGTTTGCTGTTGGGCATCCAAATTGTATTTTTAGGATCGGTGGGACACCAAACTTGACTGTAAAATTGAGATGCGCGTCCGCCGATCGATGTAGCTGCTGAGGTTATAGCTTCTAGCAGTCGGATCTTCTGTGCAAATCCTGCCGATCGTCCTGCGCCCGGTAGTAGAATAAGGGACAGCACGAATCCATGATTAAGACCCGATAAAAAATGCCACTGTAGGTAAATCCTAAATCCCACGGGTTGTCAACCAGCAGCAATCTAAAATCTAAAATCTAAAATCTAAAATCTAAAATCGTATACGGGAGGGCAAAATTTTGGACGAACTCAGAGCAGCACTAGAATTAACAACAGAAGAAGAATTGCAGCAACTAACAGAACTTCTGTTCAGCCGCAAGTTTAACCCTTTAGATTACGTGCAAACCCCCGCACCGATAGATGTACAAAGTCGCGATCGCGAAGCATGGCTCGACGCCGTAGAACAGCGGTTTCGCTATCTTGCAGCCGACGGGTTGACGGTACTCAGAGGGCGAACCCAACAAGTAACTTACAGACAAGCACTAATTCAAGTTTGTCGCTATCTCAAAATCCCTTATCCCAGACAGTTGTCAACCACCGACTTAGAGGCAGAAGTATTTCTGCACTTAATGGGCCGCGCGTGGAAGCGTTTACCAGCAGACGAACAGCAAGCGCTGACACTGCGCGTACAGCGAGCGATCGTTGATTCTAAACTCTCAGAACCCCTGCCAATTTCTGCTGAAAAAGACCCGCTGGGTTTACTGTTCAAAGGTGGCAGCGCTTTAGCTGTTAGTTCCATCTTAAAACCAATGCTGCTCAAACTAATGGCTAATCAATTTGCGCTGCATTTTGCCACCTATCAAATGGCAAAACAAGGAGTGCTTGCAGGCACTGCAACTGCAGCAACCCAGTTTCAAAATTATGTCGCAATTCAGACGGCGCGGCGCGGTATGGCTGTGAGTGCCGCTCGTTACGGTGCGACGCGCAGCGTGTTCTCGTTTCTCGGCCCGGTGATGTGGACTTGGTTTTTCGCGGATTTGGGTTGGCGATCGATTTCCACGAACTACGGCCGCATTATCCCGACCATTTTTGCCCTAGCTCAAATTCGATTAACGCGATCGGAATGCGTTTGGGAACTAGCTTAACGATGGTAGATTGTAGATTTTAGATTTGAGATTGGGAGTGTGGGTGAATATCAAAAATCGGTTGAAATTAGCGGCCAAACAGACAGCAGAAAATCTCAAGTCTCGCCTCCAAAAACATCCAGATCCCCGCCTGCAAATTCCTTGGAATTTCGCCCAATTGGGGATGCTGATTTTTCCCTTAATTCCGATTTTGGGAGCTTTAGGTTTATTCCTGGGATTGGCCGGCACTTGCAAGCAAAAGTTCCGTCAAATTAGTCGCCGCCCGTTGAATCGAGGATTCGCAATTCTGAGCGCGCTGCTAGTCATCACAGCGGTTTTTGCTAACAACCGTATCGAGGCTTTTGTAGGGTTATACAATTTCTTGCCGTTCTTTATATTGTTTGCCGTTTTCAGCAGTTTAATTCAAACTTTGCCTCAATTGCGGCAATTGTCTTGGGTGATTGTAATTAGTTCAATTCCAGTGATAATTTTAGGCCTGGGACAGCAATTTTTCGGTTGGAGCGGCATCGCTCAATTGCAGCCTGTTTTTGGCTGGGTACTCGAACCCCAAGGCAATCCCCCCGGCCGTATGGCTTCTGTATTTATGTACGCTAATATTTTAGCTTGCTATCTGACAATTGCTTTTATTTTAGCACTGGGACTGTGGATGGAAGAAGGCAGAAGGCAGAAGGCAGAAGGCAGAAGGCAGAAGGCAGAGGGAAGAAGGCAGAAGGAAATAATTAATGAATTGCAAATTACCAATTCCCAGTTACCGATTCCCAATTCCCAATTCCCAATTCCCAATTCCCAATTACCGATTCCCAGTTACCGATTCCTATTTTTAAGTTTGGCCGTGGTGGGAAATGCTGTTGCTTTGATTTTTACTAATTCTCGCAATGCCTGGGGGCTGGCAGTTTTTGCAGTTTTGGCTTTTGCATTTTATGCGGGTTATAAAAAAATATTAGCTGCAGTTTTTAGTGTGGCTAGCACAGTTTTTTTGTCTGCCTTTGGCCCCGAACCATTACGGCAGTATTTGCGAAGAATTGTCCCTGCTTTCTTTTGGGCTAGACTCACCGACGAGATGTTCCCAAATCGGCCGACAGCTACTTTGAGAACTACTCAATGGCAATTTGCTTGGTCGATGACGCAGCAGCGTCCTTGGACTGGTTGGGGATTGCGAAATTTTACGCCTCTCTATCAAGCTCAGATGCAAGAATGGCTTGGTCATCCTCACAGTTTGATACTAATGTTGACTGCGGAAACGGGAATACCGGCAACGCTTTTGTTGTTTGGTTTAGTTGGCTGGGTTTTGGCTAGGGGTGTTTTGCTGCTGGCAAATTGGCCGCATTTTCCTGGGGATATTAAGCAGGAAAAAATAGACGCAGAGGAAACTGAGAAAAATTCTATTTTACACAGCACGAATCTGGTGAATTGTCAACAGGAAAATTCAGGCGATCGCCTAATTTTTTTCAGTTATTTATTAGCCTTCGCCGCCTGTACGCTTTTTAACACTGTAGACGTGACGCTGTTTGATTTCCGACTCAATACTACAAGCTGGTTGCTGTTAGCCGCAATTTGCGGAGTCAGCCAGAGGGAATAGGGAATAGGGCATTGGGCATTGGGCATTGGGCATCGGGCATCGGGCATCGGGCATAGGTTATTGGTTATTAGAACGAACAACCAACAACCAATAACCAACTACTGACTAATGACTACTGACTAATGACTTCCTTTATTCCACTGTCACCGACTTCGCCAAATTTCGTGGCTGATCCACATCCAAACCTCGACGCGCTGCAATGTGGTAAGCCAACAATTGCAGCGGAATCACTGTTACAATCGGTGACAACAATTCATCCACCAAAGGCACGGGCAAAACGTGGTCAAAAATGTCGGCTTCCGCCACACCTTGCTTCGGCGTAACGCCAATTAAACGGGCGTCGCGGGCCTTGGCTTCCTGAGCGTTGGAAAGCACCTTTTCGTAGACGCTTCCTGGCATGGCGATCGCCACTACAGGCACTTTCGCATCCAAAAGGGCGATCGGGCCGTGTTTCATCTCTCCCGCCGGATATCCTTCGGCGTGAATGTAGCTAATTTCCTTCAGTTTCAGCGCCCCTTCCAAAGCAATCGGAAAGTTAATTCCCCGCCCCAAAAAGATAAAATCTTGGGTGTCTGTAAACTGGTGGGACAATTCCTCCACATACTGTTCTTGAATCTCCAAAAACTTCTCAATTTCTGCCGGCAACTGGCGCAAACCAGTAATAATTTCTGCCAATCTCTCAGTGCTGATTGTTTGCCGCTGGTGCGCCAAATCCAAAGCTAAGAAATAGAATGCCATCAACTGAGTGACAAAAGTTTTAGTCGCAGCAACGCCGACTTCTATACCGGCGTGGGTGTTGATTACCTGCGGCATCATGTGGGCGATCGAACTTTCGGTTCTGTTAGTAATGCCTAACATTCTCGCCCGGAATTTATCAGTAAAACCCGCGCGGCGCTGCTGTTCCATCCCCAAAGCAGCCAGCGTGTCCGCCGTTTCTCCCGACTGAGTTACCCCAATAGTTAAAGTATTTGCTGTCAGCGGTGCCGGTGCGTAGCGGTACTCAGAAGCGTACTGCACCGCAGTCGGAATATTAGCTAATTGTTCCAACAAATATTTGCCAATTAGCGAGGCGTGCCAGCTCGTTCCGCAGGCGAGAATTGAAATTTGTTCGACATCGGCGCAAAGTTCATTGGGCAAGTTGAGATTGATGGGAGAGTTCGGATTTCCTGGCTGCCAATCGCTGTCTAAATAAGCCTCCAAACAAGCTCGGACTACGGCGGGCTGTTCATAAATCTCCTTGTGCATGAAGTGTTTGAAGCCTTGTTTTTCGACTAAAACCGGACTCCAACCAAGGATGCGCGGGCTTTTTTTCAGCCTTTCCCCTGCAAAGCTGTAAACTTCCACTCCCATCGAAGTTAGCCTTGCCAATTCGCCATTTTCTAAGGACAAAACAGTGCGGGTGTGAGATACTAAGGCCGGCGTGTCGGAAGCGCAGAAAAATTCACCAGCACCAAACCCAATCACCAAAGGAGCTTGCTGTCTGGCGACAATTATTTCCTCTGGAAAATCTGCACAGATAACGGCGATCGCAAAAGCTCCTTCTAATTTATTTACCGCATTTAAAACCGTTTCCAAAAACGATAAATCAGCAATCTTTTCTGTTTTTTTATCTTTTTCTTCTTCCTTCTCCCTTCTTGCTTCTTTCAAAAATTCAGCTATTAAATGAGGGATAACTTCTGTATCGGTATCGGAGACAAATTTATGTCCCTTCGCTTTCAATTCTTCCCGCAACTCGCGATAATTTTCGACAATTCCATTTTGAACTACCGCAATTCGCCCGCTATTATCTAGGTGAGGGTGAGCGTTATATTCTTCTGGTTTGCCGTGAGTTGCCCAGCGGGTGTGTCCGATGCCGATGGGAGCCAGAGAGTCTATCTCTGCTAACTTTTCCCGGAGGTTGTGCAATTTGCCCTTTGCTCGGATGCAGGTAATTTCTCCTTCGGAGATGGTAGCGAGGCCCGCTGAATCGTAGCCCCGGTATTCTAGTTTCTCCAATCCTGCTAGCAAAATCTCGCTTGCTGCTTGCGTGCCGATATAGCCAACGATTCCGCACATTTAACGTACTACTCCTGCTTAGCGATCGCAATAAAACTCAAGTTTTATCATTTTTACCTTCTTCCGGCCCCGAATGCAGATTCCGCGACAAAAAAGAGGGGGCAATTTAATCGCCCCCTCTTTTGTGCCCGTAATTCGATCGGCGTGTCGATCGATATTTAGTAGGCTAGACCCATACTGCGAGTGGTTTCTGCTCCCAGGTAAACCCGGATGCTCAGAAAATCGGTGGGACAAGCAGTTTCGCACCGCTTGCAGCCTACACAGTCTTCGGTGCGGGGAGATGAGGCAATCTGAGCTGCTTTGCAGCCATCCCAGGGCACCATCTCCAAAACGTCAGTCGGACAAGCGCGGACGCATTGAGTGCAGCCGATGCAAGTATCGTAAATTTTGACTGAATGAGACATTGAATAAAGGCTCCCAACGAGTCACTAAAAATTTGCTGCCTCTGCGAGTGAACAGATTTGACGGCGAGGTGACACCGCTATAGCCTGCACAGAGAATTAAAGGTTAGTCTACCGCAGTGCCTGGAAGCACTTCGCGAAAAAGCGACAAAACTTCACAGTTATTCACGCGGAGAGTCTTATCAAAGTAGGTTCCTACTGAGCAAGTCTGTGGTTAGAGGGGAGTTATCAAGGACGGACTTCTTTACTACAAATCTGTGCAAATCGATCGACTAAAAGCCTAATTTTTCTAACACGGGCTTTGTGGAAACAATATGTCGATCGAGTCCTAGTTTTTTCGGTTCCACACCCAAAGCCAAAGCCACCAATTGCGGTAAATGCAGCACCGGCAAACCCAATTTGCGCCCGATTACTTTTTCTACCTCCGGCTGTCGCGAATCCAAATTTAAATGACAAAGCGGGCAAGGCGTTACCATACAATCAGCGCCATTGTCAAGAGCATCTTGAATATGTTTGCCTGCCATCTGAAAAGATTGGTTAGTGGCATAACTCGCCAACGGCCAGCCGCAGCACTGCGTCCGCCCTCGATAGTAAACCGGAGTTGCCCCGATCGCCCGAAACACATTTTCCATCGATTCCGGTTGGTGCGGGTCATCGTAAAGCAGCTTATCCTGAGCTCGCAGCAGGTAGCACCCGTAAAAAGACGCGCACTTCAAACCCGACAGCTTGCGGGTGACACGCTTCTGCACCTCGTCGAGCCCGTAATCTGCCACGATCGCCCACAACAGATGTTTCACCTCGGTACTGCCTTGATAAGGCGAACAGCCTTGTTTTTCCAGTAAACCGTTGACTTTTTCTACGTAGTTGGGATCGGTTTTCTGAGATTCCTTGAGGCGATCGTCCACATGACCGATTACCCCTTGACAAGTGCTGCAATGCGTGAGTAAAGGCAGATTAAGTTCCTCAGCCAAAGCAATATTGCGGGCGTTGACAGTATCTTCGAGTAACTGCGAATCTTCCTTGAAAGTGCCAGAACCGCAGCAGGAAGCTTTCTTTAGTTCCACCAGTTCAATCCCCAACGCTTGAGTCAGTGCTTGGGTAGACAGGTAAAGTTCGCGGGCGGCTCCTTGGGCGACACAACCGGGAAAATAAGCATATTTGAGATTTGGGGATGGCATAATCGTTTCTGCAGGGGAGAAAAGGCAAGGGAAAAGAAACGAGAGCGCTGGAGGTCGGGATGCTTCCTGCTTCGTTTCTCCTCTCCATATCCTTACAGAAAACTAGCGTGAAAGCCCCCCTCTTTTAAGGCACAGATGAAACGCAGTTTTCAGGTTGGTGGCGGGGCGATCGCGCTAATTTGCTGAAGGCGCTTTTGGAAAAATCCCATCGCTGATGGTTCGTCTAGACACTGGAATCAATCGCACCGTCAAAGTTATGTATCTGCGATCGCTGCTGGGCAAGCAAAAATGAGTTACTAAGTTTGCCAGTTCGCAAAGGCGAAGGGCGAGCACATTAGCATAAGTAATTGTTAGGCGATCGAGCATAACACATCGTTACACCCGACCCATTAGAGTGTTATGATTCAAGAGTAAATAAGCCAAGGTGGCTGAACTACACCGTTAGCTTGCTGGGTTATCAGTGCGATTGTACTTCAATGCTGTCGGTAGTTGCAAAATCATCTGGTTCCAGACATAGCGGTAGTTTATGATACTGCTTTCATCTCACCCAAAATGTCAAATCATGCAGTCGGGTCAAGCACAATTCCCCCAAGCCGTCACAATTTACAAAGCTCCTCACAAATATCGAGGGCAACAGAGGTATTGCCGAGGAGTTCAATCAAAACTTCAAGAAGGCGTTCTTGAAGTTTTGATGATCGGGCAAGCTACGATCGATATTTCAAAACGTTTGAGTATGGCTAGGATAAAAATGACAATTTTGAGCGGAATGAGGTAGTCCTTAGCCGCCCATACTGCCTAAACATGAATGATTTGGAGGGAATTCAATAATGTTAAACTCAATAAGGTTCGACTGGCAACAGTTAGCCATGATCGAAGAGCTCAAAGAGTATTGTGAAACTGATTTCCACGGATTTAGTAAACGGATTGAGCATCATATTCATGAATTGCAGAAAATCGATTCAAAAGAGCTTGATAACCTCGCAATTTTACGAGTTCTTGAAGTTACAAATGGTTGCACTCAATGGGGATTTAGAAGAAAAGATGAGGGATGCTTATCAGTTGAACAAACCCGTGAATGCATGAAGAAGGTGATTGGATTTATTCAAGATAAAAAAATCGACTTCCCAAGTGGAGAGTCGATTCATTTTACTTCATCCATTCAACAATTGATTGAGGAGGGACGTGGGCTTTACCAAGATGCCTTCAAGAAAAATATTGTCGGTAAAGAGAAAGAATACTATGCCTATTCGACGGCTCAGTTTTTAGTATACGGTCGCCCACGTTTGAATGCTGCACTTCAATTAGTAAAACAGGAGTTTGAATCTCTGTTTACAAAGTACTATATCGAAAAAGGTCGCAATTATATTGCCCCATATATGGAGGCGCTTCTTCCTGAAAATCCATGAAATGACGGGAATCATCCACAATTGATGGACAAAGTGCAATCTCTGATCTTGTAAGTAGAGTTGATGTTAAGCTTTCTAACAATTCGCTTGGAGCCGACTGGGGAAAGTCAGTGGTGTAGATGCAATGGTTTTGACAGCCCCTCAAGCACACCGTTAGGCGGAACAGATCGCGCCTGTTAAATTTGTCGTTTTTCAGCCGAGATTAAGCAAAAGCAAAGATGGTTGGCTCCGTTGTTGAGTCCAGAGAAGCTATGGGCGATCGCGAAACATAAGTAATTGTGAAGTGATGGGTGTATAACATATCCTTGGCTCTGACAAAAGTGATATTTTGGTGTTGAGATCGAGGCGCTCGTTTGCCGCTCAATTCAGCCGTTATGTGTAGGTTTTTATCGTAGGCGCATCCGGGAAACTCGGGGAGTACATGGTGCAGCAGGCGCTAAATAGGGGCTAAGAGGTGGTTTGTGTTTGTCGGGAACGCAGCGTAGGCAAACTCCATCGTTGTACAGATGCGATGTACAGATGCGATACTTCCATTGAGTCCGTTGAGGTTATCTGAGTGCGAGCGCAAGTAGGAAAGCAAGACGGATCGTATGCGTTTGGGCGTTGCTTTTGAGAATTTCTAGGGGACAAGCAGTCACTAGGGCATGATCTCTTGCAGATAGTCATTCAATCAGTCCGGGACGCAAAAATTGCTTTGCAACACTATTGGTAGCGGTAAGGTACGGTGTGCACCGCCAGATAGAGTTTATGCCTCCAGAACTATTCAAATAGCGATCGCCACCCCATAACAGTCCTAGAGTTGCTGCGATCGTCCGTGTCCCAATTGTCCCTGGCCCGTGTCACTTAGAAAAGCGGCCAGCCTTTGTCCTGCAGATCCCCCTTTCGGATAAGATTAGATACGCAGCAACCAATGAGGACACGATGTTATGAGCCAAGACGACATTTTTACTAGAGTCCAGAAAATTGTGAAAGAGCAACTGGAAGTCGAGCTGAGCGAAGTCAAGCCCGAAGCCAACTTTGCTAACGATTTAGGAGCAGATTCCTTAGATACAGTAGAGCTGGTAATGGCCTTGGAAGAAGAGTTTGATATTGAAATTCCCGACGAAGCAGCCGAAGGAATTACTACGGTTCAAGCTTGTGTAGATTACATCAGCAGCCAACTTGCAGCTCCAAAAGCATAAAATACCTGTTTTTTCCCCTAAGAGGAGAGAAGTTATAAAACTGGAAACTCCTCTTTTGTTCTGCGTTCTGGGTGTTTAATTTTTTGAAACTGAAATCATGACAAATTTAGAGCGTAAGCGCGTTGTTATCACGGGTCTCGGCGCGATTACACCGATCGGCAATACCTTGTCCGAATATTGGGACGGGTTGCTTGCCGGCAAGAATGGTATAGGCCCGATCACCTTATTCGACCCGTCGCGGCACGACTGCCGCTTTGCCGCAGAGGTGAAGGGTTACGACCCACACGACTATTTAGAGCGCAAGGAAGCAAAGCGGATGGATCGCTTTGCTCAATTTGGGGTGTCAGCGAGCAAACAAGCTCTTGCTGATGCGAAGTTGGAGATTAATGACCTGAACGCAGAACAGGTGGGTGTCATTCTTGGCACTGGCATTGGTGGCCTGAAGGTTTTGGAAGACCAGCAAGAGATTTATCTGAATCGCGGCCCCGATCGATGCAGCCCGTTTATGATTCCCATGATGATTGCGAATATGGCCGCGGGCCTGACGGCGATTCAAACGGGCGCTAAGGGGCCAAACTCTTGCACGGTGACGGCCTGCGCTGCCGGGTCGAATGCCGTGGGCGATGCGTTTCGCTTAGTTCAGGCGGGTTACGCCCAAGCCATGATTTGCGGCGGTACAGAAGCTGCGGTGACACCTTTGTGCGTGGCGGGTTTTGCTGCGGCGAGGGCGCTTTCGACTCGCAACGATGACCCGACTCATGCTTGCCGTCCGTTCGATCGCGATCGTGATGGTTTTGTCGTCGGCGAAGGTGCTGGCATTCTGATTCTAGAAGAAATGGAACACGCTCTGGCGCGTGGCGCGAAGATTTACGCAGAAATCGTCGGCTACGGTTTAACTTGCGATGCGTATCACATGACTTCTCCGGTACCGGGGGGAGAGGGTGCGTCGCGGGCCATGGCTTTAGCGCTCAAGGATGGGGGTTTGACGCCGGATATGGTGAGCTATATCAACGCTCACGGCACAAGCACGCTTCCCAACGATTCTACGGAAACCAAGGCGATTAAAAAGACTTTGGGAGACCATGCTTACAAAGTAGCAATTAGTTCTACCAAGTCAATGACCGGTCATCTTTTGGGCGGTTCTGGGGGAATTGAGGCGGTGGCGACGGTAATGTCGATCGCCAATGACAAAATCGCGCCGACAATTAATCTGGAAAATCCCGATCCTGAGTGCGATTTGGACTATGTTCCTCATACAAGCCGCGATCTAAAAGTTGATGTGGCGCTGTCGAATTCTTTTGGATTTGGCGGCCACAACGTGACTCTGGCATTCAAGAAGTTTGTTCAGTAACGGCTAATCCAAAATCGAGAGTTAAAAGGTAAAAAATTAATTTTTTACCTTTGTAGGGTAGGCATCTTGCCTGCCCTAACTTTCTGAAGTATAACCGGAGCGATCGTATGAATCAACCAATTATTCGATTTTTGACAACAAAGAATTATAAAAATCTGCACTTAGATCCATCTGTAAATTTAAACAACCTTAATATATTTATCGGCTCAAACGGTTCAGGCAAAAGCAATTTCATCAGTTGTTTAAAATTTTTAAAAGATTGCCTAATAGCTATTCCTGACGCAAATCGGGACGTGAGTAGTTTTGAGGATGCTGTTTCTAAAATTGGTGGTGGTAGAATTTTAGATGTCAATGTTGAAAGTCCAGCAAAGGTCAGTATAGCTTGCTGTTTTTCGCAAATTAACCACACTGGTAATCTTCAAAAAGACAGCGCAATTCTTGATTTCAAACTTTATACCGATAGACAAAAAGTAAGGGCGAGCATCTCTGAAGAATATCTATATGGCGGAGAAGATTTGCAGGAAACTTCCAGCAGGCAACCTTTCTATTACTATAAATTGCATAACAGAGAATTAGGGCAAGGAGTTTTATCTGTTTACAAGTCTCTCGGTCAAGAGCCAACTCAGTTTGAACCTTTAGATAACATTCCTACCAATTCTTTTGGTTTGTTGACAATTCCGACACTGCTTGAAAATAGTCTATTACCACCAGAAACTACACCTATTTACAAAATTAGAAGAGAATTAATTGAATTTATTTCAAAATGGCAATTTTATAATGCCAATAACATGAATTTGAATTCAATTATAACCGCCGAACCTAAAATAGGTGGCAGTGATATTTACTTATCTGCATCGGGAGATAATCTGCCTTTAGTATTGTACAATTTAAACCAAAAATCTATCAATTTTGAAGATAGCATTAACGAGGCAATGAAGTCCATCCTGCCAAAAACTCGTCGCCTTAGAGCTTTACCTTCGGGTCGCCTATCTCTCACTGTAGAATGGTATTTTGAAGGTATTGATGATGAAGCATTCTACCTAAATGAAATGTCGGATGGAACTGTCAGGATGCTTTGTTGGGCAACTATATTACATTCTCCACTTCTTCCTTCTTTGATAGTCATTGATGAACCTGAATTAGGATTGCACGTCTCGTGGATGCCAATTTTAGCTGAGTGGATTAAAAAAGCTGCCACCAGAACTCAGATAATTATTACCACACATAGTCCCGACCTTTTAGATCACTTTACCGATCGTTTAGAGAATGTTCTTTGTTTTTATCCCGAAAACAGAACGTATTTCTCAGTCAAATCTCTTTCAAAAGAACTGCTGAAGCCAAAACTTGAAGAGGGATGGCAATTGGGCGACTTATACCGTGTTGGCGATCCAAGTATTGGAGGATGGCCGTGGTAGTGTGGGTTTTCTCTGGTGGCGGTGAGGCTGAGGTTAGAGGATTCTTTCCTTTTTTAGAAAAAACTTTTCCGGGCTGTAGATTTGAACGAAAAACACCAGTTCGCCAAAAACCCGGCCCTAAAGCTAATAAAGCAGGTAGTTATGGAAGAACAGGTCAAAGCTTAATCGAGCAAATAAAGCAAGAATTACCGATCGCCTTAAAAGCGGAAGCAAATAAATGCGACTTGATTTTAGTTTTTGACGATTTGGATTGTCGCGATTCTCAGACACAAAAATCAAAAATATTGGTAGAGTTATCAAAAATACCCGAATGTGCTGACATCGAAAAATTTGTTGGGTTTGCCGCGCCGGAAATCGAAGCTTGGATTATTGCTGATTGGAATAATTCAATAGCTAAACATTCAGATTTTCGTCGAGGCAAAAGACATGAACGGATGCGTTGGTGGCTAAGTACACAAAGAAAAGTTTCTTTTGAGAATCCAGAAGCATTTAGTGAATACGATGCTGAAAAAGATTGCTGTCGAGAAAAACTATCAGAATATTTAATTGAGTCAAGTGTTCAAGATGAACTCGATCGCGATAAAGCACGCTTTTCTAAAGGAGATCATACTCCTTTGCTATTGAGGGAAATCGATCCAAATGAAGTCCAGAAAAAATGTCCCTTATTTCGCGAACTCTATAACTATCTCAATAATTTTTGTCGTTGTCCATAAAGGGTCAGATAAAAATTTATTTAAGTAAACTGTAAGCCAACTTTTGCAAAGCATTAGTAGTGTTAAATTAGATTTTCCCCAAACAAAAAGCGCCCCTATTTCTAGGAGCGCTTTTTGTCAATCTCAGACTAAAACTTAGCCATTGATAGAAGGA